>CAZSEH010000058.1:0-23560 GCA_964605835.1 uncultured Opitutaceae bacterium
CAAGCCACTCCCGCACATCGTCGTGATCGGCGCTGGTTTTGCCGGCTTGAATTTCTGCAAGAAATTCACATCGCAGCGAGCTCGAATCACCCTGATCGACCGGCAGAACCACCATCTGTTCCAGCCGCTGCTGTATCAGGTGGCGGCTGCAGGGCTCTCGGCTGTGGATATCGCGCAGCCTGTGCGTGCGATCCTCAGCCAGAAGCCGAATCTCACGGTGCTCATGGCTGAGGTCAGTCGCTGCGACCTCGCCGCACGGGAGGTGCATCTGCGCGACCATGGTCCGATCAGCTATGACTATCTCGTGCTCGCACTCGGCGCTGTGACCAGTTACTTCGGCCATGACGAATGGGCGCGGTTCGCGCCCGGGCTAAAATCGCTGGACGATGCCCTGAAGATCCGTCGGGAGATCCTGCTCGCATTCGAAAGGGCTGAGGGAGAGCCCGACGAGCGAAAACGCAAGGAGCTGATGACAATCGTCGTGATCGGCGGCGGCCCGACGGGGGTGGAACTGGCGGGGACGTTCGCCGAGCTGACGCGGACGGTGTTGGAGAAGGATTTCGACAGGATCGATCCCGCCAAGGCGCGGGTGCTGCTGGTCGAGGGTGGTCCGCGCGTGCTCTCGGCGTTTCCGCCGGGGCTGTCGGCAAGCGCGCAACGCCAGTTGGAGCAGTTGGGCGTCGAGGTGCGGACAGGCGTCCAAGTTACGGCGATACGCGACGGAGAGGTCGCTGTCGGAGGCGAAGTGATCCGAGCGGCCAACATCATCTGGGGTGCCGGCATAGCCGCCCATCCCCTGACCCGGACGCTTGGCGTCGAGACAGACCGCGCAGGGCGCTTGAAAATATTGGCCGACCTAAGCCTGCCGGGACACCCTGAAGTGTTTGCCTTGGGCGACCTCGCTGTTCTTTCGGATGCGAACGGGCGCACCGTGCCCGGGATTGCTCCCGCGGCGCTGCAAATGGGAAGACACGCGGCGAAGGTGATTGGCGACGAACTTGCCCGTGGCGGACCCGGCACCGCGAAGCGGGCGGCCTTCGCGTATTGCGACAAGGGAAGCATGGCGACCATCGGAAGGTCGAAGGCGGTGGCGACCGTGGGACGGCTGCAATTCAGCGGCTATCCCGCCTGGATAGCCTGGTTGAGCGTGCACCTAATTTTTCTGATCGGCTTCCGGAACAGGCTCTCGGTGCTAATCCAATGGACTTACTCTTACCTGACCTACAAGCGCGGCGCACGCGTGATCACCGGGGCGCGTTGACGAAGACATTCCAACCTCGGAGTCGATAGAATTGGCGGCCCGTGCTCAACGTCTGTCTTCCATCTTCTGCCGGGCATCATTCGCAACCTGGCTTTTGTGCGAACGCATCCAGAGTATTCCAAAACCTCCGAGGACCAGAAAAACAATCACACCGAGAGCCATCGCGATATTCACCTTGGTCCCCCACCTCCGCGGGTGCACCAGAGCTTGATTGTCGTTCTGGTCGAATCCCACATTCCGAAGCTATTTACTGGTATGAGATAGTCAAACCAGACGATAATTTGTGGCTCAGGCAGGTAACCGGGTAAACCAGCGCCGTTGCACGACGATGGAGGCTATCTCAGTGATCGGATTCCATCGAAATCAACCCGGGATACTGCGGCAGCCACACCGCCATCGGCGCCAGCCCGCAATTGTTCCAGGCAAAATACGGAATCGCCGTCAACGGCGCGGACCGCGAACCCCTGATTTCCAGCACGGTAACTCCGCCCAGCTGGGGCGGCCCGTCGCGGGTCGAAATCTTGAGCGGCGGAGCCAGCGAATCTGCGGCGATCTTCTGGCCGATCTCCTCGACACAGTAGACCACCGGACCCCGCTCGAGGGCCACCAACCCTCGGGTGGCGGCGATCTGGGGGTTTCCCAGCACACGGTGGACGCGCATGGGGAAATCGATCTCGACCGCATCGCCGCTGCGCCATTCCCGCGTTATCGAGAAATAGCCCTTCTCCAGCTTGCCCGCGACGGCAGCGCCCGCCAGGCGAACGCGCCACGCGGGCTGCTCCGGGGAATCGTAGGCATAGAGGTCAGACGGCACAGGCCGGCCCTGCGCCCAACCGGGGATGCGCACCTTCAGCGTGAATCTAGCCGGGTCGGCCGGAGACACAGTGAGGCTCACCAGGCCGGACCATGGATAGCCGGTCTTCTGGACAATCCGCACGGAGGTTCCCGCGACTGAGGCCACGGCGTCGCTTTGCGCGTAGCCGTTCACATAGAGTTCGTCCCCCTTCACCGCATAGAAATAGCCTGACAGCGACGCGAGCATGCGCATCAGATTCGGCGGGCAGCAGGCGCAGCCAAACCAGGGTGCGCGACCCGCGAATCCCTGGTTGTTCTTCGCCTTCCCGTCATAGACCAGCGGGTTGGGATAAAAGAAGCGGTCGCCGGAAACCGCCACCCCGCTGATGAATCCGTTGAACTGCGTGCGCTCGAACACGTCCATGTACTTTGCGTCGCCCGTGAGCAGGAACATGCGGTGGTTCCACATCATTAGCGCCACGGCCGCGCAGGTCTCGTTGTAGGCGTCGTTGCGCAGATCATAGTCGGCGCCGTAGGCCTCGCCACTCGCCAGCGCGCCGACGCCGCCGGTCAGATATAGTTTCTTTCCCACGACGTTATTCCAGATTTTCCCGATAGCCGCGGAATACCGCTCATCCCCCGTCAACGCGGCCACGTCCGCCATCCCGGAGTAAAGGTAGTTCGCCCGCACGGCATGCCCCACGGCCTCGTCCTGGTCGACCACAAGCTTGTGCATTTGATTGTAGGCCGGGCCGCCCGGGCCACGCGCATCGAGGAAGCCTTTTGCCAGGTCAAGCCAGCGGCGGTCGCCGGTAACGCGGTAAAGTTTCACCAGCCCCATCTCGACAATCTCGTGGCCCGGCGCCAGGCGCCGCCGCCCCTCGCCGAAGACCCGCCAGAGCAGTTCGGCGTTCTTCAGGCAGACATCGAGCAGCGTGCGCTTGCCCGTCGCCTGGTAAAAGGCGACGCCCGCCTCATAGAGATGCCCAGCGTCGTAGAGTTCGTGGCTGAGTTTGGGATCCAGTTCCCACCGCTCCTTGCCGACCCACTTGTGCCCGGGTGAGTCCGGATGCATCGTGCGAAAGGTGTAAAGATACCCGTCGGGCTCCTGCGCCGCTGCAATCCGCTCAATCCATCCGTCGAGCTGCTTCTCCAGGGCCGCGTCCGGCTGCATGCTGAGCACATATGAGGCGCCCTCGATGGCCTTGTAGGCGTCAGTGTCGTCAAACGGGAAAAGGGTCGGCGGTGTGACTTGGTAACCCTTCTCGCCCGACGAGCGCCTCCGCATGACTTCCGCGGCCAAGTCGAAATTCCTCAGCCGGCCCGACTCCTCGCACTGCCTGATCGCGAACGGCACCGTCACAGTGCGGTTGACCTCCTGTTTATCCCGCCAGAACCCGCCGGTGAAGCGCACGGCCGTGAACGGCACGGGCTGGTGCGGATAGTCGGCACCCAAAAGCGGTTTCAATGCGGCAACGACAGCAAAGCCAATCAGGGGTAAGCGAATCCGCATGACGTATTCTCCCACTATTGAGATGGATTAACAAGTCCGCCCGCCCGCGGCATTGCTTGACAGTTCAGTGCACGCACGGGAGTTCGCAGCGAATGCAAGAAACAGTCGACAGGGGCCGCGAAACATTTTCCCCTGCCACCTGTATTATACCGATGCCCCTTCGCCCGCTTCTCCTTTCCATAGGCTTGCTCGCCGTCGCGGCCCGATGCGCAGCCGTGGACGATATCGAAGCCGCCCGCAACCTCATCCAGGCGCGGAAATACTCCGAAGCCAAGGCCATCCTGGTCCGGATTGTCGCGGCGGAACCCAGCAACGCCGGGGCCTGCCACGATCTCGGTCTCGCATGCAAGGCTTCACGCAGTTTGCCCGCTTATGAGGAGGCCCTCAAATGGCTCGCCAAAGCCGTCGAGATCGCGCCCAACGATGCCCACTTTCTCGCTGACTACGGGGGCACCTCGATGGAATTCGCGGGCATGATCCGCTCCGCGAGCATCACCCGGGCGCTGGGTTATGCCACCAAGGGCCGCGACGCGATGGAGAAGTCACTGACGCTCGATCCCGAGAACCTCAACGCGCGCGAAGGCCTGTTCCAATTCTACACGCAGGCGCCCTGGCCGTTCGGCAGCGGCTCCAAGGCCGCCGCGCAACTGAATGAGATTCGGAAACGCAATCCCGACCGCGGCCTGAGACTGGGCGTGCTCGCTGCGGCCCGAACCAAAGACTATGCCGGTGCATTCAAGTTGTGCGAGGACGCCATCGCCATGAATCCGGAGAATTACCTCGGCCTCTGTCTCTATGGACAGACCGCTGCGATCAGCGGACTGCGCATCGAGCGCGGGCTCGCCAGCCTGCAAAAGGCATGCGGCCTCGCTTCGCCGGCTCAAAATGTCTTCAGCAAGAGCAACGCCTGGTTCTACCTGGGAAGCATCGAGGAACGGCTCAAGCGGGTCCCGGAGGCTCGCAGCGCTTACGAGACGGCGCTGGGCATCGATCCCGGCAACAAGTTCGCCGCCGGCGCGGTCGCCAGAATTTCGCGGTCTCCGGGGAGTTGATTCTTTAGGCAGGCTAATTGGCTTCATCAGATCTGCGAAGGATTCTGAACAGTTCTTAGATGGCGTCCATTATTTACTTACACAACTCTTGCGAGGTGTTCTTGGAAGAGGATCGCCCGCCCATCGGGTCCACACCCCATGCAACATTTTTGACTGGCTGTAGTCTACGATGGATACAAAAAGGGATCCGAATGATCAGCCAAGACTACACCAAGGAGATGGGGCTCAAACCGGTCGCCAAGAAGGTGCCAATGCCGTTGGCAATAGCCATTCTGGTGGCAATTTTTGCCGGCGTAGGCTGGTTCGTTGCCCAGGCAGCGAATTTCCACGGCGCATCCTCCTCCCAGGAGAGCCCGGCTGCGACGGCTCAGGCGCCGGCGAAGTAAGGCTCAAGCCGGCCCGAGCAATCCGGGATTGGACGGAATTCCCGGCGCTGCCCGAACGACCCCATTTCCCGTCGCGGATACTTGCGCAGCCGCGCCAACGGCGTAATCCTGACTGGTGAACCTAGGCGATTCCCCGGACGCGCCGCAAGATCCGCGCCGAACTTACCGGCTGACGAGGTTTGTCATCCTGAGGGCGCTGGGCTTCGTCTACGTCGCGGCCTTCTTCTCGGCGCTGCGGCAGATCGTGCCGCTTGTCGGCGCGCACGGCCTTCTTCCAATCGGCACCTTTCTCGAGCACGCCCGGGTCTACTACGGCTCGACGGCGTCCGCGTGGTATCACCTTCCAACCCTGTTCTGGTTCAACCACTCGGACGCCGCGCTCCTGGCGGTCTCCTCGTTCGGCCTGGCGCTGGGCTGCGTCGTTTTGGCCGGATTCGCCAATGCCCCGATTATGGCCGTCCTCTGGGCGCTCTATCTTTCCATCGTGCACGGAGGTCAGGACTGGTACGGCTACGGCTGGGAGATCCAGCTCGGCGAAACCGGGTTCCTGGCGATCTTCCTTTGCCCGCTCGTGGACGCCCGCCCGTTCCCGCGGCGCGACCCTCCCCTTCCCGTCATCTGGCTTTTCCGCTGGCTCGCCTTCCGGATCATGCTCGGAGCCGGCCTGATCAAGCTGCGCGGCGACTCCGTCTGGCGGGACCTGACCGCTCTCTATTACCACTTCGAGACCCAGCCGATTCCAAATCCCCTGAGCCGGTGGTTTCACTTTCTGCCCCGCCTCTGCCTGCGGATGGGCGCCGCGTTTAACCACATCGCCGAACTGGTTGCGCCCTGGTTCGTCTTCGGACCGCGGGTTGCCAGGCTGATCGCTGGCGCTGTGATCATCGTCTTCCAATTCACCCTGATAGCGGGCGGCAACCTCTCCTTCCTCAATTATCTGACGATAATTCCCGCCCTGGCGTGCTTCGATGACGCCTTCTGGGCCAAGGTTATGCCTCGGGCCCTCGTGCGAAGGGCCTCCATGCCCACCGAGCCCAGTTTTTGCATGGGAATCGCCGGCTGGGCGGTCGCCTGCCTTGTCGCGATCCTGAGCGTTAGGCCGGTGGCCAACCTTTTTTCCTCCCGGCAGATCATGAATACATCATTCGATCCGCTGGAACTGGTGAACACCTACGGCGCCTTCGGCTCCGTGGGCCGCGAGCGACTAAACGTCATTTTTGAGGGCTCCGACGACGGTCTCCCCCTTCCCACCGCAGTTTGGAAGCCCTACCCCTACCGGGCGCTGCCGGTCGATCTCGAGCGGCGGCCGGTCCAGATTGCCCCGTACCAGCCACGGCTTGATTGGCAGATGTGGTTCGCCTCCATGGCCTCGCCTGAACAGTACCCGTGGACCGTGCACCTCGTCTGGAAGCTCCTCCACAACGACCCAGGCGCCCTCAGTCTTTTTGGCGGCAACCCCTTTCCGAACCGTCCGCCACGCTACATTCGAGCGACCCTGTACCGCTACCGTTTTGCGCCGCCGGGCAATCCCGAGGGCCGGTGGTGGAACCGCGACGTCCTTGGGTCCTGGCTGCCGCCGCTCTCGGTCGATGATCCGCAGTTGAAGCGATTTCTTGCCGCTTATGGCTGGCTGCCCGCAACCGCTGGCAGCAACTAGTTGAAAGCACGGGCGATGTTCATTAGGTTATTTATTGAGAGCGACTTAGTATAATCACCCTGGAGCGCAAATGCGGTCTGGCACGAGCCCGGGAACTTGTGCTTCGCGGAGTTTCGCCTAAAAGTGAAGTGCATGCCCATTTCCAGCTATTCGAAAGATAACCCGTTTACCGCCAAGATAGTTGAGGAGCGGCTCCTCACAGGGCCGGGTTCGGATAGGGAGACAAAGCACCTGGTTGTTGATATTGCCGGCAGCGACATACCGTATACAGCGGGAGACTCGCTCGGAGTCTGGCCCTCCAACCGGCCTTTCGACGTCGACGAAATCCTGCGCAGTCTCAAGGCAAGCGGCGATGAACTGGTCTCCATTCCGCATTCTTCAGCGCCGATCCCACTCCGCGCGGCCCTTACCAACCGCCTGGCTCTGGCCGGTCCGACGCGCAAATTCGTGGAGACCCTGGCGGGCGCTGTTTCGGAACCCGCCGGTGCGACGATGCTGAAACGATTGCTGGAGCCGGACGCAAAAGACCTCCTGATCGAATTCCTTGGCCAGCGGGAGTACGTTGATTTGCTGGCGGAATTCCCCAGCGCCAGGATCGGACCTCAAGTCTTTGTCGATCATCTCCGCAGGCTGCAGCCCCGCCTCTATTCGATCGCCTCATCCTCGCGGCTCTTTCCCACGAAAGTCCACCTGACCGTCGCGGTCGTGAAATACGAAACCAATGGCCGCGACCGGTTCGGTGTCTGCTCGAACTTTCTCGGCAATCGGGTCGAGGTCGGCGTCACCGCCGTGCCTGTCTTCGTCGCCTCGTCGCATTTCCGCCTGCCGGCGGCGGGCGACCGGGACGTGATCATGATCGGGCCCGGAACCGGAATAGCACCGTTCCGCGCCTTCGTCCAGGAGCGCGCGGCGGCCGGGGCGACGGGCCGCAATTGGCTGTATTTTGGCAACCGGCACCGCGCCAGCGATTTCTTCTACGAGGAGGAGTGGGTCGAGGCGCTCGCCCAGGGCAGGCTCGCCCGGCTGGACGCCGCCTTTTCCCGCGACCAGCCTTCCAAGGTCTATGTGCAGGACAGGATGCGCGAGAACGCCGCTGAAATGTGGCGATGGATCGGAAATGGAGCCTATTTCTACGTCTGCGGCGATGCGCATCACATGGCCAAGGACGTCGATGCCGCCCTGCGCGAAATCGTGGCCAACGAGGGACGGATGCCGCCGGCAGTCGCCGCAGAATACGTCGCGCGGATGAAGAAGGAGTCGAGGTATCAGCGGGACGTTTACTGATCCCCGCCACGATCGGGCTTTTTTTCGATTGTAGGCTGCGGGACGGGAAGGAACTGATTGAAAAGGAGCCGTCAACCCAAAGGGTGACTCTGTCACTCTTGATAGTGACCAAGAATGTGTCTCTGAAACACCTGTGCCATCCAACACCATTTTTACGATCAAGCAGCTTCATGACGACACCGGTGCGCTGGTTCGCCGGGCCGGGGCTTCAAAACGCCCAATCCTGATCACCGACCGTGGTCGGGAGGTCGCCGTCATAGCCAACCGTCCACTGCTGCGTCCGGTCGGCCGCAAGCGCACCACTATTCCCGAGTACGAGGCCATGATGGCCGGCCCGTCTGATAACGTCAGTCAATCTGCGCTTGATGAAATTCGTGGCGATCGCTGAGTGATGATTCTTTGCGACACATCGGCCGTTGCGAAACTCTACATTCCCGAAAAGGAATCGCCTCCGATGCGCGAGCGGCTGGAGGCGGAAGACCAGGTCTTTCTATCGGAACTGGCCCGCACCGAGCTGATGAGCGTATTCCGCCGGCAGTTGCGGGAAAAGAACTGGAACCGGGAAATGTTTCAGGCCGCAATCCGACAATTCACGAACGACGACATCGGCGGCTTCTGGACTTGGCTTCCCCTGGACAGCAAGATCATCGATGCCGCGGCCAGGACCTACACCACCCTGCCGGAAACGGTCCCCCTCCGCTCTGCCGATTGCCTACATCCGGTGACGGCAATGCACCATAACTTCGTTTAGGTGTACACCTACGACGCATGCCAAGCCGCCGAGGCCATCGCCATGGGCCTCAAGCCAATAGCGATTGGCCAATAGGGATCGGACCGGTCTTCACTCGCATCTCAGGGCGGTCATCGGATCGACCTGCGTGGCGCGGCGGGCCGGAATCAGGCAGGCGGCGAACGAGATCGCGAGCAACAGGCCGACAATCCCGGCGATTGTGGGCAGGTCGTACGGGCTTGTGTTGTAGAGTATCGACGCCAGCAGCCTTCCGACGCCAAGGGCAAGGACAAGGCCCGCGGCGACGCCAATTCCAACAACGGTCATTCCGCGGGCCAGCACCTGCCGCAGCACCCGGCCCTGGTCCGCGCCCAAGGCCATCCGGATTCCAAACTCCATGGTTCGCTGGCTCACATCATAGGACATCACCCCGTAGATCCCGATCAGGGCGATAGCGAGGGCGATGAGGGCAAAGGCCGAGAGGAGGCGCAACGTCAGCCGCTGTTTGGCGAGGACGTTGTCCATCCAATCCTGCATGGTGCGAACCGAGGCAACCGGCTGATCCTTGTCGACCGCGAAAACCTGGGGCTTGAGCGACGAGAGGAGCGCCGACGGGTCTCCGTGCGTCCGAACGATCACATTCACGCTGCTCCAGCTCTGCTGAAGCCACGAAAAATAGAACTGCGGCGGAATGGGCTCGCCAAGGGCGCCCTGCATCACGTCCGACGCCACGCCGACTATCTCGCACCACAACGGCGGCCTCCCGGCGGGGGCGATGTTGATGCGGCGTCCGATCGGATCATCGTTCGGAAAGTACTCTTTGACCAGCGTCTGGCTGATGATGACGACAAGGGGTTCCGTAGCATTGTCCTGCTCGGCGAACACCCGGCCGCGTTGGAGCCGGATGCCCATCGCCTTGAAGTATTCTGGTGTGACGCTGTTGGCCACGGCCGACGGCATCGCCGCCGTGGCGGCTGCCGGCCGTCCCTCGATGCTGAAAGAGGTCTCCCGCGGCACATTCGACGGCATCAGGCCCGTGAAGGCGGCCGCCTCGACGCCGGGAAGCGCACGCAGGCGCGGAATCAGGGCGTGGGCGAATGCAATCCGCTGGTCCGCCTTGCCTCCGTATTTTTGCGCCTGCAGCGCGATGCTCATGGAGACGGCATGGTCCGGCACAAACCCCGGGTCCACCCCGGTCATCGCGTCAAAACTGCGGATGAGCAGGCCTGCGCCCCAGAGGAGAACGAGCGCCAGGGCCACCTCGACGACGACCAGGATGCCGCGCATCCGGCCGCTCGACGCCCCGCCGATGCTTCCCCGCGCGCTTTGTTTCAGCGCCTGGCTCAATTCCACGCGCGAACCCGTCCAGGCCGGGGCAACCCCGAACAGCATCCCCACGGCAGCGCTGAAGCAAAGCGTGAAGGCAAGCATGCCTCCGTCGAGCCGGACATACGCCAGCCGCGCCAGGTCTGTGCTCGCCTCGGGGGCGAATGACCGGATGAACCACAGGCCCAGTTCAGCGAAACACACCCCGACAAGGCCGCCCAGGAGGGCCAGCAGCAGACTCTCGATGAGCAGCTGCCGGATAAGGCGGCCCCGACCGGCGCCGAGCGCCGCCCGGATCGAGATCTCCCGCTGGCGGGTGCTGGCCCTTGAAAGCAAAAGGTTCGCCACATTGGCGCAGGCGATAAGCAGCACGCAGCCGACCGCTGCGAGCAGCAGATGCAGCAGGGGCGAAAGGGTCCGGTTGATGTAGAGCTTGAGATAGCGCACCAGCAGTCCGCCGCCCTTGTTTGTCGCCGGATACTGCTTTGCGAACCGCGCGGCGAACAGGTTGAGCTCGGCCTGAGCCTGCTCAAGGCTCACTCCCGGTTTCAAGACGCCGCCGGTTTGAAGAAAATGCGCACCGCGCCAGTTGTCGCTGCGCTGTGCATCGGTTAACACGAGCGGCGCAAAGATGTCGCTGTCGCTGCCGTACCGGGCGAAATCCTCGGCCATGACGCCGACAACCGTGACGGCCGAACCGTCGAGCTGGATGCTGCGGCCGATGATGCTCCGTTCGCCTCCGAAGGCCCGCTGCCAGAGCGAATAGCTTATGACGACGACATTATTCCGTCCCGCGACGTACTCCTCCGGCACAAAACGCCGCCCCAGGCACACGGGAATGCCCCAGGCGTCGAACTGATTGAGCGTCACCGCGGCGCCGACGAGGCGCAGCGGCTCGCCGGATCCGGTGAGGTTGACCGTCATTCCGGCCCAGGCCGCGAGAAACTGGAAGGACTTTGCCTCCCGCTGCAAATCGAGGAACGCCGGCGGCGAAAGCTGCATTTGCGAAACCTGCGGCAGCTGCGTCTCGTGGATGATGATGTTGCGGTCGGCATTGTAGCCCCCGACCGGGTGCAGAAGGGTCGTGTTGATTGCGGTGAAGACAACCGTGCAGGCTCCGATCGCTAGCGAGAGCGTCAGGACAACGACCGCCGTAAAGCCAGGATCCTTGCATAGTTGCCGGAAGGCGTATTTCAGGTCGGAGAGCATCGTGACGGGTCAGCGCGGATCAAAGCGGTCACTCGGTCCGAAGCGCGACCAGAGGATCCACCTTCGTCGCCCGGCGGGCGGGAAGCCACGAGGCGACGAGGGCCACGAGCATCAGCAGGACGGCGGTTCCGAGAAACGTCAGCGGATCCGCTCCGCTGACGCCGTAGAGGCGGCTGGCTACCAACCGAACGAGGCCGAAGGCCGCGACCATGCCCAGCGCGCAGCCGCCCAAGCTGAGCATCATTCCCTGGCGAACGATCAATCCCAGGATGTTGCCCGCATTGGCGCCGAGGGCCATCCGGACGCCGATTTCATGGGTGCGCTGGGCGACGTTGTACGCCAATACCCCGTAAAGTCCTATGCAGGCAAGGGCGAGGGCCAGCCCGCTGAAGAAGCTCGCGATCTGCGCAATCACGCGCTCGTTCAGAAGGCTGCGATCCACGAGGTCGTCCATCGTGCGCATCCCGATGACCCGCGCATTCGGATCCACCCGCTGGATCGCGGCGGGCACGCTGGCGGCGAAAGTTGCCGGGTCGCCCGCGGTGCGCAGTTGGAATGTCATGGTTCCAGGCGTTGGCGGGGGCGACGCCGCATAGGGAGCGTACACCTCGGGCACGGTCATTTCCCTCAAATCGTGGTATTTCACGTCCCGGGCCACTCCCACCACTTCATAGAACTGCTTCGCTCCTCCCAGGGAGGTCCGGAAGCGGCGCCCCATGGGATCGGCCGGCAAGAAAAATTTCCGCGCAAAGGTTTCGCTTATGACGGCAGGGGTATTGGCTTTGCGCTCCGCCGCGGAAGAGACCGGGAACATGTCCCGGTCGGAGAGCGCCCTGCCTTTCAGCATTGAGATCCCAAGGACGCTGAAGAAATCGGGGCCAACCGCGGTCGTGTAGACCGCCATCGAGTCGCCCGGAGCCGGCGTGTATCCCTCGACGGCCAGGCCCGCCTGCACTGTGCCGCCGCCGCTTGCCAGGCCTCCCACGGCGAGACTCGCGCCCGCGACGCCGGGGAGCCTTCTTAGCTCGACCAGCGAGCGCTTGAACAAATCAGTCCGCCGGTTCGCGTCATATCGCTTGTCAAAAACGACCCACGTCAGGAGCACCGACCGATGCTCGAAGCCCGGGTCCACGTCCCTGAGCTTCTGCAGGGTCCTCACAAAAAGCCCGGCGCCCGCAATCAGGCAGACGCTGACCGCAATTTGCGCCATCACCAGAGTACGGTTGATCCGCTGCCGGGAGCCGGTGACGCCCTGGGTCTGGTTCTTTAGAACGGTCATCAGATCCAGCCGGCTGAAATGGATGGCCGGAATGAGGCCGGCCAGAACTCCCGTGAGGACCGACGCAGCCGCAAGGAAAAGAAGTATGCGGAAATCGGGGTGGAGGTTGACGTTGTTGAAGTACGAAGGGAGGTAGCCTGAAAGGACCGGAATGCCCCATTGGGCAAAGACGAGCCCAAGCGCGCCGCCGGCCAGCGCAAGAACCGTGCTCTCGGTCACCAACTGGGTGATCAGCCGCCTGCGCCCGGCGCCCAGGGCCAGGCGCACCGCGAGTTCGCGCTGCCGGGCGGTGCCGCGGGCGAGCAGCAGGCTCGCCACATTGGCGCAGGCGACGAACAGGACGAGGACCGTGATCGTCATGACGATGGCCAGGATAGACTTGAACAGCTGGAAGCCGGTGTACCCCGAGCCGCCATGCTCCAATTCGACATGATCTCCCAGGAAGTATTTCTGGAACTCGGCGGAAAGATGGCCGCCGGCCGCCGCGACCACATCAGTCTGGCTCCGCTGGTAGATCACCTCCATTTCGGCCCTGGCCTTTGCCTGGCTGGCACTTGCCTGCCGCCGGCCCATGATGTTCACCCAGTTGTTCGAATAGGGACTCTTCAGGCGCATTCCGAGGTCCGCGGGATCGATCTGCGCCACCATCTGAATCGGAATCCAAATATCCGTGCTGGCGCCGCGGTACATTCCCGTGAAGCCGGGAGGCGCCACGCCGACGATCGTAAACGCCACGTCATCCATGCGAACGGCCTTGCCGATCACGCCCGGATCCGAGGCAAACCGGTTCTGCCAGTACGCAAAGCTCAGCACGGCCGCAGCCCTCGGGTCGCCCGCGCGATCGTCCTCGGGAGTCAGCGTGCGGCCCAGGACCGCGGGCAGGCCGAGAAAGCTGAAGAAATTCCCGGAAACATAATTGGCCTGAACGGTCTCCACCTGGTTGCTGCCAAAACCGCTCGCGACGAGCGTCCGACCGCTGCCCTTGGTGCTCGTTGCCGCGACGTCCGCCAGCGACCGGGCTTCACCGCGGAATCGGGTAAAGAAGGGATAGGAAAACCCATACATGTTGTCGGGCGTAACCTGGGGTCCGACCCGGGAGGCAATGACCAGGTTGTCAGGATCCCTGATCCCCGGAACACCCCGCAGCGCCACCCCGTTGAAGAGGCTGAAGATCGCTGTGTTTCCCCCGATGCCCAGTGCGAGGGTCAGCACCGCGATGGCGGTGAACGCGGGGCTCTTGGCAAACTGCCGGAGGGCGTATTTGAGGTTGGAAAACATGGATTGAAAGCGATTCGGGCGGTCATTCCGCGCGCAGCGCCGCCACAGGATCAATGCGTGTCGCCCGGCGCGCCGGAAAATAGCTCGCGAGAAGCGCCACCCCGACAACCAGGAAGGACGCCCCGGCCAGCGCGACCAGATCCGCCGGCTTGATGCCCAACAGCATCCGGCTGAGCATGAAGCCCGCCGCGGCCGCCACCGGCAATCCCAGGGCAACGCCCGCCATGCCCAGGGTCAGGCCCTGGCGAAGCACAAGCCAGAGGGCGTCGACAGGCCGGGCACCGAGCGCCATGCGAATGCCGATTTCCCGCGTGCGGCGCGATACCGCGAAAGCCACGACCCCGTAAAGCCCGCTGATCGCGAGCACGAATGCGAGCAATCCGAGCGCGCCGCCGAGCCACGCGCCAACCCATTGGAAAAACAGGGCGAAGCGCAGCTGCGCGTCCATCGTCGTCATGTCGAGGAGCATGAGGCTGCCGGCGAAGCGGTGTATTTCGCCGCGAACGAGGCCGTCAAGCGCAGCGGGGGCTTCGCCCTGCGTGGCAATCAGAAGCCTCACCTCGCCGCTCAGTTCCTGGCGAAACGGCAGATAGAGGCATGGCGCGGGCGCCGAACCGGGCTGCCCTGGGTCGAGCAAGTCATGGGCGACGCCGACGACCTCGCGCGGAGCAAGCTCGCTCCCGCCTGCGCGAACAATCTTTCCAATGGGATCCGCGCCCGGCCAGAAACGCTTCGCCATCGCCTCGCTGACAATGGCCACGCGCGCGCCGGCGGCATCATCGCCCGCCGAAAAGTCCCGGCCTCGAACGAGCCGCATGCCGAGCGTCGCAAAGTAACCCGGTTCGACGGAGACGCATTGGACCGGCTGGAGCTGCGCTGCGTTCGATGTCTGGCTGCCGGGCGGCGCAACGCGCATACTGGCGCCCCCGCCGCTCAATCCGAGGGGCACCCATGAGCCCGCCCCGACGGAGCGCACGCCGGGCAGGGCGCGCAGGCGCTCCTGCAGCAGGTCGCACTCGTCGATGCCCCCGCGCCCTCCAGGCAAACCGACCAGCGGGAGCAGCAGATTCTTCTGCGTAAATCCAAAATCTTCTCTCCGGCCGTTGCCAAATCCGCGCACGAAAAGCACCGACAGCGCGAGGAAGACGAGCGCGACGCCGACCTGTCCGGCGACGAGGGCGTTGCGGGCCGTGAACCCGCGCACATGTCCGAGCACGGGAGAGCAGTCGCTCTTAAGCAGAGGTCCGATGTCGGTTCGCGTCGCGCGCCATGCCGGAAAAAGGGCGAATGCGACTGTCGCGAGGCAGGACAGCGCCAGCGTCAGGCCGACGACGCGAAGGTCGATGCGCAGGTCAAACAGATGGTGCAGCATCATCGGCGGAATCAGAAGCGGCAGAAGCCTCACGCTCCAGATCGCGAGCAGGAGCCCCACCGCGGCGCCGGAGAGCGAGAGGAGGGCGCCCTCGACCAGAAACTGGCGGATCAGCCGCCAGCGGCCGGCGCCCAGCGCGAGCCGCACCGAGATCTCGCGCCGGCGCTCCTCGTTGCGAGCGAGCAGTAGGCACGCGACATTCGCGCACGCCACGACCAGGACCAATCCGACGACCGACATCGCCAGCGCGCCCGCCACGCCGTTGGCCTTTGCCCTGTCGGTTTCGGATTCCACCGATACGCGCCGGCCGTCGGAGAGTTTGCGCGCGTCCGGGGCAATGCGAGCCAGCAGAATCCCGGCCTGCGCCTCCGCCTGCGCTGCCGTCGAACCTGGGCGCAGGCGTCCCAGGAGTTCAAAGTCGCGAATGGTCCGCTCCAATCTCCCCGGGTCCGCCGGCTGCCAAATGTCGCACATCGGGGCGCGCCGGTCGCCGCCGAAGCCCTTGGCGGCAACGCCGAGGACGGTGACAAGCCGGCGGTTCATCGCTATCGTCCGGCCAACGATCGCAGGGTCCCCGCCGAAATGGCTTTGCCAGAGCCCATAGCTGATCACCGCCACAGGTTCCGCGGGCGCCCCGCCCTCCTTGCCGGCGAAAAGGCGTCCCGCAGCGGGCGCTATTCCGAGCACGGTGAAGTAGTTTTGCGACACCGTGTCGCAGGAGAACATTTCCGTGCTGCCTGGCTCGCCCACGGTGGCAGTATGGCGGCTCACCGCGGCCAGTTCCGCGATCGAGGGCATTCCGGATCGCAAATCCAGGTAATCGGGAAATGAAAAGGTCGGCTGGACGCGGACGATTTCGCCGGGGTCCTTGAAGGGCAGCGAGCGGAGCAGGATCGCGTCGAGGGCGCTGAATATCGTGGAGTTCACGCCGAAGCCCACGGCGAGCGAAAGCACCGCCACCGCGGTGAAACCGGGCGATTTTGCAAGCTGACGAAAGGCGTATTTGACGTCGGAAAGCATGACAATCGATCTGCCTAGGATCTCATCGCCAATCTTGGAATCGAGGGGCCGGTGTTCATGGCTGCGCCCCGGTCATTCGGCCCGCAAGGCCTCGATCGGGTCGATCTTTGCCGCCAATTGTGCCGGAAAGTAGCTAGCCAGGGCGGCGACACAGGCGAAAAGGGCGCAGACGCAGGCGTAGGTCCAAGGGTCCGACGCTTTGACACCGAACAGCAGGTCCCCGATGAATCGGCTGAGCAGCGCGGCGCCGATCAAACCCAGGCCCAGCCCCACTCCGGTCCGCACAAGGCCCTGGCGCATGACCATCCCGACGATCTGCCCCGGACTGGCGCCGATCGCCCCCCGGATGCCGATCTCGCGAGTGCGCTGCGAAACGTCATAGGCCAGGACACCGTAGATGCCGACGGCGGACAGAAAAAGGGCCAGTCCGGCAAAGCTCACGACTAGCAGCATCAACGCGCGTCGGTTGTCGAACGACGCCTCGATCGCATTGTCGAGAGTGCCGCTCTCCCACATGGGTATGCCGGGGTCCACCCGCCGCACGGCTTCCCGCAGCGCTGAAACGGCGTCTCCCGCCGGTCTTGTAGAGCGCACGAAGACGGCCACCTCGGAGGGACTTGTCTTCAACAGGGGATAGTAGACAAAGGGCAGGCTGTTCCGGTCCTCTTCGATGCCATTGTGCGGCACATACCGGACGACACCGATGATTTCCGGCCAGTCGCCTGGCTTCGTCGGCACTGGGCCAAAGGTGAAGTTCCCTCCGATCGCCGACCGCCCCGGAAAGTACCGCTTAGCAAAATTCTCATCGACCACATATTGCTGCCGGGTTGCCGCCGCGTCGGCCTCGGTGAAAAACCGCCCCTCAAGGAGCTGGATTCCCATCGCCTGAAAATATCCCACGGACACGGACACCATGTGAGCCCCGGGCTGGGCCGAATCGGGAGGAAGCGACTTGTCCTTCAGGGTCAAGGCGATGACATTCCGCACCCCTCCGAACGGGATGCTATCGCTCAGGGCAGCATCCTGGACGCCCGGAATTCCCCTCACCGAACGCAGGAGCTGCTCCTGAAGGGATTTCGAGCGGGCCTGGGCATGGTACGAGGTCGGCAGGTCCAGCCAGCTTGTGACCACGTTGCGCGAATCCAGGCCGGGATTGACTGCCAGCGCGTTGGCAAAGCTGCGGATCAGGAGCCCGGCGCCTGTGAGCAGAATGAGGGCGACCGCGACCTGGCCCGTGATCAGGGCGCTGCTGAGGGAGCGCACGCTCCTCCCGCCCGAGGCGCCGCGCGAAGTGCGATGGATCGCCGCCGCCAGGTTCGAGCGCATGACGTGGACTAGCGGAAACAGGCCGATGACGAGACCCACAACGACGGAAAGGGCGATGGCGAATCCCAGGACCCGTCCGTCGATTGCAAACGGCAACAATTCGGGCAGGAGCTTTCCGCTGTATCGGTTGATGACCCGTACGCCGCTCCAGGCAAGTCCGATTCCCAGCGCCGAGCCGACCGAAGTCAGCAGGAGGCTTTCGATCAGCAGCTGCCGGGCAATCGCCATCCGGCTGGCTCCGAGAGCGGTGCGGATCGCCAATTCGCTCAGCCGGCCGTTGGCCTTGGCAAGGAGCAGGTTGGCGACATTGAGACAGCCGATCAGAAGGACAAAAATGACGCCCCCCTGCAGCAGGTAGAGCTGGAGCCTGAACGGACCGAAGTGTTCCGCCTGCAGCAGCTCGACTGCGATCCTGTAGCCTGCCCGCCCCAGCATCTGCTTTATGCCCGAAGGCGCGGCATCGCTGTAGACCCGTTCCAGGTTCATGGCCTCGCCAAGGGCGTCGCCGACGGGCACCCCTGGCTTCAGCCGCGCATAGAGCGAAATGCTGAGCGAAAACCGCGCGATCGGCTGGGCCGCCCTCGGGTCCCAGAAATAGGGCCTGATGAATCGGACCCTGGCGTCGAGGGCCCCGAGACTGCGCGGGGCGACACCGATGATTTCGCAGGACCGGCCGTCGACCCGCAAGGTCCGGCCGAGAACGCCCGGGTCGGCCTTAAAATGGGACTCCCAATAATCCTGGGAGAGGACGATCACATTGTCCGCGCCCTGGCGGTCGCTATCCAGCGTGAAGAACCGCCCGATAACGGGGCGCACTTTGAGAACGTCAAACATCTCCGCCGTGCAGTTGGCGCCCGACAGACGGTCCGCGGAGCCCTCGTCGCCGACGATGGCGGTCGCCGATCCCCACAAGGCGACAGCCTCAAACGACTTGGTGTTGGCCTTGTAGTCCAGGTATTGGGCGGGGCTGCTCGGCATCTTTGGCAGGCCCGCCCTGGCGAAGGTATTGTAAATGGAGACAATGCGGGCTGGCTCCGGGAACGGAAGCGGTTTCACCAGCAGGGCGTAGATCATCGAGAATATCGCCGTCGTGGCGCCGATGCAAAGCGCCAGCGTGATCAGGATGAACACCGCCGCGCCGAAATCCTTCCGCATCAGGCGGAGGGCGTATTTAAGGTCGGAAATCATGGCTCGAATCGGGATGAGCCCCTATTCCTTCGTCTCCACCTGCTCCTCGACAATCCGCCCGTCGAATAAATGGACCACGCGGTCGGCATGCCGGGCGAAGCGTGAGTCGTGGGTGACCATGAGGATCGTCGCCCCGTCGCCGTGTAGCTGGTGCAAAAGATCCATGACCGCGTCGCCGTTTTTTGAATCGAGGTTGCCGGTGGGCTCGTCCGCCAGGAGCACCTCCGGGTGGCCGGCGAGGGCGCGCGCCACGGCAACTCTCTGCTGCTGGCCGCCCGAGAGCTGCGAGGGAAGGTGCTTGCCGCGGTGCCCCATGCCGACTTTCTCCAGCGACTCGTTGACCCGGGACTTGCGCTCGCCGGCCGGCATCCCGCGGTACGTCAGGGGAAGTTCGACATTCTCAAAGACAGTGAGGTCTCCGATGAGATTGAACGATTGGAAGATGAAGCCGATCTCCTGGTTTCGGATTCGCGCTCGCTCGGGGAGCGAAAGCCCCTGCACCAGGTTGCCGTTGAGGAGGTATGTCCCCTCGGAGGGAGTATCGAGAAGGCCGAGGATCGACAGCAGCGTAGACTTCCCGCAGCCGGAGGGGCCGGCGATCGAGACATACTCGCCCTTCTGGATGTCGAGGAAGATTCCGGACAGCGCGTGGGTCTCGATCTCGTCGGTCAGGAAGACCTTTGTGATGTTCTCAAGCTTGATGAGTGGATCGGCCATGGTTCAGTTGAGTTTGATTCGGTCGTTTGCGTCCCACTGGGACATGTCGGAAAGGATCACGCGGTCGCCGGGCTCGAGGCCCTTGACGATCTCGATCGTGCTGACGGAGCTTCGGCCGAGCTGAACCTGCGTGCGGGCGGCCCCGGAGCCGTCCGGCGTCAGCTTGAAGATCCCGACCGTGCTGTGCTCGTCGCCGAATGCGGGGCGCCCCACGAAAACCACGTCGTCGAGGTGCTCCAATTCGATCGTCCCGTCGACCGACAGATCCGGCCTGGCTCCCTTGGGCAGGGGCTGGGTGAAGGTCACGTCGACTGTGACGGTTCCGTTCGTCACGGAGGGATCAATCCGTGAAACCAATCCGGCGACGACGCCGTTGTGGGTGTCCACCTGGGCCTTCTGCCCGATCTGCATGTCCCTCGCCTGGGTCTCCGCGATCTGCACCTGGGCCATCAGGTGCGTCGGGTCCGCCACGCGGGCGAGGTTTGCCCCCGGCTGCACCCTGGCTCCGACGTCGACAGCCACCAATTGCAGGACCCCCTTCATTCCGGCACGCACTTTCAGCGCGTCGGCATCCGCGTGGCGGAGCCGGGCCTGCGCCCGGTCCTGGTCGACGACCGCCTGCTTGACGGCAATCTGCGGAATGGAGGACGCCTGGGCGAAGGCATAACGCTTAGCCTGAATCCCGTTCAGCGTTGCAGACTGCTGGGCGGTGACCTTCGAAAGCTGCAGGTTCAGATCGGAGTCGAGGCCGTCCCTGACGAGTTCCTCCTCTACCGATGCCTTGAGGCGTGACTGCTCGTAGGCGGCCCTTGCGGTGGCCGCGTCGGACTCAGCCTGGAGCACGGAACTTTGCAGCTGCACCTTTGTGTTCTCGAGTTCCGCCTCGGCGGACTTGAGCTGGGAATCCGCATCCAGGGCGGCCTGCTCGACGCCGGGGTCGCTCAAAATGAGGATGATGCTGTCGGGTTCGACAGCGGCTCCGGGGTTCAGGACAATGCGATCGACGTGGGCCGTCGTTCGGGCCGGGATCCAACTTATGTCCTGCGGCGTCAAGGTGCCAAGGCCGTGCACCTCCCTCGTCATCGGCCCGCGTTTGACCGCGTCTATCCAGACAAGCCCGCGGTCGACCGTGGGGACGGCCGGCTTGAGGCGGGCGAGAACGACCGTGATTCCGACGAGGACGACGAGAGCCGCGCCGCCGATCAGCAGCCGTTTCCTGAGCTTGGCCTTTGCCTGGGAGGGACGGGGAATGTCCATGAACTTGGCTGGTTGTTTGCACGCCCTGTGCCAGCCTCAAGAAAAGTCGTTAGTTATTGTTGTATAAATAGTAACTACATTCTTCCTGTCCCGGTCCGACCGCGGGCAGGCCGGTAGCGGGACGGCGGCGTCCCAAAAACGGGAAAGATCAAGGGGCGGCATGGGACACCGGCAGGCAAAATATTGCGCTGCAGCCGGGAACGCCATCGCGGTTGCTCAGGGTCAGGGAGCCGCCGTGATTCTCCGCGATTTGCCGGCAAAGAACGAGGCCGATTCCACTGCCCGCGGGCTTCGTCGTGAAAAAGGGAACAAAGAGATTCCCCGTCTGCGCGATTCCCGGTCCGTCATCGTCGATCCGGATCAAGACGGAGGCCGCGTCCCGCCGCCAGCCGAGGCGGACTCCCGCCTTTTCGGAACCGGCGCCGCTCTGCTCGAGCGCGGCATCGACCGCATTCTTGACCAGGTTGATCAGCGCCTGCTCTACCTGGGCCGAGTCACAGCTTAGCTCGACGGGCGGCCCGCCGAGAAGCGCGATTGGCATGCGGGTCTCCAGGGCGACAACCCGTTGGACGAGCTCCGCGAGCCGGCACGATGCAAACGCCGGAGGCGGAAGCCGCGCCAGCTGCGAATAGGCCTCCATAAACCGGGCCAGCCCATCGGCTCGCGCCGCAATGATTTCGAGCCCTCCGCGCATGTCCTCCTCCCAGTCGGGAAGCCGCGGCTTGCGCAGGAGGGCTGCGCCGAGGCTGCCAGCGATCGACTTGATCGGGGCCAGCGAATTATTGAGCTCGTGGCCCAGCACCCGCACAAGCCTCTGCCATGCCTTGAGCTCCTCCTCCCTCAGGGGCTGGCTCAAGTCGGCGATGACCACGAGCTGATGGGGCCTGCCGCCTTCGCGAAACTGGCTCCGCCGAAGCCCCCAGCGTCCGTGAGTCCCGGAAAAACTCGTCGGCGAAAGCATCCGCGTGGCCGCCCCCCCCAGGCATTCGGCCATTCCAATGGACTCGGCCGGCCGGCCGAGCAGGCGCTCGCCGGTCTTGGCGAGGAGCTTTTCGCCCGCCCGATTCACCAGGCGCAAGATCCCCTTGTCGTCGAAGGCGAAGACCGCCACGTCGATCTCCGCCATCACGGCTCGCAGGAGCGCCGCCGCCTCGACGGCGTTTCGGCGCTGCGTCTGCAAGACGGAGCCGAGCTCGTTGATCTCGGCAAGCGCATCTCCCAGCGAGTCGCCGTGTCGGGCGCCCCGGGCGCGGAACGAATAATCCCCCTCGCGCAGCGCCAAAAGCAGATTGGCCATGGTCTGCAGCGGCCGCACGACGCGACCCCTCGCCATCCCGGCAAAGCTGAGCCAGCAGACGATGATCAGCAGGGAGAACGCGCACTGGAGCGCCTCATTGTGGGTCCGAGTCCAGAGGAGCGCCAATGCCAGGACAACGGCCGGCAGCCCGGCCAGGAGCGCGCAGACAAAGACGGCCCAATCCGCGGGGAGTTTTCCAAGGGGTCTCGCCATGGCAGGCTAAAGACCGTGCTTTTCCAGGCGCCGGTAAAATGCGCTGCGGCTGAGACCCAGTTCGTCAGCCGCCCGGCGGGCATTGCCATCGCAGCGCGCGAGCGTCTTCCGGATCAGCAGCGCCTCCACTTCCTCCAGGCTCATGTCCTCCAGCCGGGGTGAAGCCTGGCCTGCGTTGAGCGCCAGGTCGGCAGCGCGAATGACCTTGCCCTGGGCCATGAGAACGGCCCGCTCGACGGCATGGTCCAGTTCGCGCACATTGCCCGGCCAGGCGTGGGCGCGCATGGCCTGCAGCGCCCCTTCATCGAAGCCGGTCGGCCCCTTGTGGTAGCGCGCTACATGCTGCTTGAGGAAATGCTGCGCCAGGACATCGATGTCCTCGCGCCGTTCGCGCAGGGGCGGCAGGTGAAGCTGCACCGTGTTGAGCCTGAAGAGCAGATCCTGCCGGAATCTCCCGGCGGCGACTTCCGCGGGCAGGTCGGCGTTAGTGGCCGAAATCAGGCGCACGTTCGCGCGGGAAGTGCGGGAGGAACCAATGCGCTCGAACTCACCGGTCTCAATCGTTCGCAGCAGCTTCGCCTGCTGGCCCGCAGGCACGTTGCCGATCTCGTCCAGGAACAGCGTCCCTCCGTCAGCCAATTCGAACCTGCCGACCCGATCGCTCTTCGCATCGGTGAATGCGCCCCTCACATGTCCGAAAAGCTCGCTTTCAAAGACACCCTCCGGAAGGCCGCCGATGTTGACCGAGATGAACGGCTTGCCGGCGCGGGCGGACACGGCGTGCAGCTGCTGGGCGACTAGGCCCTTGCCCGTGCCGTTCTCCCCCGTGATCAGGACATTGGCATCCGACGGGCCCACCCGGGCGATGACGTCGAGTATCGGACGCATGGCCGCCGATTGTGCGATCAGCGGCGGCCCTCCCCTGCCCCGCAACAGTTGATTTTCCTGCTCCAGCCGCCGGTACGAACGGACGGCCGATCCAAGTTCGATCTGATTGCGAACGATCGCCAGAAGCCGCGGATTGTCCCAGGGTTTGGTTACAAAGTCCCGAGCTCCGCGCCTCATCGCCTCCACGGCCACGTCGACGCTCGCCCAGGCGGTCATGACGACGACGGGCAGCGTCGCGTCGAGCGACTGGACCCTCGCCAGGAGTTCAAGCCCCTCCTGGCCGCTGGTCGTGTCCCGCGCATAGTTCAGATCCATCAGCAGAAGGGCGTAATCGCGGGTTTCAATGGCCTTGATGGTCGCGGCCGGCGACTTGACGGCCTCCGTCTGGTAGCCTTCGCCCTTGAGAAGGAGGCGCAGGGCCTCGATGATGTCCGGCTGGTCGTCGGCAATCAGTATGCGCGCAGGAGGCTCCAGGGGCATGGCTATGGGATAGATATGGGCTGGTCGATGAC
>CAZSEH010000059.1:0-18044 GCA_964605835.1 uncultured Opitutaceae bacterium
TCCGGTCAAACCTTCGGGGGCCGATCCAGGTCTACGCTGTCGAGGTGGCCAAGGCTCAGTAAAAAGCCCGTTAGCGTGCCCCTCCGTCGGCCGGCGCGGAAATCGGGGTCACTCCCAAAATGGTGATTCGTGTGCTAGACTGAAGGCATGATCAGCATACGAAAAGCCAAGGAGCGGGGCCACGCGAACCACGGGTGGCTGGACACCTACCACACGTTCAGTTTCGCCGACTACAACGACCCGCGCTGGATGGGATTCCGCAGCCTGCGGGTCATCAACGACGACCTCGTGATGCCCGGGATGGGCTTCGGCACGCATCCGCATCGCGACATGGAAATCATCACCTACATCCTGAGCGGGGCCCTGGAGCACAAGGACTCGATGGGCAACGGGCGCGTCATCCGAACGGGCGACGTGCAGTACATGGCCGCGGGGACGGGTATCCTCCACAGCGAGTTCAACCCTTCCAAGGAGGAGGCTGTGCACCTGCTCCAGATATGGATCCAGCCCGATCGAAAGGGCGTCGCGCCGCGCTACGGTGAAAAATCATTCGCCAAGGTGCCCGCGGGCGCCCTGCACCTGGTCACGAGCAAGACCGGGCGCGACGGCTCAATCGCGATCCATCAGGACGCCGACCTTTGGCTGGCCAAACTGGAGCCCGGCCAGAAGGTGACGCACAGCCTCGCCGCCGGCCGGAACGCATGGATCCACATCGCCGAGGGCGAGGTGACGCTGAACGGCAAGACCCTGGGCGGGGGCGATGCCGCCGCAGTGACCGCAGACGCAACGCTCGAAATCGCCACCGTGAAGCCATCCCAGGTCCTCCTCTTCGACCTTAACTGAGGACACCATGACATCCATCCCCCCCGCAGCCCCGCCACTGCCGTCGGATTCAAAAGTCCGGATCGGCCACATCCACCTCAAGGTCGCCGACCTGGAACGCTCGCTGGCCTTCTACCGGGACGTGCTCGGTTTTTCCGTCACGCAGCGCTACGGCTCGCAGGCGGTGTTCCTGTCCGCCGGAGGCTATCACCACCACATAGGCCTCAACACGTGGGAAAGTGCCGGCGGCCAGCCGCCGCCGCGCGGCGCGACCGGCCTGTACCATGTCGCCATACTTTATCCGACGCGGGCCGAACTGGCCGACGCGCTTCGCCGTGTCGTGCGGGCTGGCGTGCCCCTTGAAGGCGCGGCCGACCACGGCGTCAGCGAAGCAATCTATCTTCGCGATCCGGACAAAAACGGGGTGGAGCTTTATTGGGACCGGCCGGCAACCCAGTGGCCGCGCGGCGCGGACGGCGGGCTGGCCATGGGCACCCAACCGCTCGACCTCGACGCCCTTCTCAAGGAGGCTCCGGGCAACTCAGGGTGACGACGACAACTCCAGCTCGTGAAGCCTGGGCCCGACCATGTCGCCCAGGCGGTTGCCCGCCCTGAACAGGACCCATACGAAGGTGCCGAGCGCCAGAAGGAGGATCAGGAATCCCCAGAAGTGGCGCGATTCAAAGCGGACGATCGACCGCGCGTAGGCAAACAGGGCGAACAGGGCGGCGATCAGGATCACGGCGTCCACGCTGGCCCGCTGCCAGTAGCTGCCGCCCAGGTGCAGCCACATGCCGAACTCGTCGAAGGTCAGCGCCATCGCGACCCCGTAGATCAATGCGACGAATTCAGCCCTGCGCCCCACGGGCCGGCGGAACACGCTGTATCCGCTCACGGCCGCCAGCAGAAAAATCCCGTAGTTCAAATGGTGGACGTGGGTGCCCTCCATGAAGAAATAGAGGTTCGGCATCAGGTGCGCCATGATGAGGAACACGAATGCCCGTGCCATCATGAAGACCACGATGAATCCGAACAGGGCAATGCGGGCCAGCTTGTGCGCCTCGACGCGGTGAATGGCGTGATTTGGGATCATGGGCGATGGGGCTTGAACGGGATCATGGCTGCAGGATCAGGGTGTGAATGGCAGCGCCCGGCAGGAAAGGCGTCGGCTCGCCGCGCACCCAGGCCTCGTGGCCGGCCCGGTAGAAGGGGGACAGGGGATGGCCGCTCTGCCCGCCGGGCATTTCAAATATGCCCTCGGCCTCATGACCCGGGGAGACCGCGAATCGCTCGCTCGCGCCGAAAGTCGGGCCCTGTATCCGGGGCATGTCGTTGTCCCCCGGCAGCTCCACGGCCGGCATATTGAGCCATCCCGTGAGCCAGCCGGGCAGGATGCCGCTGAACGGATGCACCATGTGCAGCCTGTTGCGGCGCCCCCAGTTGTCGTCGCGCAGGTGGACGCCCGACCGTTGAGCCTCGGCTGTGACGTCGTCGGCCGCCGCAACCAGCAGCTCGGACCAGCTCCGGTACCGGGGGGCAAGCAGGTGGATGGGCTGGACGTGCAGCAAAGTCCAGACCGCGTCCTCGCAATGGAATTCCGCCCAGGTGAAGTCCGGATCGGCATTCCGGCAGGCCGCGAAGATCGGGTCCAGAACCCGGTGGCCTACCCGGTTTCGAAATGACGACACCAGCCCGTAGCTGACCGAATCGATCGAGGCCCGTCCGTTCCATTTTTTGGCCAGGGCAAGCAGTTCGCCCCGCGCGGCGTTCCGGGCAACGGACTCCGGTGTCAGCGTGTCCACAAGGAGCCGTTGCCACGGTGCGAGATAGAGGGCCCGGTCGTCCAGTTGCACAGAGAGCAGGTCCCGTGGAGCCACCGGGCCGGGGCGGCCCAGAAGCGCCCGCAGGTCGTCGCGGGCCTGGGCTGCCCGGGGTGGCCGGGCGTAAAAGCCGTCGCCGAGGATTTGAAGCGCTGCGCCGCCGACCACCCGGTTGTTCGCCGTCCAAAGAATCGAATCATGCGGGTCCCTGACGGTCGGCACGTCGGCCGGGGCAATGAAGCCGTCCCATCGGCGGTCGCCGTAGTTCCAGGTCACCGGGAACCGCCCGTCGAAGCCCGCCCGTTTCGGAATCCGGCCGGCGACTGTCCAGGCAACGTGGCCGGCCGAGTCGGCCACGAGAAAATTCTGCGGCGGCATTCCCGCGCGGTGGGCGACCCCAACCGCTTCCTCCACGCTGTGCGCGTCCTCGAGTTTCATCAGCCCGAGATCGATCGCCCCGGGATCGTCCGCGACCCATCGCAGGGCGAGCGAGTGGCCGCCCGGATCGCGCCCCACGACGGGCCCCCAGATCGTCCAGTCGTATTCCGCGTCGACCGGTTTCGCTCCCTTGACGAGGATCGTCTCGTGGCGCCGCTCGATTTCCCGCTGTTCGCCGCCGGCGGCAGAGGGAACCCAGTAAGAGTCCGGTGCCGAGCTCGACAGGATGATCACGTCGCTCACATCGGTGCCGGCCACGGTGAACCCCCACGCAACACGGCCGTTGCTCCCGGCCACTATCGCAGGAAGGCCTGGCAGGCTGACCCCGGTTACCTTGTGCGAATCCCAGGAAATCGAGGCCCGGTACCAGGTGTTCGGCACGGACAGTCCGAGGTGCATGTCGTTTGCCAGCAGTCCGGCGCCGGACACCGTCCGGGTTCCCGCTACGGCGAAGGAGTTTGAGCCCGGGATTTCCGGCGGCTCGCCCGAGGGATCAATCGTGCCCGAAAAGTCCGTCTTGACCTGTGCGGCCGCCGGGGCCTCCGGGGGGACTGCCCCGCGAAGGTCGATGACGGATGGTCCCGGAATCGGTGGCTCGACGCCGACCGAGCCGTCGATGGCCGCGTCCTCCGGCGTCAGGACCGGCGCGAAAAAAGCGACAGCCGCATCGCCGCACACGTTCCGAAGCGTTCCAAGCGAGCTTTCGTAGCGGCCGGTGCTGTCCTCCAGGGCCAGATTGAGCACCATGGCAAACTCGACCAGGACGCAATCCTCCGGCCTCCACGGACTCGGGTCCGTCCGCAGAACGCAATACTCGAACGGCTTGGCGCCGAGGCCGGCGAGGCCCGCGTTGACGCCCTCCGCATAAGCGGCGATCACGGCCCTATCCCGGGAGTCCATCCGCGCGATCACCCCCTCGGCGAGCGCCCGAAAGCCGAACCGGCGGGACCCCCGGTCGAGCGGGAGTGCGGCCGGGCCGATGATTTCGGCGAGTTCGCCCGCACCCCGCCGACGCAGGATATCCATCTGGAAGAAGCGGTCCTGGGCGTGCACGTAACCGAGAGCCCGCGCAGCGTCCTCGCGCGTGATCGCATGGATGGTCGGCACGCCCAGGGCGTCGCGCTCGACCGTCACCGGCGCCGACAGCCCCGTCAGCCGCTTTGCGCCGTCGAGCGGCGGCAGACTCGCCCGAAGCTCCGAATAGAACCAACCTGCGCCCGCGAGGGCAGCGACCAGAATCAGGCCGATCCCGGCGGCGAGCAATCGGAGTTTCATGAGATCGCGTCCAGAAAACTCTTCGCGCAGTCGAGCGTCTTGCGGGCCAGTTCCCGCTTCGCGTCGTCCGGGGACAGTGGGGCGTCGTCCGGGGGCAGCAGGTCATCGCCCGGAGACAGTGGGTCGACCTCCGCAGATATGCGCTGTTTCTTCGTGAGGCGTTCCCGCTCCTCATCGGCGAGCTCGCCCAAGGCGTCTTCGCAGGCCTTGTTGGCGTCCTTCTGGAATTGCTCGACTTGGGAGAGGACTGAATTCGCCGAACCGAAGCCTTCCGCCGGAAGTTTCTCACGCAGCTGGTCCGCAGCTTCCTTGATGTCGCGCAATATGGAACCAGGCTCCGCTCCCGTCTCGAATCTCGACCGAATCCCGGCCATATCCTGGCGAAACGCCGTCACGGCGGCGGCGATCGACTGGGATTTTTCGAATGCCGGCGTTCGTACCTGCATGACCTGGGAATACGATGTCCGCGCCGGAAGGCGCGGGATCTGGGCGAATTCAAGGGACCGCCAGACCCCGAAGATTCCAAAGATTGCGCCCAGGATGTCCATCACGCGGCCTTTCGACCAATACGGCTCGGGTTCGGGTTCCGGGCCGGGTTCCAGCCACGGCGGAGCCTTTGGGATGCCCGGCTGGGAAACCGGCTTCGGCATCTTGGGCCATCCCGGCGGACTCACGACAGTTATTCGCGGGACGGGTGGCGGGACGGATTGCAGAGGGGGCGCAGGCTGCCAAAGCCCGGGATAATCCTCGGGCCGCGCGATGATCGCCTCAAGGTCGTGCCCTTTTCGCCCCGCCCATTCGCGCAGGCTTGCGGGGCGGTAGCCGGGATTGACCTGGCATCGGCGGAAGACGGAAAGATCGATTCGCTCGTTCACGGTTACGACCGTGCCGTCCTCGTTCTTCACGGGGTCGGCTTGCACCCGGCGGACATCGCGATGGACGAACGGCAGCCGTTTCCACAGTCCATTGAGAAACTCCGCGTAGGAATCGCGCGGCGGCATCTTCAAGTCCTCGTCCGTCACGGTCGCAAGGGCGCGAAAGCCCAGCCCGTTTTCCCTGGCACGGTCCTGTATCCATCGAAGCGGTCTCTGCGGAAGCAGATCGCGCCAGTATCCGCCGCCCACATTGGCATGACATCCGGCGAACCAGCGCTGCTCCACGCGGCGGTCGTCGTTCCTCGGCGACGCCTCATTTGGAGTGTTGGGCAGGAATAGCGTCCAAAGGACCGCCCAGTAAGGCTTCCGCTCCTCGTCGAGGGCCAGCGCCTGATAGGAGTTCTGGACGGTGGTGCTCAGGCGCGTGTTGAGAAATCGCAGCGTGCTTCGGCTGACTCCCCGGATGCGGCCGAGCGGAATCCCCAGACAGCCCACGGTGTCCCACACCCCAACCATCTTTATAAGATCCCTTTCGTACCAGCTGTAAGCCAGCAGAACGCGCTCTTCGAAGTCGAAGTTGGTTTCCCCGGAGGCGGCGAAGTGCCTCAGGCTGTATATCGGCCGGGCGCCCCGGTCCTGGTATCGCGCGAAAGCCTCGGCAAAGGACATCGGCGCATCCGGCTTCAGCAGGCCGCACCGGGCGATCATTCCGGCGAGGCTTCGCGCGGTGAACGCTCCCCGGCTGAATCCGAAAATGAAGATTTCGTCGCCCGGATTATAGTGCTCCATCAGCCAGCAGTAGCCCATCCGGACGTTTTCCGGCAGGCCCGCCCCGAAGGCGCCCCCGCTGATTCGGTCGTACCATCGGGTGCCGACCCCCTTGTCGTAAAATACCTGCTGCGGCACGCCGTCCGCCCCCTGCTCCGCCAGCATCAGGGACAGGCGCCATACGTTTGTGTTGGACTCCGGCTTGTTCCAGGTCCCGTCAAAAAAGAGGGCCAGCCGCTTTCGCGGGCAGGCCACAGCCTCTTCCTTCTGCTCCACACCCGGAAATCTGCTGGTCCGGCGCCGGCTGGCGAGCCAAAAGCCATCAGACGCAGGTAACTAGGGGCTCGCTATTTATAGAACGGCGTGGTGATATGGCCCGAGGCCAAGACGAAAGGATATCCTATGACTCTGCCGCACTCGTACGGGTTGGTATTGATGCTGACCATTCTGACGATGATCTGCTGGGGTTCGTGGGCCAACGTGCTGAAATTCACGAAAGGCTGGCGATTTGAACTCCTCTACTACGATTACTCGATTGGCGTGGCGCTGGGCGCGGCCCTAATTGGGCTGACATTCGGCACACGGGGAGCGGACGGCCTGCGCTTCGCGAATGACCTTTCGCACGCCGGCTGGGCCAACATCCTCTCCGCATTCGCGGGCGGGGCCATTTTCAACCTATCGAACATCCTCGTTGTCGGGGCGATCGCGGTGGCGGGAATGGGAGTCGGTTTTCCCATCGGCGTCGGGCTGGCCCTCGTGGTGGGCGTCATCTGGAACTATATAGTCAATCCACAGGGCGATCCGCGGCTCCTGTTTGCCGGCGTGGCCCTGGTCATCGCGGCAATCATCGTCGACGCCATAGCCTACCGGGCGCTTGCGGCAAGAAAGGCCACGGCTGGAGACATGGCGGACGCCGCCGCAAGGAAGGCGGCCACCTGGAAGGGGATCAAGCTCGCCGGGGTCGGCGGCATCCTGATGGGAATGTTTTACCCGCTGGTCGAGATCGGAAAACAGGGCGAACGCGGGCTCGGGCCCTACGCGGTCGGGTTTGTCTTCGGCCTGGGCGTCCTGGTTTCGGTTTTCATTCTCAATCTGTATTTCATGAGGTTCCCGATCGACGGACCCCGGCTGACCTTTGGAGACTATCTGAAGGGCAGTGCGTGGGCGCATTTTCTCGGGATCGCAGGCGGCGTGATGTGGATTGCCGGATCCGTTTCGAACTTCGTGGCGGCAAGCGCGCCCAGGGCGCTGCAGGTCGGGCCGGCGATCAGCTATGCCATCGGACAGGGCTCGTGCATGGTGGGCGCTCTCTGGGGCGTCCTGGTTTGGAGGGAGTTTGCGGGTGGCGGCGCGCGCGTGTACCGGCTCCTCGTCCTCATGTTCCTGTTTTACATGGCGGGCCTGGTGGTGGTCTCGATCGCGCCGCTTCACGCCGCCCACTAGGCGGCTCCGAATCCGAGAGACCATGGAACCCCTGCTCCTCGGCATCGATGTCGGAACGAGCGCCGTCAAGGCGGCGCTGGTGGACCCGAGCGGAAAGCTTCATGCCACGGGCCACGCGGAGTATCCCCTGCACCACATCCGGCCCGCCTGGGTGGAGCAGGATCCCGAGGATTGGTGGCGGGGCGCCTGCAGCGCGATCCGGGAGGCGCTGGGCAAGGTGCCGCAGGGAGCCGAACGGGTCATGGGACTGGCGGTAAGCTGCCAGGCGCCCGCTCTGCTGGCCTTGGACCGCTCCGGGAACCCTTTGCGCCCGGCGACGATCTGGATGGACCGGCGCGGAGAGGCGGAGATTTCGGGCCTGGCGGAGAAACTGGGAGCGGATGAGATCTACCGGGTGACGGGCAACCGGCCCGACGCCCTGTATGTGGCCGCGCGGCTCCTATGGCTGCGAAGCCACGAGCCCGAAGTCATCAAGCGGACCTGGCAGTTCGTCCAGGTGAACGGCTATATCAACTACCGGCTGACGAGGCGGCTCACCCTTGATCCGTCGAATGCCGTGCTCCTGCAGATGCGCAACTACCGGACGGGGGAATGGTCCCAGGCTCTCTGCGCCGCCTGCGGGGTCGATCCGTCGCAGTTTCCCGATGTCGTGCCGGCCCACTGCCCGCAGGGCGGGGTCACCCGGGAAGCCTCGGAGGCGACGGGCCTTGCGGCGGGCACTCCCGTGATGGCAGGCACGGTGGACAGCGCCTCCGCGGCCCTGGAGGTCGGCGTTGTCGAGCCCGGCATCGCCGCCGAAATGACCGGAACCTCCACGGTCATCATCATGCCGAACGACCGGGGCCTGACGGAGCCGGCCCTTATCGCCATGCCGCACGCCCTGCCGGGAATCCACCTGCTGCTGGGCGCCATGGTCGCCTCGGGCGGCTGCCTGCGCTGGTTCCGGGACCAGTTCGGCCAGCCGGAAATCAAGGCCGCTTCGGAGAGCGGGACCGATCCGTTCGATCTGCTCACGCGGCAGGCCGCCGGGGTGGAGCCGGGCAGCGGAGGGCTCATCTTCCTCCCGTACATGATGGGGGAGCGCTCGCCGCTGTGGCACACGAACGCGCGCGGCGTCTTTTTCGGTCTTTCGCTGGCGACGCCCCGGGCGGCGCTCGTGCGCTCCATCATGGAGGGCGCGGCCTTCGCCCTGCGCCACAACATGGAGGTCGCGCTCAAGGCGGGGGCGGAAGTCCGGGAAGTGCGAAGCGTGGGCGGCTGCAGCCGCAGCGACCTTTGGAATCAGATCAAGGCCGACGTGCTGGGGCGGCCGCTGTTGCTGCCCCGCACGTCGGTCGGCTCCCCATTCGGCGCAGCCGTGCTGGCCGGAATGGGAGTGGGGGTCTTTCCCGATGTTCGAAAGTCGCTATTGGAAATGGTGCAGCTCGACAGGCGCTTCGAACCGAACCCGGCGAATCACGAGCGGTATGCCCGGAGTTACCAGGTGTACCGGGACATCTACGAGCACCTGAAGGGCGATTTCGATCACCTGGCCAGCGTCACGCCGTGAACTCTTTTTAGGAGTTCGGCGGTCCGTTCCACCTCGGCATCGGCGGCCTGTTTCGACCATTCGAGCGCCGGCGCCGCAATCTCCGCAAGTTCCCGCAGCAGGGGCAGGCTCACCTCGCCGAGGATCCCCATCAGAGTCCGCCTGAGAATCAGGTCGTCGAGGTGGACCACACGCTCATTCTGAAGGATGAACCCGATCTCCCGGCGCGAGTAGCTGCCGTGAAAGGAAAGCGGCAGATCCGGGCCCGCCAGCAGGTGGTCGGCGACCCTGTCCGCCCCGGTGCCATAGCGGTCCAGCAGCGTTGCGAGCCGCTGCGGGGACAGCCTCGCGTGCTCCCGCACCCTGGGGTAATCCCGGCCTCCGCCGATCGGAAGATCCGCCGAATCCCTGATCCGCGGACGCCGAAGGACCCGCAGAATCTCGTCCGTCACCTGTTCGGCCAGCGCGCGGAACGTGGTCCATTTCCCGCCGACGAGCGAGTAGATCGGGAAATTGACGCCGTTGCCGGGAGCCAGGACCGGAAAGCTGTGGTCGCGGCTGATCTGGCCCGGGGTGAGGGCGTTGCTGCGGGGCAGGGGGCGGACTCCGCAGAACCGGAACACGACGTGCGAGCGGTCCACGCAAATCGAGGGAAACGCCATGCGCATGGCCTCGAGAATGTAGGCGACCTCGCCCTCGTCGCAGACAGCCTCCGGATCATCGGTTGGGATATCGGTGGCGCCTGCGATGACCTTTCCGTCGACCACATAAAAGATGCAGATGCGGCCGTCCCTGTTCACAAAGTAGATCATCTCGTCTCCGACCGCCGCCGCGAGCCCGGGGTGGTCGAGCACAACATGGGAACCCTTGGTCCCGCCTATGAAGCGGGACTCGCGCCCGAGGCCGCGATTGGTGCCGTCGATCCAGGCCCCGGTGGCGTTGACAAGGATCCGCGGCTGCACTTCACAGGTCTCGCCGGAGACCTCGTCGTGAAGCACGACCGTGCCGCCGGCGGCGCCCTGAAGGCCGACGTAGTTCAATGCGCGCGCCCCGGGAAACGCGGCTTCCGCATCCTGGACCAATTCAAGGCACAGCCTTTCGGGGTAGGTGATCCTCGCATCGTAGTAGGTTGCGGTGCAGATGACGCCGGGATTAAGGGCCGGACGCAGCGAGCGGGCCGCCCTTCCGAAACGGAAGCGGTGCCTGGGAAGGGGAGACGAGCGGCCGGCCAGCAAATCGTACAGCGTCAGGCCGGTCTCGATGAGAATGGCCCCGCGGTCGCCGGGTTTCGCGGGTGATCCGAGGAAATTCCGAATCGCCGGAATCATCCCTGCCGTCCAGCTGAATATCGGGATCGTCGTCGGCAGCGGCTTCACGTAGTGCGGGGCGTTGCGCAGGAGCCGGTTTCGCTCGCGGAGGGATTCCCTCACGAGGCGAAATTCGGCGTTCTCCAGGTACCGGAGGCCGCCGTGGATCACGCGCGTCATGGCCCCGCTCGTTCCGGCGCAAAAATCGGACCGGTCGACCAGCAGGGCGTCGACTCCCTGAAGCGCCAGCTCCCGCAGGAGGCCGACACCGTTGATTCCGCCGCCCGCTATCAGAACGGAGACGTCGCGGTGATCTCTAATCGGGGCAAGTCCGGGGCGCATGCGGGTTCGGGTCGACGGGAGCTCACCGCGGAGCAGCCCGCAACACAGTCACGGTGTTCACATTGGACAGTATGGAGTCCGACAACGCGAACGCAGTCGAGAATATTGAAGGTCGGGCAAAATGGCCCGCTGCCGGTTTCATCTGCTGTGTGGACATTGGTGCAAACGGCCGGCAAACTCCGGGAACCCCGGTGCGCAGGTCGCCGCCTGAGAGCGCACAAATCAAACGAGCAACATCCGTCCGCGGAATGCGCGGAAGCCCCATGAATGCACGGATCATCTATTCCCTGTCCCTCGCGATCCTGATCGCGCTTCTTCCCACGGCCGGCGCGCAGGAAGCGAACGGCGACCTGAGCCGCGCCCAGGCGCTTTTGACCGCGGGCAAGTACGGCGAGGCGGCGGAGGCGTTCACCCGGATCATCGCTTTGGCGCCCGAAAGCAGCCCGGCCTACCACGGCCGGGGAATTGCCCGCATCGACCTGAAGAATTACGCGGACGCCATCACCGACTTCGACCGGGCGCTCGCCCTGGATCCGAGCGATTCGATAGGCTATAATGAACGCGGATACGCGAAGATGCGGATGGGCGACCTGAAGGGGGCCCTTCCGGACTATGCCCGGTGCATCGCGCTGGACCCGAATTACGCGCCCGTGCACACCAATCGGGGCATTTTGCTACGGACTTCGGGCGACGCCCAGGGGGCAATGCAGGACTTCAACCGTGCGCTGGCGATTGCGCCGGGGAACGAACGCGCCCTGACCGAGAGGGCGAGCCTCAAGCTTGGCATGGGGGATTCCGCCGGTGCGATGGCCGATGGCAACGTTATCATCCGGGCGGATCCCAAGAATGCAGGCGCGTATTTCAACCGCGGGCTCGCGCGGGAAAGATTCGGCGACCCGGTCGGGGCCGTGGCGGATTATCAAAAGGCCCTTGCACTTGGTCCAACGATGACCGCGGCCAGAACCCGGATGAAGGCCCTGCAGGCCTCGCTGAATGGGACGGCCACCGGCGTGCGGGCGCCGGTTTCTCCCGGGACGACGGCCGGGAATCCCCCGCAGTCCACCCTGTCGCAGGCCTCGCGCGTTTCGGCGGGCAAGGGGATGGCTGCCGCCGCCGCGATGGCCTCCACCCCGCGAAGCGCGGCTCCGCCAAGTTTAGCACTCCAGGGATCCGCGCCGTCCGCGGCGCGGACAGCGGCGCCCCTTCCCCAAGTTGGAGTTGCCGCCGCGCCGCCGCCCGCCTTCCTGCCGTCCGCATCCTCGGGCAATTCCCGGGTGCTGGCTCCGTTCAAGGGCTATGCCGAGGCCGCCCCGTGTGCGCAGCCCCAGACACTGCAAGGGGTTCCCTGGCGCCCTGACGCTTCCGCGACGCCCGGAGCCGTTGGGTCCGCCCAACTCGGCCAATATCAGGCCCTGCTTCGGCACACGATGGAAGGTCTGCGCGTGCTGTACGGCCCGCTCGCGCCGGCGGAAGAGAAGAATTTCGACGCCTTTTGGGCCCCTTACTTCGACCATCCGACCAAGGAAGCGCTGGATTATTTCCAGAAGATCACGCCGCTCCTCGATGACATGACGGTCACCCTGTCCAACCTCGACGGACTCCTGCCGGGGATGGGGGAGGCGCTGCAGGGTACGATGCTTTCCGGCGGAGACCCGTCGAGCGGAGCCGTCCATGTCGCGGCCGCGCAGGTTCAGCGCGTCAAGGTCGAGCGGGCGCGGCTCGACGATCTTTCAAAGAAGATCGCGGCGCTCGGCAATCCGCCCAATCCGCTTGCCGCGGAGTGCGCGGCCGGTCAGCGCCACCGCAAGGCCGTTCTGACGGAGGACCTCCTTACTCTCGTCAAGAAAGCCCGCACCTTTTCCTTCAAGGCAGGCCAGGGATCCAAGCGGCTGGACGGATACATGAACGGAGACGCCATGGGGCTCTTTCAAGACATTGGAATCCAGAAAGTGACGGACTGGAGTTGGGTGGGTCCCGAGTTCAGTTATGCTGAACAGAACAACGGCGATATCGCCAATTTTGAGGCGCCCACGGAAGGCCATGGGGGCAGTCGTTGCGAGGTCACCGGGACCCTCTCGCCTGACGGCAAGACCGTCGAGAACCTGAGGTTCCGGAGATGGGACAGAGAATATCCTTCCGGCGCAATGCAGGCCGGAGAGCCGCATCTGGCTGCGGATTTGGAAATAGCCAACATCCCGCTGCAAAACGCTGCGACGAATCCCGATTGGTCGGAAATCACCTACGCCGTCGAGGGAGCCGCCTCCGGCAAATCCATTGTCCGGCTGGAAACCTCCCAGAAGCCTGTTTCCGGCAGCAGTGACGGGATAACAATCACATTCAAGGTCGGGTACAAGCCGGGGGACCAGGAGTCGCGGCAGAAGGTGGGGGCGTCGTTGAGGAGCGTCATGAGCACGATCCAGGCCCTCAATTCGAATGCGGATAGTCAAGGCACGGCGGTGTCCGCCAGCACCGAAGGCTCCGCCGCGGCCGCCCCTGCGCAACCGCCGAAAGTGGACCCGGCGAACGACCCGAAGGTCAATGCCGAGGCGATCGCCGATCACCTCGCCCTGGCCGACCAAACCCGCCGCGAGGCCGATCGCTGGGCGGCCGACGCAAGGAATGAAAAGGATTCGACCCGGCAAAAGGAGATGCAGGCCCGGGCCGGAGCCATGTATGCCAATGCGCAGTCGGAGAGGGACACGGCCGAGAGCCTTCGCACCGGGACGATCGTGCACACTCCCACCGATTGGGACCAGCAGCAGCACCAGGCATTCGTCGGAAAGATTAATGCCGAACTGACCACCTTCAATGCGGAGAACAAACTGCTGGCAAACCTTCCGAAGGTGGGCGACATGGTCGCCGGATTGGAGGGTCAGGTGCTTCGCAAGAAAATGGAGCAGGATATCACGGAAGCGATCCAGTCGCCGGACGCAGTGAGAAAACTGGCGGCGATCTATGCGAGGGTGCAGGACAAGGTGATCGACCAGGGCCAGCAGCAGATCGCGGATGCGCAGGACAAGGTGGACCGGTGGGAACACCGCATAACGATTGCGGAAAATGTGGAGAAGGCCGCGGGCCTGAGCGTGACGGTCGGCGCCCTCTGGGCTCCGGCCGAGGTCGGAACGCTGGCGCTCGGGTACGCCGGCTTGACCGGCTTCGCCGAGGGCGGGTTGAAGGGCGCCACCGTCGCCGTTGTCCGAAGCGTCAACTCAAGGGCCGACGCCATCATCTCAGCCTACGAGGGGGCTACGAAGATCGATCCCGCCACCGGCCAGCCCGGCGGGGCCATGGGCGCGATTGAAGGGGCGCTCTGGTCCATCGGCACCAACGCGGCCATGGAAAAGATCGGCGGACAGATTCAGAAGGCCAAGGCCGAGTATGTCGCGGCCCAGAAGGCGGCGAACGCCCCGGTCGAAAAAGCCGGTGCTGCGAATTCGCTGGCGCAGCAGGCGGCCGGCGGCGCCGGGGTTGCGCCCATGTCCCGCGCGGGAGAGGGGCGGCTCACGGAGTTCGACTTCAAGACGCCGGAGCAACGGTACAAGACGCAACTGGAGGCGGCGACGACTCCGGAAGCGCAGGCCGCCGTGAGCCAGAAGTATGCCATCCAGGAAAAGCGCGCGGCCATGGGCGCGGAGAAGGACGCGGCGATGCAGCGGGCAGACGATGCGGTCCGGCAGGGCGCCGATCCGGCAAAAGCAAAGGAGCAGTACAGTCAGGACCTGAAGGTCATCGACGCCAAGTATGCGGCCCAGGAGACCCGCAACCAGGAGCACCAGGAGGTGATGAAGGATCTGGGGTTCGACCCGTCGTACGACGGGACCAATAAGGACATCATGCTCACGGGCGGCAAACCGAAGACGGCGGAAAGCGACATGGACTTTGCTCCGGTCGGAAGAACGCCGCATGAAGCCTACCAGAAAGGCGTGGCGTACACGGAGGCGCTCAAGAAGCGCCACCACAACATAGACGAATACGGGGACCGGTGGATCGACACCACAAGCGACATTACGATTTGGAAACCCGGCTTTGGCGCCGACAAGCCCGGCAGCAGTTCCTTCGATGCGGAAGTGATCTTTGGAAGCCTGCCCAACAGCGACAAGTTTGGGACCAAGGGCGGAGTCGATTGGACCTCGCTGGGCTACACCGACGATCCTTGGGGAGCAGTGCTGGCCAATGCGGGCAAGGCGGCGGGCGCGGGGCTCGGGAACGGCCGGCAGCCTGACCTTCATGTTATCGGAAAGAGTGCGTCGAAGGCTCTGGAGATCCTGGCCCAGCACGACATTCCGATCAAGGTTGATCCAAAGCTCCAAGGCCAGATCGATGCCCTCAGGAATCACATGACGCCGCCACAAGCCGGCGTGGTGGACTTGGGCGTCGACCAAGCGACCCGGGACAAGCAGGTGAAGTCCTTCATGGACAAGGTCCAGACCCTGATGGGGCAGGCCATCGCGCTTGCCAGGGACAAATCGGAGGCAAATGCCCAGACGAGCGAGCGCAGGGCGGCCATCAGCACGCCCGACCAGGCCGTTGAGATCCTCTCCAAGGTCCAGGCCTATCGGGCGAGCGACAAGGCCGCCATGGATACGATCGCCGAGGCGGCGCCGCGGCTGGCCGCGGAAATGGGCAGGTCCGCCACGCCGGCCAAAATGGAGCCGTCCGATCCGGCGCTCGGTCTGAACGTCGGGGGTTTGACCCGGGCGCTCGAGCTGACCCGCGAAAGCGATGACGCGGCGCCGCCCCCGCCCGCCGATGCCAGCGACCCCGCCTTCAAGGACCTCGGCAGGCGCTGCAAACAGGCGGCCCAAACGGCCACGGCCAAACTCGCCGCCGCCAAGCCCGGCAGCGACGAGGCGCGTTACCTGGCGGACCTCAAGACGGCCCTGGAACAGGGAGGGACCAATCCCGCTGAGGCCGTTCGCATGGTGCGTGGATTGTCCGGAACGGAATTGGCCGTGGTTCTCGCGCAGCTGGGCGCTCCGGCCAAGTAAGAGGCCTAGCCCGGTTTGGCCATCGCCCGAAGCCGGGCCAGGTTGGCGCGCGCGGCAGGCAGGTCGGGATTGATCCTGAGGGCCGTCTCCAGGTGGGAGATCGCCTCATCGATGCGGCCCATCCTGGCAAGGGACACCGCGATGTTGCTGTGGGCATCCGCGGAATCCGGGTTGATTCGCAGCGCCTGCTCGAAATGCGAGATCGCGTCCCTCAGCCGCCCGGGATCGCGGGCCAGCGCGATAGCCAGGTTGATGTGCGCCTCGGCGTATTGCGGGTTGATTTGCAGGGCCCTCTCGAAATGCGAGATCGCGTCCTTCAGCCGCCCGGGATCGCGGGCCAGCACATTGGCCAGATTGTAGTGCACCTCGGCGAAATCGGGCTGGAGGCGCAGGGCCGATTCATAATGGGCAATCGCTTCCGGCTGGCGGGCGGGATTCGCGGCAAGCGCATTGGCAAGATTGATCTGCGCTTCGGCGAAATCCGGCTTCAGGCGAACCGCCTCCTCGAAATGTCCGAGCGCCTCGGGCAATCGCGAGGGGTCCTCGGACAGCGCGATGCCCAGGCCGAGGTGAGCCTCGGCGTAGTCGGGCTTGATGCGAAGGGCCTGCTCATAGTGCGGAATCGCCTCCTGCAAGCGTCCGGGAGCCCTGGCCAGCGCAAAGGCCAGATTGTAGTGCGAATCGGCGTAGTCGGGCTTGATGCGAAGGGCCTCCTTGTAATGCGAGATGGCCTCCTCCAGTCGCCCGGGGATCCTCGCCAGCAGGATCGCCAGGTTGTTGTGCGCCTCCGCGAAATCGGGCCTGATGCGCAGGGCCTCCTCGTAGTGCGAGATCGCCTCCTGCGGGCGGCCGGCATTGTCGGCCAGCGCGATGGCCAGGTCAAAATGCGCCTCGGCGGATTTCGGGTCGATGCGCAGGGCGGTTTCGTAATGCGAGATCGCCTCCTGCACCCGGTCGGGGTGCTTAATCAGCACAGTGGCCAGATTGAGGTGCTCCTGGGAGGATTCCGGATTGAGGCGCAACGCCTCCTCAAAATGAGCCATCGCATCCTTCAGGCGGCCGGGATCCTCCGCCAGGGCGATTCCGAGGTCGCTCTGCGCGCGCCAGGACTCGGGATGCTGCGCGAGCGTATTGTTCCAGATCGACACGGCGCTGCGGTAATCCTCGTTGCGGCGGGCGGTGAGGATTCCCAGCCCCAGCGCCACGGCCAGAAGAGCGAAAAGGCCCCGTCTCGAAGCCAGCGCGCATGTGCCGGCCACGGTCAGGGCCACAACGGCGGCCAGGGGCAGATACATGCGGTGTTCGGCAACGGTTTGGGTCGCCACGGGGACGACGGTCGAGGTCGGAGCGAGGATCGCGAAAAACCAGGCGCCGCAAAATCCGATCGCCGGCCACTTTCGGAGCGCAACCAGCGTCGCCGCGACCAGCAGGGCGATGAACGCCAGTTGGGGTGCGACATCGCCCAGGCCCCTGACCACCGCCGAGCCGTAGTCGAAGACCAGCGGGTGAGGCCAGAATGAGAGGCGGAGATAGTGGGACACCGCGTAGAACTGCGTCAGGGCGTAGGTGTACCAGGTCACGCCGAGCCCAAATCCGACGGAATGCCCGCGGGAGTTTGTGCTGAGCACCAGGAAGCCGAGCAAAAGCCATGAGGATGCCAGGCCGAAGTACAGCCCGCGGTGTTCCTGCCAGGCCTTGCGAAACGTGCCGCTGACAAACGTTCGATCGTACAGCCAGACGATCAGCGGAGCCGACACCATGACCTCCTTGCTGGCCATTCCGAGGAAACAGCAGGCGATCGACAGCCCGAACCAAAACCAAGACCGATGGGTGGCGGCTCCTTTGCTCGCTCCGCCCTCGCCCGCCGAAGCTCGCTCCAAGCAGGCGGAGGAGGGCAGGGCATGCTCGCATTCGGCATACCGGATGAAGCAATACAAGGTGAGCAGGTAAAAGAGCCCCATCAGGGACTCGGCCCGCTGCACGATGTAGGTGATCGATTCGGTCTGCAGCGGATGCAAGACCCAGAGAAGCGCCACAGCCAGCGCGGCAAGAACGGGCCCGTCCGGACCAAGGCCCCGTGGGGAGCCTGGGCGCCCGGCCATCCCCACGAGCGTCCTGCGGACGATGCCAAACAGAACCAGGCCGGCCATGATATGGATGGCGATGTTGAGCGCGTGATAACTCCAAACATTGGCGCGGCTGATTGCGTAGTTGACCGCCAGGGAAAGATTGAGAAGGGGCCGCCCGTCGGTCGGCAGGCCGCTGCCGGTCTGCCCGGTCAGGACCGTCTTCAGATCCGTCAGGTGCCGGATCGTCGGGTTGTCCACGATCGACGGCTGGTCGTCCAGGATGAAAACCCCCGAAAACGAATCGGCATAGGCGGCGATCGCCGCGGCGATGATCGCCGCCACCGCAAGCCGTCTGGGGTCCCATTTCAT
>CAZSEH010000059.1:18144-23432 GCA_964605835.1 uncultured Opitutaceae bacterium
CAAATTCTTCGTCTACGGCTATTCCCATGCAAAGGTCCATCCTTCCCCTCCTTGCCCCGTTCCTATTCGTTTCTGTGGCGGCCGCTGCGCTGCCGCCTCCGCCGGACACGCCGAAGGCTCCTGTCTCGGACACCTACCAGGGTGTCACCGTCGTCGACAATTACCGCTGGCTTGAGAACTCGCCCGACCCATCGGTCCAGAGCTGGAGCAAGGCCGAGAACACGCGGACGCGGGGCTATCTCGACTCGCTTCCCCATCGTTCGGAGGTCCAGGCGCGGGTGGATCAGCTCATCCGGTCGAACTCGGTCAGCTATCAGGTCGTGCTCGACCGGGGCGGCAGGCTCTTTGCCTCGAAGAGCGATCCCAAGCTGCAGCAGCCGCTGATCGTCACCTTGGGCTCCCTCGATGACCTGGGCACCGAGCGGGCGATCGTCGACCCCAACACACTTGCCGCAAATGGACTCATCGCGATCGACTGGTTTTCGGTTTCGCTCGATGGGAAGAAGCTGGCCGTCTCGCTCTCCAAGGGCGGCAGCGAGTCGGGAGACCTGCACCTGTACGATGTCGAAACGCGCAAGGAATACGGCGAGGTGATCCCCCACGTGCAGAACGGCACGGCGGGCGGCAGCATGGTCTTCACGCCCGACGGGGCGGGATTCTGGTACACTCGCTACCCGCGCGGCAGCGAGAGGCCGCCCGAGGACGCGGGGCTCTACCAGCAGGTGTGGTTCCACAGGATAGGCACGGCGACGGACGCCGACACGTATGAATTGGGGCGCGATTTCCCGAAAATCGCGGAAATCGAGCTTTACGGAAAAGAGGATGGCCGCTGGATCATGGCCCGGGTTGCCAACGGCGATGGGGGCGAGGCGGCCTTCTACCTGCGGTCGACGGAGCCCGGCGCCGGCTGGATCCAAGTCTCGAAGTTTTCGGACAGGGTCGTCAGTGCGGAATTCGGGCTCGACGACGCCGTGTACCTCATGTCGCGGGCCGGTGCGCCGCGCGGGAAAATCCTGCGCCTGGCCCTGGACGGACAGCCGGCCCTCGCGCGGGCCGTCGAAATCGTGAAGGAATCCGAAGGGGCGATCCAGACCTTCCTGCCCGCGAAGTCGCTGCTCTACGTCAACTATCTCGCCGGAGGGCCTTCCCGCGTGGGGGTTTTCGATCTTTCGGGAGGAGCCCGGCCCGACGTGCCGATCCTCCCAGTCTCCACCGCGAGCGGCCTCGTCCGGCTGGAGGGTGACGACATTGTCTTCGTCAACGGAAGCTATCTGAAGCTGCCCGCAACCTATCGTTACTCCGCGGGGACGGCAACGGTTGGGAGGACCGCGCTGGCGATGACCTCAATCGCGGACTACTCGGACTGCGAGGTCGTGCGCGAGTTTGCCCGCTCGAGGGACGGCACGATGGTCCCCCTGAACATTATCCGGCGGAAGGGCACGAAGCTCGACGGCAACAATCCAACCATACTCTACGCCTACGGCGGGTACGGCTTAAGCATGCAACCGGCCTTCTCGGCCTCGACCCGCGTCTGGCTGGAGCAGGGGGGCGTCTATGTCGTCGCCAACATCCGGGGCGGCGGCGAATACGGCGACCAGTGGCACCTGGACGGCAATCTCCTCAAGAAGCAGAACGACTACGACGACTTTTACGCCTCCGCCTGCTGGCTGATCGATCACGGCTACACCGTGCCGGCCCGCCTTGGAATCATGGGCGGGAGCAACGGCGGACTTCTCATGGGAGTCGCCCTGACCCAGCATCCCGAGCTGTATCGCGCGGTCGTCAGCATGGTCGGAATCTACGACATGCTCAGGGTGGAGCTGACGCAGAACGGCGCATTCAACGTGACCGAATACGGCACGGTGAAGGATCCGGCCCAGTTCAACGCGCTGTTCGCGTACTCGCCCTACCATCGCGTGATCGATGGCGTGGGATACCCCGCGGTCCTTCTCACGACGGGCGCCAACGACCCCCGGGTCGATCCATGGCACTCGAGGAAGTTCTGCGCGCGGCTTCAGGCGGCGACGAGCTCGCCTTATCCGGTCCTTTTGCGCACGAGCGACGCCGCGGGCCATGGAATCGGAAGCTCGCTCACGGAGACGATCGCTCTGCGAACGGATGCGTTCATGTTCCTGATCCACGAACTGGGCGTGGACTACCGGCCTGCCCAGTAAGGGCCGGTCCGGTAGGTCGGGAGTGGTGGCGAAAGCCTGGCGCGCTCCGCTACCCCGGGTCAGAAACGATAGAACGAAATTCGGGCTAGGGGACCGCCTGTTCGTCAGGCGCCTCCCGGGAGGTGGCGGTCGCCGCCGCCTCCTGCAGGCCCTGCGCGCGCGCGGTCACCCGAATCGTTCCCGCATTCCTCGTCGTCTGCACGATAGACAGGCACAGCCCGTGAGAGGCGCGCCGCCTGCTGCCCTGGAAACTTTCCTGCATCGAGAGGTTTCCGCTGTCTACGCCGATGATCCTGGCGGCACCCTGCACGTCGAAGACGACCTCGTTATCGGCGGTGGGGACGGTTCTGCCCTCGGCATCGACGATCTCGACCACTGCGTGAATGACATCCCGGCCGTCGGCGGCCGACACGGACTTGTCGAGTGTCAACTTGACCGCCGCAGGGGCGCCGGTTGTTGCGATCTGCTCGATCGCGACCTCCTTTCCCGCCCTCTTTCCGACGGCCCGCAGGACTCCCGGCTCATAGGCGACGTCCCACGACAGATGGAGGTCGTCCGTCGTGTGGATCTCGTGCGCCCGCGCGGGCAGGCTGTTCCAGCCGCCCTCGGCTCCCTCCCGGGGAAACTCGTAGCCGCGGACACCCTGCGAGCGGCCGTTTAGGAACAGCTCCACCGTGTCGCAATTCGAATAGGCATAGACGGTCAGCCGCCGGCCCTCGTGGCCCTGCCAGTTCCAATGGGGAAACAGGTGCACCATGGGCCGGGTCGTCCACTGGCTCTGGTAGAAATAGTAGCCGTCCTTCCGGAATCCGCAGGTGTCCAACATACCGGAGGTCGAGCCGACGCCGCCTTCGCCGAGGTAGTCGATGCCCGTCCACATGAAATCGCCGGCGACATAGTCGTGCACCTTGACGAACTTCCACAGAGCCTCGACCGGCAGCCGGGGCGCGCTGCTCTGGCGGGAGCGGCGGATCGCGTCGGCGGCCGCGGGAAGCGCCGGCTGGGCGCCCGCCGCCAGAACCGGAGCGGGCTTCGCGGCATCGATCTGGGCAGGGGAGGGCGGGAACACGTCCCCGTACTCGCCCCGGCCTCCGCTCATCGCGACACTCTCGGTGCCTATGAATCTCCGGTCCGGAAACTGGCGCCGGTCGGGATCGTAATAGAGGCTTGCGCGCGCGCGCCAGCGGTCGACGTAGTTGTAGCCGGCCACGTCCTGCAGCGCCATGAATTCCGGCAGGCCGCTCTTCGGCTCGGCGTACACACGGTCGCAGGCGCATGTGACGGGCCGCGTGGGATCCTCCCGGTGGAAGATGTCCGCCAGGTCCCGCAGCACAGCCGTGCCGGCGACGCTGACCTGCTCGGGGATTTCGTTGCCCGCGCTCCAGATGACGATGCTCGGATGATTTCGATCCCGCCGGATAAAATCGGTCGTGTCGCGGACGTGCCATTCGTCGAAGAACAGATGGCAGCCTTCCGGGGTCTGCGACTTTGCAATCTCCCATTCGTCATAGGCCTCATCCATCACGCAGAAACCCATCCGGTCGCACAGGTCGAGGAAGCCGGGGTCGGGCGGGTTGTGGCTTACGCGGATCGCATTGCACCCCATCTCCTTGAGGAGTGTAAGCCGCCGGACCCAGACGCCCTCGGGCACGGCCACGCCGACCGGGCCGCCGTCCGCATGCAGGCAGACGCCGTTCAGCTTCGTCGGAACGCCGTTCAGGATGAAGCCGCGATCGACGTCCCAGGCGATCGAGCGGATGCCGATCGGCGTGTCATACCGGTCCACGACATCGTTCCCCTTTGTCAGCGTTGTGCGAACGCAGTAAAGGTACGGCTGTTCGATCGACCAGAGATTCGGGTGGCCGACCGCGAGGCCCTGGTCGACTTCAGCGCGGCCGCCGGCTTCCAGGGTCTGCTCGGTCCGGGAGCTTTGGACTTCCCGGCCGTCCCGGTCAATGAGCGCGGAGACGACCGTAAACGATGCGGCCGCGTCGGCCCCGTTCACGATCTGGATTGCGGCCGCAACGACCGCCCGGTCCGCCGTTGCCACCGGGGTCGTGACCTGCGTGCCCCAGGGCGGGATGTGAAGGCAGTCTGTCACGAGAAGCCAGGAGTGGCGATAGATGCCCGATCCGGCGTACCAGCGGGAATTCGGCTGGTGGGAATTGTCGGCCCGGACGGCCAGGACGTTGTCCTTGTCCCCGAACCGCAGAAACGGTGTCAGGTCGTAGACGACGCTGGTGTAGCCATAGGGGCGCTGTCCGAGGAGGTGGCCGTTGATCCAGACCTGCCCCCGTTCGCGGATGCCCTCGAACTCGATTTCGACGAGGCGGCCTTCGTCGGCCTGCGGAATACGGAAGGTCCTGCGATACCAGCCAATGCCGGTCGGCAGAAATCCGCCCGCGCGACCGGAGGGCGTGGCCGGATCAAACGCGAGATGGATGCTCCAATCGTGGGGCAGGTCGACGGGCTGCCAGGTGGAATCGGCGAATGTGGGGACCTCCGCTCCGGCCGGGTCGCCGAGAGTGAACTTCCACCCGAAATCCATCGTCAGCCTCTGCCTCGGCGATGGGTCCGCCGCCGCCGTTGCCGCGAACAGGCCCGCGGCCGCCAGCATTTTAATCAGTCTCATATTCCAATGGGGTTAACCCGCTTAGGTCAGCACTTGTCATGGATCGTTACAAGGGCGCTTTCCCATGTGCCACGGGGGATTCTTGAGACGCATCCTAACCAGAGGAGACGCCTTCGGGGAGTTGCTGGCCTCCTTCGGAGTCTCTTGGCCGCCATCTTGCCGTCAGTACTGACGGCTGCATTGGCGGCCGGCATTGACGGAGGATCCGGGCCTTGGCCAGCCCCGACCCGAAGGCGTCTCCTCTGGCTAGGATGCGCCCCACCACCGGCTTGCCCTTTGACAGACCCGTTAAATCTCACCACGGCGGGGTGCCTGTCCCTTGTAGCGCCTTGCGAATCGCGCCTCGGAACACTAACTGGTTTCCAGCATCCCACTCCCATTCCCATGCCCGCCGACGAAACTGACGACATCCAGCTCATCAAACGCATTCACCGCGAACTCATCGACGACTACGATGAGGAGCTCGAAATGGAGCGCGAAGA
>CAZSEH010000060.1:0-3911 GCA_964605835.1 uncultured Opitutaceae bacterium
GTGGGGCGGAAAACCCTCCCCCGCGGGATGGGGCCGCGGCGCACCGGGGGGGGTTTCCTTTTTTTCTCCTTTTCGCCGGGGGCGGGGCGGCCCGGGCGGGCCCCCCACGGCCGCTCCGAGCCTGAGAGCCCGAACGCCCGGACTGCGCATGGGACCCCGGCCTACCGGGCAATCCACCGCAGCATTCTCGCGGGACTTCTCGGCAATATCGCGGTCCGCGACCCGGAAGGCCCGGGGTTTAAGGCGACAAACGACCGCCGTGTCGCGCTGTTTCCCGGTTCGGTCCTTTACCAGAGAAACGAAGGCAGGAAACGGCCCGCCGACCCGCCGGTCGGCGCGAAGGGACAGGCCCCGGCGCGCTGGATCATGGCTGCCGAGATCGTGGAGACGAGCCGCCTCTTTGCCCGAACGTGCGCCCGCCTTGATCCGGCCTGGGCCCTGGACCTCGGCGCCCACCTCGTCCGCGTGTCCCACAGCGAGCCATTCTGGGACGCCGCGGCCGGCCGGGTGCAGGTGAAGCAAAGCACGCGCCTTTACGGGCTGGAGATCGAACGCCGCGCCGTCGGCTACGGGAAGATCAACCCGGCCCACGCCACTGAAATCTTCATACGGGAGGGCCTGGTCGGCGACACGATAAGCCAGCCGCTCGACTTCATCGTGCACAACCGCGGAGTCCGCGAAAAGGTGGTCAACTCCCTGACGCGTGCGCGGAACAGCGGGTATCTGAATATCGATGAAGCGCTCTACCGGTTCTATGCGGCCCGGCTCGCCCCGGATCTGGCCGGTGTCTCGGGTATCTCCTCGGTCGCCGACCTTGCCGGCCTTGTGCGCGAGCGGAAGGGAGCCGAGCCCCGATTTCTCTTCGTTGAGCCCCCGGACCTGCACGACCCCGAGGAGGCGAAAACCGATCCGGCGGATTTCCCAGAGGCTCTCCCCTTGGAGAACCGCGTCATACCGATCCAGTACTCCTATCGCCCGGGACAGGACGACGATGGAGTCACGATTGATCTGGGCCTTTTTGAGGCCCGGGGCCTGTCCCCCGCAGCGCTCGACTGGGCCGTGCCGGGCCACCTCGAGGCCAAGGTTGAGCACTACCTCCGGGCCCTGCCGAAGGAATTGCGGCGGGCGTTCGTCCCGCTCGCTGAAAACGCCCGCCAGATGGCCGGAGCCCTCCGCCAGCGGGACCGGCTGACGGGCCGCCGCGAAACCGTCGCGGAGGCGCTCGCCGCGGAAATGCGCGAACGCTTCAAGCTCGGGATCGAGGCATCAATCTGGGAAGGCAGGCCCCCGCCGGATTATCTTCGCGTGAGAGTCCGCGTCCGGGACGACTCCGGCCGGGTGCTTGCCGAGAGCCGCGAACTCGCGGAGCTCTCCGCGGCCCTAGCCGCGCGGACGGAGGAGGCGAACGCCAGCGTCGCCCGGCAGGACCCCGAAGGCTGGAAGCGCGCCCGCGCGCAGTGGGAGCGCCCGCCGCAGATTTCATGGACCTTTGGAGACATCCCTTCGCGCGTGCCCGTCAGCGACCGCGGCGGGCTGGCCGCGTATGCCTTCCCCGGACTCCAGGCCGGACCGGACGGCGTCGCGCTGCGCCTTTTCCGAAAGGAATCGCAGGCAAGCGAGGAAACGTCCCGGGGAATCCCGGCCCTTTTCGAATCGGGCCTGCGCTACGAGCTCGGCTGGCTCCAGCGCGACTTGCGGGCGCTTCGGGACCTCGGCGCCCTGACGGCGACCCTGGCCCCCGTTGAATCCCTCCAGGAGGATGCGTTCGGCTCGCTCCGCGAATGGGCCTGCGCTCCGGAGCGGCTCGCCCCGGAAAAAGGCGGAATCGAGTCTTTTCTGGGCGCATCCGCGTTTGCCGCAGCCCTGGAACGGGCCAAGTCCGACCTGCGGGGAATCGCTCCCCGTCTGACGGACCTTCTCCGGGAGCTTCTCACCCTGCGCCAGGGACTCCTCCTCCACCCGCAGCCCTACCCGGGAATGGAGAAGGATCTCCAGGCACTCATGCCTCCGGACTTTCTGCGCGCGATGCCCTATGCCCGGCTTTCCCACCTGTCCCGGTACCTGAAGGCGATGGCGATCCGGGCCGAGCGCTGGCGGAAGAACCCCGCCAAGGATGCCGAACGGTCGCGCCAGTTGGCGCCCTATGTCGCGGCCGAGGCGCGGCTGCGCGGCAGGCAGGGCGGCCGTTTCCCGCCCCTGCGCTGGCTCGTGGAGGAGTTCCGCGTAAGCCTCTTCGCCCAGGAACTCGGCACTGCCGAGTCCATCTCCGCGGCAAAGCTGGACCGGGCGTTCGCGGAAGCGGGAGGCCGTCCCACAGCCGACACCCCCGCCCCGCAGCCAGCCGAATCCCGGGCACCGCTTCTTACCGGCGAACCCGGGAAAAAGGGCCCCGTCCTCAAGAGCCTGAGCGCGTTGGACAAGCTCCTGCCGCGCTAGGACGCGGCCGAATAGACCTTCTGCTCAAGCGCCGCGCCGAGGTGCTTCCTGAAGGTGGCCAGATTCTTCACAGCCCCCAAGGCAATCAACTGGCGGGCGATGTTTCCGACCGCCGTGCCCTCGAGCTTGAAGCTCACCACGGGCAGGCCCGCGGCATCGGCCGTCGCCTGGCACAGCAGCGTGTTCCGGGATCCGCCGCCGACGATCAGAATGCGCTGGAACTTGCGCCCGGTCATCCGCTCGAAAGCCGCCTTGGCATCGGCGTGCCCGCGCCCCAGCGAGTCGCAGATGAGCCGGGCATAGCCGGCAAGCGTCCTCGGCGGCGCGATATGGCGCCGCTTCAGCTGCGCATCGATCGCAGCCTTCATCGACGGCGGATTCGCGAAAGCGCCATCCGCCACGTCGAGAACCTCCTTGGAAACCGGCAGCTTCGCGGCGGCCCGGATGAGGGCGGCCCACCCTGAGTCGCTTGTCGGGCGGGAGCTGAAATCCTTCATGATTCCTTCAAGCAGCCAAAGACCGATGACGTTCGTGAGAGGTCTGTACCTGCCGTCGCCGATCCGCTCATTGGCGACGCGGGCCTCGAGCGCCTGGCGGCCGAGGACGGGCTTGTCGCTTTCGAATCCGACCAGGGACCACGTGCCGGAACTGAGGTAGAGATCCGAGCCATCGGGACTCGCGGGCATGGCATCGTACGCGCACGCCGTGTCGTGGCCCGCCACGGCGATCGCCTGAGTCCGCGAAAGTTCCGGAATCTCCCGAACGCGGCCGAGCTTCGTTCCAGCCATGATCGGCTTCGAGAACCACTGCGGGGGAACGTGGAAGTGGTCGAGCGCGGCGCGCGACCAGTCGGTCGAGTTCACATCGAGGAGCTGCGAGGTGCTCGAAATCGTGATCTCATTTTCCATCCGTCCCGAGAGGAGAAAATTGAAATAGTCCGGAAGAAAGAGGCACCGGGTCGCCAGATCGGCCACGGAGGGGCAGCTCGCGACGACCTCCTCCAGCTGGAGGCTCGAATTGTAGAACACGTTGGGGATGCCGGTCGCCGCGTAGACGCGCTCAAGGGCGGCCCGCGTGCGTCCCAGCCGCTCCAGCCCCGGCCGGGTCCTCGCGTCCCGATAGGCATGCACCGGGAAGACGAGCCGGCCCGAATCATTGACGAGGGCGTAATCAACGCCCCAGGTGTCGACGCCCACCGACGCGAGGTGCGACCGGCGGGGCAGGGCCGCGGCGGCCTTGCGCAGCCCGACCCGCACCTCCTCCCAAAGCGAACCGATTTCCCAGTAATCGTGAACCCCCAGCGAATGGAAGTTGTTTTGGAATCGGTGGGTTTCCGTCAGCGTGAGCCGATTTTTCGCCCAGGAGCCAGTGATCACGCGGCCGCTCGTGGCGCCGAGATCGACCGCAGCACAGTAAAGGGTGGTGGCCATGATTTCATTCCAGCAAAACGCGCAGGGACTGCGACGCCAAAATCC
>CAZSEH010000060.1:4011-10921 GCA_964605835.1 uncultured Opitutaceae bacterium
AGCGAGCTACCGAAGACAGACCCGCAGGTGGAGCCGTTCATCCTGCCGCAGACCCGGATGACCGAGTTCACCGTCCGGGCTGTCATGACGGGAACCATACTGGGGATTATTTTCGGCGCCTCGTCCCTCTATCTCGCCCTCAAGGTGGGCTTGACGGTGAGCGCCTCGATTCCCGTCGCGGTCATCTCGCTCGCCCTGTTTCGCGGGCTTTCGAAGCTCGGCATTCGCGACTCGACGATCCTCGAGAATAACATCACCCAGACCGCCGGCTCGGCGGGCGAATCCATCGCGTTCGGGGTCGCCGTCACCATGCCGGCGATCATGATCCTCGGCTTCGAGCTCGAGCTGACACGCGTCCTTCTGGTCTCGGTCCTGGGCGGGCTCCTTGGGATCCTGATGATGATCCCGCTGCGCCGGGCGCTCATCGTCAAGGAGCACGGCATCCTCAAGTACCCCGAGGGCACCGCGTGCGCCGCTGTCCTTGTGGCCGGTGTTTCCCCGGACGACATCCCCCTCGCGTCGCCGTCGGCCCAGGCCGAAGTTCGCGCGGCCGAGGCGGCGGGCCTCGGCCAGTCCCCTGGAGGCAAGGTCATCTTCTCGGGATTCTTCATCGGCATGCTCTACAAGGTGATCAACATCGCCGGGAAGGGATGGCGGGACGTGCCCGAGAAGGTTTTCGGAGCGCCGTTCAAGTCGGGCTCGGTCAGCATCGAGATCTCGCCGGAACTGACGGGCGTCGGCTACATCATCGGCCCGCGAATAGCCTCGCTCATGTGCGCCGGCGGCGTCCTCGCCTACCTGGTCCTCATCCCGATGATCAAGTTTTTCGGGGAAAAGATATCCGGACCGCTGGCGCCCGGGACAATTCCAATTTCCGAAATGGATCCGTCTCAGGTCCGCAGCGCCTACGTTCTCTACATCGGCGCGGGCGCCGTGGCCGCGGGCGGGATCATCAGCCTTTTCCGCTCCCTTCCGACGATCTGGCACGGTCTGCGGGCCGGTCTTCGCGACGTCGGCCTGGCCCGCGCGGCCGGGCCGGAAAAGAGGACGGCTCTTCGCACCGAACATGACCTTTCGCTCAAGTTCGTCGCGATCGGCATCATAATCCTCGTTGTCGGCATCACCGCGGCGCCCGCCCTCCACATGAACCTGCTCGGCGCCCTGTTGATCGTGGTCTTTGGCTTTCTGTTCGTCACGGTCTCGTCCCGCCTGACCGGCGAAATCGGCTCCTCGTCAAATCCGATCTCCGGAATGACGGTGGCGACGCTGCTTTTGACCTGCCTCATCTTCCTCCTGGTCGGCTGGACCGGAGGCACCTACTACGTGACCGCCCTGTCCGTCGGAGCCATCGTCTGCATCGCCGCCTCAAACGGGGGCAGCACCTCCCAGGACCTGAAGACCGGCTATCTCCTGGGCTCCACTCCCAAGTATCAGCAGATCGCCATCCTGTTCGGCGCTTTCGCCTCCGCCGTCGCTCTCGGGCCGATTCTGCTCGTCCTCAACCAGTCCGCGACCGTTTACGTCCCCGCGGCGCAGGTCGCGCCCGGCGCCCTGCACACAGACGTTAGCGCCCTCGACCGGACCGAGAAGATCAAGGGCCCCCAGGCCGAACAGGACTCGAGGCTGTACCACGTCTGGCAAAAGACCGATCTCGAGGGCGGCACTCCCGGCAAGTATCTGGTCGACGATTCCGGACGAGCCGTGTGGTACGTCGACCCCGGCATCAACGGCCGGTTCAACCACAGGCCGGACGGAAGCGTCGTGAGGAAGTTCGACGCCCCGAAGGCGACCCTCATGTCCTACATCATCAAGGGAATCCTGGATCGGAAGCTCCCTTGGGCCCTGGTCCTCCTGGGGGTCATGATCGCCCTGGTCCTCGAGATGTCGGGACTGCCCTCGCTCGCCTTCGCCGTCGGGGTCTATCTGCCCCTGTCCTCCTCGACCCCGATCTGGGTCGGCGGGCTTGTGCGGGCCCTCGTCGACTGGCACCAGCGGCGGAAGCTGAAGGCCTCCAACCTGACGGAGGAGCAGCTTGTGGCCGAAGGCGACAAGAGCCCCGGCGTCCTCCTCGCCTCGGGCTACATTGCGGGCGGGGCGATCGCCGGCATCATCATCGCGATCACGACGGGTGTCCCCGGTGCAATCGAGAAATTCGATACCGCGCTGACGGATTGGTCAAACGCCCACAACCCCCTCTTCAACGGCCCAAATTCCGACCTGCTTTCGATGATCCCCTTCGCAGCCCTGGTGGCCCTGCTTTACTTCGTCGGCCGCGAAAAGCTGCTGCGGACGCGGAAGACCTGAAACGCCCTCGGGCATGCAACGGGGCCGCCGGCCTTTCATTCATTGCACAGCGCACCGGCGCTTCGCCGAATTTATACACCGCCCGCACGACCGGCGAAACCAAGGGGCACGAGCATCCCGAGGCATAGCCACGCGAACAGATCGCCGACCGCCCCGTAAATGGTGCGCACCCCGCGGGTCGGCAGGTACGCCACGAGGGTGTGATTGGGATTCGTGAAGTAGTCGGTCTCGGCAAGGTTTCGCCCCATGTAATCGGTGGCTATCGAGCGCCCATGACTGACGTTGCGCACAAGGTTGAAGCCGTTCTCGACCGCCCGAAATACGGCCATCTGGGTATGCCAGGGATCAATGGCCTCCCAGTCGTTGGAAGGGACGATTACCAGATCGGCATGATCCCGGCCGGCCTGCCGGACCAGCCCGGGAAAATCCATGTCAAAACAGATGAAGCCGCCAACCCTGCCCATGGGCGTGTCCGCGAATCGCATCGGGTTGCCGTTGGTTTCGCTCATGTCCTTCTCCGGCCCGGGGACCGGACGGGATTTCCAGTAGTCGAACAGAACGTCGCCGTCGGGCCCGATCAAAACCAACTTGTTCCGCGAGGGCCTTGGCTGGCCCTGATCATAACTCAACAGTCCCATTCCGAGATAAATGTGATTCCTGCGCGCGAGATCCGCCCCTTTCTGAATCAGCGCCGGTTCGTCGGACCTGCTCACCTGGGCGGCTCCCTCGGCCCAGAGCACCAGGCGGGCCCCTGCCTTCGCCTCGACCTCGCTTCTCGCCAGAAGGCGGTCCTTGCCGTCGGCGGCAATGCCGGCCACCCGTGCGTAGCTTGCCTGCGGTCCATCCAGAAGCAGGCGCGCGCTCCCTCCAAGGTAGGAGCCAACCTGCACGCCGAGGAAGATGATTACGCCACGCCGGATCCGTGCCCAATCGAACTCATGGTCCCAGGCCCAATTGACCACGGCCCCGAGCCATGAAACGAGAAATGAGATTCCATAGAGGCCCGTGACCGCCGAGACCTGCATGATGGGCAGGTTCCCGTATTGGGAGTAAGCCACCGCGCACCAGCTCCCGTAGGGATTGAAGGAACCCAGGCTGAATTCCAATCCAGCCACTGCGCAGGGGAAGATGAGGGTGGCCGCAAAGCCGCCAGTTCGCGCCTTCAGGCTTCTGTCGATTGCATAAGGAACAAGACCGAGCATTCCGGTGGGCAGCGCCATGGCGAGCATGGCCCAGAAGGGCACCGGCACCATGCCGCGAAACTGAAACAGCCAAACCAGCCCCTTCACCAGCCCGGCAAGCGCAACATAGCGGCCGGCTGTCGTGCGGGTGAATCGGAGGAAGAATATCGGGGCAATCCATGCAGCCAGGAGCACCGTGTAGCGGCCCATCGCAAAAAGGAGGATTGTCCCTCCGAGCACCAGCCAGACCGCTGGAAGCATTGGGGAAAGGGTGCTTTTTGAATCGGATTTCATGGAATTGCTTCGGGCACCCACGATATCAGGCCGCCTTCCCTCGCTGCATGTGCCAGTGGTCACCCTCCCGCCATGACCATTGGCCTCCTTGCCAAGAGGCTATCCGAAAACTGGCAATGGCCGTTGCCGGTTTTTGGATAGCCTCGAATCAGATGAGCCCCAACTCCCTCGCGCGCAGGGCGGCCTGGGTTCGGTCGAGAGCCTGCAGTTTGCCCAAAACCTGGCTCATGTGATTCTTGACCGTGCCTTCGGCGATATTCAGGTGCTGGCCGATCTCCTTGTTGCTCATGCCGCGCGCGAGGCATCGAAGGACGTCCAGTTCCCGTGTCGAAAGGGATTCTGCAAGAACAGAACGTCGCGCCGGATCATCCGCCGTCCTCGGAGCCGCGGACAACCGGCTGAACTCGGCCACCAGTTTGGCGGCGACTGACGGTTCCAGGAAGGACTCCCCGCGGGCCCCCAGCCGGATGGCCTCGCAGAGCTTCTCCGAAGGCGAGGCCTTGAGGAGGTAACCCGCGGCCCCCGCACGGATCGCGTCAAACACCTCCTCGTCCTCCTCAAAAGTCGTCAGGACAATGACGCACACGGAAGGCGACGACGCCCTGATGCGGCGCGTGGCCTCCGTTCCGCCCATTCGCGGCATTCGAAGGTCCATCAGAACGACATCGGGCTCGAGCCGGAGCACGGCCTCGATCGCCGCCTCGCCATCCGCCGCCTCGCCTGCAATTTCAAAATCCGGCTGGAGCGAGAGCAGCGTGCGCAGTCCCTCGCGAAACATCGCCTGATCGTCAACCAGCAGCAGCCTGAGCTTTCTCGTTACGGTCTTCAACAGGGTGGGCACGCGTTCTTCATGCCGGATTTGCCTTCGGGGAAATTCGCGCCGGGATCTCCGCCTCGAGGCAAAAACCACCGGTTGATTGGCTCTGCGCACGGATCGATCCCCCCAACAGGGCCATCCGTTCGCCAAGTCCGGCCAACCCATGGCCCTCTCCGGGGCTGGCGACTCCCCGGCCGTCATCGCGAACCCGCACGGCAACCCGCGCCGGATCCCGGTAGTCGATGACGACCGTCGCATTCCGGGCCGCGGCGTGCTTGCGCACATTGGTCAGGCCTTCCTGCGCCACGCGGTACAAACCCTGCTCGGCTTCCGAATCCAGCCGTCGCGGCTCGCCCTGGACTTCAAGCCGGACGGACAGACTCGATTCGCGAAGCGGGGCCCCGGCGGCCGATTCGTCGACCTCCTTGGCGAGATCCCCCAGACGATCCACCAGGGCCCGCTGCGGTTCATCCGCCTTCAGCCATTCCACCGATTTGCGAACCTCCAGAAGAGCCTCGCGGGCGAGCCCGTGGGCCTTGGCCACCGCCTCCATGGCGCGTCCCGAATCGCCGGGATGCAGCGCCCGGGCGGCTTCAAGCTGCACGTGGATCGTCGTCAGATAGTGGCCGAGTCCGTCGTGGATATCCCGGGCCAGCCGGTTGCGCTCCATGACCCGTGCCAGTTCAGCCATCCGTCCGGATTGGGCGCGCAGCTGCCGGTTCGCTTCCTCAAGAGCGAAAGTAAGCCTCTCCGCCTCTCTTCGCCCCTTGCCGGCGCGCAGCGCGATCAAGGTGAACACGAGGACAAAAACGAAGGCCGACAGGAACGACAGGGTATTTCTCACCACCCAATCGGGATTGGTGAATTCCTTCAATCCGGCCACGACAATCCCCACAATGACCAATTCCGTCACAATGGCCGCGGCCGGACGCAGCAGTTTCAGGCTCACGGCGGCCACCGGGAATGCGCAGAGAAAAAGCTGCTCGGACATTCGGGAGGTCCAAAGAATTCCCACCAGAAGCCCGAGGAGCAGGAGGACCAGCAGCGGCCCGCTCCAGCCCGGCATTGAATCCCCGTCGCATACGCTGCAAAAATATCCCGCCACCGCGTAAGCCAGTCCGAAGACGAGGCACCACGCCCCGCGGGCGGTGGAGACATCGATCCCCCGGTACCACAGCGTCACCGCATACCCCAGGGCCACGATTCCGAAAAAGACCCAGCCACCCGAATTCCGAGAAATGGATTTTCTGCCCGAGGCCGACATTTCGGCAGCCTACAGGTCGTCATGCCCTTGGCAACCAGGCCAAAAGTCATGGCGGAAGCGCGGCCCGAGGTCTTCGTTCACAATCACACCGATTCGTTCACAACCGGATTCGTCAGGGTCCCGATCCCCTCGATTTCGACGCTCACGGTGTCCCCGGCCTTCAGGAACACCGGGGGCTTCCGCGCAAAGCCGACTCCGTGGGGAGTACCCGTCAGGATGACCGTGCCGGGCAGCAGCGTTTTGCTTCCGCTCAAAAACTCAATGAGCGTCGGAATATCGAAGACCATGTCGTTCGTGTTCCAGTCCTGCATCACAACGCCGTTCAGGATTGTGCGGATCTTGAGCGCATTCGGATTTGGGATCTCGTCCGCCGTCACGAGGACCGGCCCGAGCGGGCAGAAGGTGTCGAAGCTCTTCCCCTGGCAGAACTGGCCGCCGCCCAGCCGCTGCTGCCAGTCGCGGGCCGACACATCGTTCGCGCACGTGTAGCCAAGGACGTAATCGAGGGCGTTCGCCCGCGTCGCATTCTTGCATCGCCTGCCGATGACGACGGCGATCTCGCACTCGTAGTCGACCTCGGTGCTCGCGAGCTTGACGGGAATTTCGATCGGATCCCCCGGGTTCTGGAGCGTGTTCGTGCCCTTGAGAAAAAGCATGGGCCGCGCCGGCACACCCTTCCCGCCCTCCTCCGCGTGCCTCTTGTAGTTGAGGCCGATCGCCAGGATATTGGGCGGCACGATCGGGGCGAGCCGCTTGCCCTGTATGACCACCCGATCGGTGACTTTGAATTCGCCCAGAATATCTCCGGCGATCGCCAGCGCGGGCCCATCGGGCTGCAATGCGGCAAAAGCGGGACCACCGGGGGTGAGGTGACGGATGATTTTCATATGTCGTAAATCCACTCACCGACCCTTGCCGTGGCAAGCCTCGGCAGTGGGTTGATTTAGGAAGGGTTGCTCTCGCGAGGAGATAGCTGCCTCATTTGCCGTCTCCGGGCCGCCATCTTGCCGGCAGACCTGCCGGCTGCATTGGCGGCCGGCCCTGACGGCA
>CAZSEH010000060.1:11021-14023 GCA_964605835.1 uncultured Opitutaceae bacterium
CAATCTTGGTCTTGGCAGCTCCCGACGAGCGAGAGCAACCCTTCCAACAATCAAGCCACAGTTTTGTTTATCGCGGCGTAGGCTTCCATGCCGGCGCAGGAGCAGATCAGGTGCCTGTCCCCGTAAACATTGTCGACCCGGCTGACAGCGGGCCAGAACTTGCTCTCGCGCGTCCACGGCGCCGGAAACGCAGCCGACTCCCTTGAATACGCGTGGTCCCATCTGTCCGCGCAGACGACGGCCGCCGTGTGGGGCGCATGCTTAAGGGGATTGTCCGCCGGGTCGGCCTCGCCCGTGGCGACCGCCTGCATCTCGCCATGGATCGAGATCAAGGCGTCGCAGAAGCGGTCAAGCTCAGCCTTCGTCTCGCTCTCCGTCGGCTCGATCATGAACGTGCCCGGAACCGGAAACGACATCGTCGGGGCGTGGTAGCCGTAGTCCATCAGCCGCTTTGCCGCATCCTCGACCTCGATCCCGTGCTTCTTCCACGCCCGCAAATCGACGATGCACTCGTGGGCGACCAGCCCCGAACTTCCCCGGTAAAGGACCGGGAAGCGGTCCGCCAGCCGCTTGGCCACGTAGTTTGCGTTCAGGATTGCGGCCTTCGTCGCGGCGGTGAGTCCGTCCGCCCCCATCATCCGGATGTACATCCAGGAAATGACCAGGATCGAGGCGCTCCCCCAGGGGGCGGACGACACCGCCCCGAATGACCCGGACACCTTTTCCCTGGCGGCATCGTGGAAGAGAGGAACCACGGCATGATCCGGAAGGAAAGGCTCGAGGTGGGCCGCCACCGCAATCGGGCCCATGCCCGGGCCGCCGCCGCCGTGCGGGATGCAAAATGTCTTGTGCAGGTTGAGGTGGCAGACGTCGGCGCCTATCCGTCCGGGAGAGCTGAGCCCGACCTGGGCGTTCATGTTGGCGCCGTCCATGTAGACCTGGCCGCCGTGCGCGTGCACAAGTTCGCAGATTTCACGGATCGCGCCCTCGAAGACCCCGTGGGTCGAGGGGTACGTGACCATGAGGGCCGCAAGATCCCGGTCGTGCTCGGCCGCCTTGGCCCGCAGGTCGGCCACCTCGATGTTGCCGTTGGCGTCGCAGGCAACGGGAACCACCTTGAATCCGCACATGCTGGCACTCGCCGGATTCGTGCCGTGCGCGCTCGTGGGGATCAGGCAGACATTCCGGGCGCCCCCGCCCTTTGCCTCGTGGTAGCCGCGGATGGCGAGAAGGCCCGCATATTCGCCCTGCGATCCCGCGTTCGGCTGCAGCGAGACCGCCGGGAGTCCGGTGATCTCCGCAAGCCAGGCCTCCAGGTCGCGGAATAGCCGCCGGTATCCGCGCGTCTGGCCGGCGGGCGCGAATGGGTGGAGCTTCGCGAACTCGGGCCACGACACGGGAATCATCTCGCTCGCGGCGTTGAGCTTCATCGTGCACGAGCCCAGCGAGATCATCGAGTGGCAGAGCGACAGGTCGCGCGCCTCAAGCCGCTTGATGTAGCGGAGCATCTCGTGCTCGGTGTGATAGCGATTGAAGACCGCGTGGCCGAGGAACGGCGACTGGCGCGCGTGCGGAGCGGGAAAGCCGCCGACCGCCCCCTCCTGTTTCGTTGGGACAGCCTCAAAGAGGCCGAGGAGCGACTGCACGTCATCCTCTGTTGCTGTCTCGTCGAGGGAGATTCCGATCGAGGAGGAATCGACCCGGCGCAGGTTGATCTGCTTTTTCGCCGCAGCGGCGTGGATTCGCCCGGCGTCGATTCCGCGAACCGTCACGGTGTCGAATGTCGGCTCAGAATTGAGCTCAATCCCCCGCAGCCGGAGTCCCGCCGCCAGGAGGTCGGTCAGCGCCTTCACCCGCCGCGCAATGTGCTTCAGGCCCTCCGGCCCATGATAGACCGCGTACATCGAGGCCATCACCGCCAGGAGCACCTGGGCCGTGCAGATATTGGACGTGGCCCTCTCTCGCCGGATGTGCTGCTCGCGGGTGCCAAGGGCCAGCCGTAGGGCCGGATTTCCCTGGGCGTCCCTGGAAACACCCACCAGCCGGCCGGGCATCTGGCGCTTGAATTCGTCGCGGGTGGCCAGGAACCCCGCGTGCGGACCGCCAAATCCCATCGGGACGCCGAACCGCTGCGCCGAGCCGACCGCGACGTCCGCGCCGAACTCCCCGGGCGGCCGAAGCAGCGCGAGCGCAAGAAGGTCCGTCGCCACGACCGTCGCGGCCCCGGCCGCGTGCGCGCGGGCGAAGAAATCCCCAAAATCATGAATCGAACCGGTCGTGTCCGGATACTGGACGAGCACCCCGAAGAATCCCGGCCCGATGTCGAAACGTCGATGATCGCCCACTACGACTGCGATGCCGAGCGGCTTCGCCCGGGTCTCGACGACATCGATCGTCTGCGGGTGGCACGCCGAAGAGACGAAGAACTGCCGTGCGGAGGCATCCTCCTTGAGCCGCATGCACATCATCATCGCCTCGGCGGCGGCGGATCCTTCGTCGAGCATGGATGCGTTGGCGATCTCCAGCCCGGTCAAGTCGGTGACCACGGTCTGGAAATTGAGGAGCGCCTCGAGCCTGCCCTGGGAAATCTCGGCCTGGTAAGGCGTGTAGGCCGTGTACCAGCCGGGATTCTCAAAAATGGCCCGCTGGATTACGGACGGCGTGTGGGTGTCGTAGTATCCCGCGCCTATGAAGCTGCGGAAAACCCGATTCATCGCTGCGATAGCCCCCAGTTCCGCCAAGGCCGCACTCTCTCCCAGGGCTGGCGGCAGATTGAGCGGGGCCCGGCGGATCTGGGCGGGGACCGCGGCCTCGATGAGCGCATCGGTTGAGGAAAAGCCCAGGAGGCTGAGCATTTCACCGGTGGCGACAGGGTCTTCCCCGAGGTGGCGACGGGCAAACGCGTCAACCGGAGCGAGCGAGGGTTGCATAGGCGAAAGGAACCGTAGGGTCCCGCAAATGCCGCGCAATCGCGAAAGCAGATGATGGGTCAGCCAGCCCGA
>CAZSEH010000060.1:14123-21504 GCA_964605835.1 uncultured Opitutaceae bacterium
CGAACTGACCCATCCTCCGAAGCCGGGGCTCCCTTAGGCAAACAAAGCGTTTGTTTTCGGTCCCGAAACCCGGTCTGCTCGGCGACCGCGCATGCCAGCCCACCGCCCATTCCCGACCCGCGCCGGGCGAGCCGCCTTCATCGACCGGCGGCTGGCCGAACTCTACCCGGAGACGCCGGTCCCACTGGCCCATCGCGATCCTTACACCCTCCTCGTAGCCGTTGTCCTGTCAGCCCAATGCACGGACAAGCGGGTCAACGAAGTGACGCCGGTTCTCTTTGCGGCGGCCGATTCGCCCGAAAAAATGGCCCGGCTGGCGGTTTCCAGAATCCAGGGAATCGTCCATTCCTGCGGACTCGCCCCGCAGAAGGCCCGGGCGATTTCGGCGCTTTCCCGACTTCTGGTTGAAAGCCATGGCGGTCAGGTGCCGCGGACCCTGCAGGAACTGGAGGCCCTGCCGGGCGTGGGGCACAAGACGGCCCAGGTTGTCATGGCGCAGGCGTTCGGCGTGCCCTCCTTTCCCGTCGACACGCACATTCACCGGCTGGCCCAGCGATGGCGCCTGACCGGCGGCCGGAGCGTAGAACAGACGGAACGCGACCTGAAGGGCCTCCTCCCCCGCGAGCACTGGAATCAGGCCCACCTGCGCATCATATTCTACGGGAGAGAGTACTGCACAGCCCGTGGGTGCGATGGCACCGTTTGCGAGATCTGCCGCACCCTGTTCCCGGGCCGGCGCCCCGTCGCCACCCGGAAGTGAACTGAAAATCGCTTGCCAGCCGCCCCCGGCTGCTATCTGTTGGACCCTCGTTCTCTTCGCAAGCCAACCCATAACAACAACCACAATCCTCGATCGCAAGGCGGCCCATCGGCCGACCTGTGTATCGCACGATACATAGATCATCATGAGTATCAGCATCACTCCCAAAGACCTGCTCGATGCCGGTGTGCATTTCGGGCATCAGACCAAGCGCTGGAATCCACGCTCCAAGCCGTTCGTATTCGATCACCGGCAGGGCATCACGATCATCGACCTCACCAAGACCTACGAGGCCCTTGAGAAAGCCTGCACTTTCATCGAAAACACCGTAGCCGAGGGCAACAGCGTGCTCCTCGTCGGCACCAAGCGCCAGGCAAAGGAGATCGTCCGCGAGGCGGCGGCGGCGACCAACATGCCTTTCTGCGTCGATCGCTGGCTCGGCGGCACCCTGACCAATTACGAGACGGTCAAGCGCTCGATCGCCAAGTTCAAGAAATACCAGCAGATGGAAACCTCTGGCGAGATGTCCAAGCTGCCCCGCAAGGAGGAGTCGGCCATCAAGCGCGAGATGACCCGCATGCAGCGCAATTTCAACGGAATAGTCGAGATGGGGGGCCTGCCCGGGGCGCTTTTCGTCGTCGATATCAATCACGAGAAGATCGCCGTCGCCGAGGCCAAGCGCTGCGGCATCGCCTGCGTCGCGATTGTCGACACCAATTCCGATCCGACCACCGTCAGCCACCCGATCCCGGGAAATGACGACGCCGTGAAGTCCATCCGCATCATAGTCGAAACCATCGTCACGGCGATCCAGAACGGCCTCGGCCAGCGCGATGCGCGCCGGGCCCAGCGCGGCGCCCCCGAGGCGAAGCCCCAGCCGGTCGCCGCCCCGGTCGCGGGAGTTGAAACCCCCGAACCCGAAATCGATCTGTCGAAGGTGGACCTCCCCGCGGACGTCGCCGCCGTCGTCGAGGGTGAAGTCGAGGGCGCAGCCCCAAAGCGCAAGGTCGTCCGTCCCAAGAAGGCCCTAGTCAAGGCCGAATAGGCAACCGCTCCATGAGCACTCCAATCACCGCAAAAATGGTCAACGACCTGCGCCTCCAGACGGGCGCGGGCCTCCTCGACTGCAAGAAAGCCCTCACCGATGCCAATGGCGTCGTTGAGGAGGCGATCACGATCCTCCGCAAGAAGGGCGCCGCATCCGCCGCAAAGAAGGCCACGCGCGCAACACTGCAGGGCCTGATCGAAAGCTACATCCACCTCGGCGGCAAGGTGGGCGTCCTGATCGAGGTCAACTGCGAGAGCGATTTTGTCGCCCGCAACGACGAGTTTCGCGTTTTTGTGAGGGACCTCTGCCTGCAGATCGCCGCTGCGAGCCCCCTATTTGTTTCGCGCGACCAGGTGCCCGAGGAGATGCTCGCGACCGAGCGTGAAATCGCGGTGGCGCAGGTCCAGGGCAAGCCACCGGCCGCCATCCAGAAGATCGTCGAAGGCAAGCTTGAGAAGTATTACTCGACGGTGTGCCTGGTCGACCAGCCCTTCGTCAAGCAGCCCGAGAAGACCGTAAAGGAGATCCTGACCGAGAAGGTCGCGAAGATCGGCGAGAACATCCAGATCCGCCGGTTCGTGCGCTTCCAGCTCGGATCCTGACCCTCCCCGGGGCAGCCTTTCCCGACGCTTCGCACCAAATGGGCGAAGCGTCTTTCATTTTGAGCGATATGACCCGAATCCCGGAAAAACCGCCGGCCTTCGCCGTGACCCGGCTGCAGATCGTGGTTCGCGGGGTGTCCAATCGCTGCCCCAATTGCGGCGGCCGCACGCTCTTCAAGGAAGGGACAATCTTCGAGATCAACAGGGAATGCCCCTCATGCGGCCTGAAGATCGAGCGCGACGAGGGCTTCTTCCTCGGTTCCATGTCGCTCAACTACGGCGTCACGATCGTTTTCTTCCTGCTGCCGGTCCTGCTGGCCGCGTACAGGGGCTGGATAGGCGCGACCGCGGCGATCATCCTGGCCTGCGCGGGCGCCGTCGTCGTGCCCACCCTATTCTACCGCTCCTCGCGGAGCTGGTGGCTCATGAGCTACTATTTCTTCCTCCCCCATCACCTGCCCTTAAACCGGAAGGGTGCGCAGCCGGGGGAGGACGAGAACCTCTGAGGATTGACCCGAATGTCAGTCACCGGGCAAGTTTTCGAAGCGCCCGGTTCACCTTCTCCAGGTCGCAAACCTCGGGATTGTAGTCGGGCCCCAGCCAATCGAGCCATTCCCGGCCGAGGTCGGCCTGGGGTTCCTTGATGCAGGCAAGCATGTCGATATAGGCTTCCGGGCCGCCGCAATCCTCGGGAGGACCCGCCCGCTCCGCGGCGACGCACCGGGGATAGCGGACCGTCTTCTTGAGCTTTTGCTGCAGTTCCACGGCGACCTCGACGTGCCAGCCCTCGTCAAAGTCATACGTGTAGAGAAACCGGGCGTGCTGATCGAGACCCACATCGGCGAGCGTCACGTCCCGATCATCCTCGATTGTGAGGCTGTCCCTCTTGACGGGATTGCCGAAACGAAGATCCCCGAAAGAAAAGGAATGCGTTTGGTAATCATACCAGTCGAAGGCCACCTGGATCGAATCGTGCAGCCGCGAAAGCCACATGGTCTCGCGCACAAGCAGCCTGCGCCAGATCGGCGGCCGGCATCCGGCCACCTTCAGGTTCAACTGATAAACCCGCTCCGCGGGCTTCTTCCGGGACGCACCCCGGCCTTCGTGCAGCGAAATCATTCCTCCCCAGTCAAGACACTGGAGCGGCTGCGGGCAAGACCTGCGACTGCCTCAGGCGGCTCGATTCTCCGTTCGAAGCCAAAGACGTACCCTTGAACGGGAAATAAGCCGCGCCCGCTTGGGCGACGGCTCGATTCTCCGTTCGAAGCCAAAGACGTTATGTCTAGCGCCAGTACGCGTGGACATACACGTACGAGCCCCCGCGGTTTGCCCAGTGCGCGGCGATGTATTGGTGATGGTAGGGCGGCGGCACCGACCAGAAACCGCCGATCCACACATACTGGGCGCCGTCATAGGTCCAGTAGCCGGGGATCCAGACGGCGTCCGGCCTCGGCTGCGCATAAACCACTTCGGCTTGGGGCGGGGGCGCAGGCGGGGGCGGCTGCTGGACAACGACCCTCGTCGTCGCGTCATACTCCGAGGTGTAAAGCGTGTGGCGCTCGTTATCGATGCTGTTGCCGATCGTTCCGCCGGCGATGGCACCGACGGTGCCGCCGATCAACGCTCCCGCGAGGGCATTGTGGCCGCCGCTGTTGTTGCCGATGATGGCGCCGGCGAGCGCGCCAATGGCGCCGCCAGTGACTGCGCCCTGCTGGGTGTTCGGGCCCGTGCCCACGCAACCCGCGCATAGGGCGGCCAAGGTCAGGACAGAGATAAGTTTTGAATTCGTGCTCATGGTGGTTCCTTAAATGGATATACGGTAATTAGCCGGAAATATTGCAGGTCGCGAGTTGAGATTGCACAGGATGATGGGAAAAGCCGGGCAAACAACCCCGAGGCGGCCAGCAAATTGGCAGGATCGGCCGTTGAAGTGCATGGTCCCGGCTTAGTCACTGCTCAATTGACGATTGTTCCATCCTCCCCGGAACGGCATTTTACATAAGCACTTATTAAAAAGAGCTTTAAAATCACAAAACACCGCTGAGCGCGCCCCGAATGTCCGGTCTTGGCTCCCAATTCCGGCGGCAATTCACGAGCTTCTCATCATCCTCTGGGTCCCAAAACACAAGAGGCGCCCCTCGCGAGGCGCCCCGTGTGACCTAACACCAAGCAAACCGTAAGAACTACAAACGATCACCATTCTTGCGAACGGTGTGATTACGATGAGGTAGACGCGGCCGGCCTCAAAACGCTCAAAAAATCGCGGCAAAAATGCCCGAAAACCGCGTACTAATCTAAGATATTTACTACCAAGCGATTATTTCCTATTTCAGAACCGCAGGGATCTCGACTTCGCGCTTCGATGGCTCCTCCGGCTGCCTCACGGGCGTGCTCTTGAGGGGATAACGGAACACCCGGCCTTCATAGTTTCTGAACACGACTTCTTCGTCGGTGATCTTTTCGACGTAGTCGGGATTGATTGGCACTTTGCCGCCGCCCCCGGGGGCGTCGATGACGTATTGCGGCACGGCGTAGCCCGTCGTGTGACCGCGGAGCGCCCGGATGATCTCGAGCCCTTTTCGCACATCCACCCTGAAATGGCTGCCGCCTGTAATCAGATCCATCTGATACAAATAGTACGGGCGGACCCGCATGCGCAGGAGCCGGTGCACGAGCGCCTTCATCACTTCAGCGTCGTCATTGATGCCCCGAAGAAGGACGCTCTGGTTGCCGAGCGGCACGCCGGCAAAGGAGAGCTGATCGCACGCGGAGCGCAATTCGGCGGTGCACTCCCTCGGGTGATTCACGTGGATGCTCATCCAGATCGGGCCATACTTCTTGAAAACCGCGCAGAGTTCCGGCGTGATTCGCTGCGGCAGGAAGACCGGAATCCTCGAGCCGATCCGGATGAACTCGACGTGGGGAATCGCGCGCAACCGGCTCAACAGGTGCTCGATCTTCTTGTCGGAAAGAAGCAGCGGATCGCCGCCCGAAAGCAGGACGTCCCTGATCTCTGTGTGGGCCTCGATGTACCTGAGCCCCCGCTCAAATTCCGGGTGAAAATTGTAGTCCTGGGCGTTCGACACGAGCCGGCTGCGGGTGCAATAGCGGCAGTACGCGGCGCAGCGGTCCGTCACAAGGAACAGCACGCGATCCGGGTAGCGGTGGACCAGGCCGGGAATTGGCGAATGCTCATCCTCGCCCAGCGAGTCGAGCATCTCCTCCTCGCTCACCACCGTTTCCTCGGACCGGGGTATCACCTGCCTGCGTATGGGGCACTCCGGAGACGAGCGGTCGATCAGATTGAAGAAGTAGGGGGTGATCGCGAGCGCGAGCTTGTGGCTGGCAAAGGCGCAACCCGCCTTTTCCTCGGGCGTGAGGGTCATGTACTGCTCGAGCTGCTCGACCGTGGTCAGCCGGTTCTTGAGCTGCCAGGTCCAGTCCTTCCAGTCCGCCTGGGGAACATGCTGCCAAAGCCCCTGGCTGTCGAACCACTCGGATCGGTCTTCTGTGTAGGGCATCGGTGTGCGAGATGACATGTACGCGGATGGCCGCCAAAGTGTCAAATAGTCATACCTATATCATTAATCATGAATATCTAATAAACCGTCCGGATCGGAACCCTCCCTGCAGGCGCCCGTTCCCTGGGTTTGATGCCCACGCGGATAGCGAATACCCTTGGCAGGCGGCGCACGGTGCTTTTTCGTCCTCCTTTAATGTCGGAACTTGCAAACGCGTTGTCCCCGGGCTGCAGCGGAGGTTTGGCGGAGGCGGTTGGGGCGCCGTCGCCGAATTGCGCCCGAACCAGACCCGCAATCCTGGCCCTGGAAGACGGCAGCGTCTTCCGCGGCCGCGCCTTCGGCGCCGATGCCGCAATCGCCGGCGAGTGCGTCTTCAACACGTCGATGACCGGGTACCAGGAGATACTCACCGATCCGTCCTATTTTGGGCAGATCGTCACGATGACGGCCGTCCAGGTCGGCAACACCGGCGTCAACGAGGCCGACGCCGAGTCCTCCGCCCCCAAGGTCAGCGGGTTTGTCGTCCGGGAGCTGTCCCCGGTTGTCAGCAACTGGCGGTCCACCCTCTCGTTGAACGATTACCTGCGCAGGCACGGCATCCCGGGCATTAGCGAAGTCGATACGCGGGCGCTCACGAAAAAGCTCCGGGTGGACGGCGCCATGAAATGCTGCCTGAGCACCCTTCCGATGACCGGCGAGGAGGCCGTCCGGCGGGCCCGGGGCTGGCGGGACATGGCGGGAAGCGATTACGTCAAGGATGTCACCTGCGCTGAGCCGTTCGTCTGGCGTCCGGACGATGCGGCGAATCACAACGGGGCCTATGTGCCCGTTGGCACCTCGTTCGGCTCTGTTCAGCCGGTCAGCCAAAGCTTCAAGGTCGCCGCGTTCGACTACGGCGCAAAGTACTCCATTTTTCGAAAGCTTGTGCGCCACGGATTCGAGGTCCTGGTGTTTCCCGCCGCGGCCGGCGCCGCCCAGATCGCCGAGCACCGGCCCGATGCGGTGTTCCTTTCCAACGGCCCCGGCGATCCCGCCGCGCTGCCCTATATCTACAGGACGGTCACCGAGCTTCTTCCCAAATATCCGGTCTTTGGCATCTGCCTCGGGCACCAGATGATCACCCATGCCCTTGGCGGGGTCACCTTCAAGCTGAAGTTCGGCCACCGCGGCGGCAACCAGCCGGTGAAAAACCTCGAAACCGGCCGGGTCTCGATCACGGCGCAGAACCACGGGTTTGCGACCGACCCGAAGAGCGTCGAAAACCGCGGCGCCAAGATCACGGAGATCAACCTGAATGACGGCACGGTGGAGGGCCTCCGCCACACCTCGCTTCCCGTCTTCAGCGTCCAGTATCACCCGGAGGCTGCGCCGGGGCCCAACGACGCCGACCCGCTCTTCGCCGACTTCCACCGGCTGATCCAACAGCGAAAACTGGGGAAGATCTGACTAG
>CAZSEH010000061.1:0-21043 GCA_964605835.1 uncultured Opitutaceae bacterium
GCCGCCATCAACGACCACTACAAGCCGGAGGCGCAGCACGATCCCCTGACCCACCTGCTCAGCCTTGCGGCAAGCATGGCCGATGTCCTTGGCTACGGGCTGGAGGGAGAATCCCGCTATTGGCTGGATTCCAAGGACATCTACCACAACGCCGGACTGGATCCCAAGGAGGCAAACGCGGTCATCGACCATGCGTTCGAGTCGTTTCACAGGCTCCTTCTCACCCTCTAGAGGAGAGACGGGTTGGCGGGCCTCCGGGGTAACGTGCGCCAGAAGGGGCGCCGCCAACGGTCAGGCGGTCCGGCAGGCCTCTCGCGCCGGCGCCGATCCGGCAACGGAGATCAGGCTCTCGAAGTGACCCTCGAGGCGGTCGACCGATGCGGCGGTGGTGAAGCGAAAGGCGCCGGCCTGGCCCGCGTCCGCCAGTTTCTGGGCGTACGCCGGATTGCGATGCACGCGCGCAAGTTTTTCGGCCAGGTCGCACGCGTCCCCGTTCTTGAACAGGAGTCCCGTTTCGCCGTCGCGAACGATTTCGCGAACGCCGCCGCAGTCGCTCGACACCACGACCAGACCCGCGGCCATGGCTTCGACCTGTGTCTTGCCAAAGGGCTCCTGAAAGATGCTTGGGAAGACGAGCACGTTGCAGCGCGCGTAGAGCGCGGCGAGCTCCCTCCTTCCGAGAAACCCCGGGAAGTGCACCCGGTCGGCGAATCCCTGGCTGCCGGCCAGCGCGCGCATCCGGTCGATGTAGTCGGGCGCCGTGGAGTCCCCGGCGAGGGCGCACTCGAAGTCGATCCCCACCCGCTTCAGGTAGGCCAGCGCCTCGACCAGCACATGCGCGCCCTTGTAGGGCATGAGCAGGCCGGCGAACGCGATCCGCAGGTGGGCGCGCTGGGGCGGGAACGCCAGAAAGTAGTCGGCCAGAGGGGAGCCGGGCGCCAGAACGGCGAAGTTCTCGATTGGGTAGCCCGCCGCGCGGAGGTTCTGGTTCACCCAGTCGCTGCAGCCCGCAAGACAATAGAGGGGCGACCGCGGCGTCAGCTCCGGTTCATACCCGGGAAGGGCGTTGCCGAGGCGATGCAGGACCGGAATCCCGCGCTCGAGCACCCGCTTGAGGAAACGGGCGCCCATGAGGTCGAGGTTGCCCGCCATCACCGCGTCGGGTCGGAATTCCTCGATCGCTGCCATCAGGGTCCGCTCGTTGAAATCCTCCGCGCGCCTGCGGCGCGCGGGATCGGCCTCGAATTCCACGACGCCGTTCTTCCAGCTTCCCCAGAGGCGCAGCGTTCGCCTCACGTTCGGCTCAAAGTCCTGATGCTCGGCTGACGGCTTGCGCAGCAGGTGGGGCATGTCGGCCGTGAGCACGCGCACCGTGTGCCCGCGCGCGGCCAGCTCGCGGCTGAACTCCCACATGGTGCGTCCGAATCCGCCCATTTCCTGAGGGGGAAGGAGGTTCGTGACGACGAGGATGCGGCGCGGCCGTTGCGCCTGCCGAAGCGGCTGCCAGCCGGCGCGGCGCCGGTAGGTCTCGACGACCGGCTGGGTGAGGGCCCCGCGGCCCTCCAGCTGCCCGAGGAGGTCCCGGATCGCCGCGTCCCCGCGCGAGAGGCGAAGCGCCTCCCCAAGGGCCACGTAGGCCTCGGCCAGGTGGTTGTTTCTAGAAAGCAGCCGGCCAAGCTCCAGATAGGCGCCAGGGGCGCCGCGGTCCCGGGTGATCTCCCCGAGGAGGGCAGGCACCGCCGCATAGTCGGGCGGCGCCGCACGCGCCGTCTCACTCGCGGACGGTTCCGCAGCCACGGCCGACGGCGGGTCGCCGTCCTCGCCCGGGGCCTCGCCGAGCTCGCGCCCCGGGAGACCGTTTGCGGCGGCCTGGAGGATGCGCCGAAGCCGCCTGATGGAATGCCCTCGCGAGTACCTGGCCGCAACCCGCTCGCGAAACGCCGCGCCCAAACGGGCGCTGAGCCCGGGGTCCTGGGCGAGCCGCAGCATCGCGGCGGCCATTGCGGCCACGTCCCTCTCGGCGACCAGCAGGCCGTCCACGCCGTTTCGCACCGCGTCCGGTATTCCCGCGTGCCTTGTCGAGACCACGGGCAGCCCATGCGCACCCGCCTCGAGCACGGCGAGCGGCAGCCCCTCGCTGTCGCCATTTGACGCGGTGAGGCTGTGCTGCACGAAGACCCGGCTCGACGCCATGTGGCGCGAGACCTCCTCGCGCGACTGCGCCCCTGCGAACGTGACGGCGCCGGCGATTCCGTTGTCCTCGGCCCACTGCCGGCAAAACGCGAGAAGCGGTCCGTCGCCAATCATGACGAGCCGCGCCTCCGGCTGCTGCCGCTGCACCGCGGCGAAGGCCTGAAGGGTGAGGTGCGGGGCCTTCTTCTCCACAAAGCGTCCCACGGCGACAAAAAAGGGTCCCGCATGCGCGGGATCGGCGAGCTGCCGCAGGTCAACCTCCACCCCATAGGGAGCGAGGACGACACTTCCGGCCGGGGCGCCAAGCCCGATCAGCTGAGTCCGCATCGCCCGAGACACGACCACCAAGCTCGCGGCCCGCTTGAAGAACGCATGGTAGTGGCTGCGGCTCTCGGCGAGCAGCTCGCGCCCGTACGCGTCGACGCCGTGGAAATGCACCACGTAGGGCAGCTTTTCGCGCTCGCACGCGGCATGCACGAAGGCGCCCATGGTTCCCGTCTCAATGAGGACGGACCGGGCCCCGCTCGTCCGAAGGAAACGCGCAAGCTCGGCCGAGTAGGCCCGCCACAGCTCCTTGCTGGCGGCGTACGGCGTTCCAACGGCATCCCGGATCCTTCGCTCCAGGGAATTCGAAAGGACCGAACGGCCGCCCTTCAGGAACCGCGGAAAGGGAAACCCGTAGAGGAGCGTCAGGTTCCTCGTGATGAGGTTCACATGATCCTCTAGAAACGTCTCCGAGTAGTTGTGCTCGTGCGCGCGGACGAGCACAAGCGGCAGCTCACCCGTGGCAGGCGCCGGCTTCGAGGGTCCCTTCTCGCCGGATGCAAGCGTGACCTCCGCGCTTGCCCCTGGCGGCGAAACGGCGTCATCGGACACTTCGGGGGCCGGCCTCGCGGCCGATTCCGCGCAGGGCTGGGTCATGGAGGATTGAGGAGCGGGTGAATGGTCGGAAAGGGCCTTCCTCCATGCTAATCCCGTGCCCAATGGGCGCGTTGTGATGCTTGTGACGTCCTTTCCGTGAGTTACGCGCTTTTCTCCTGTGACCCACGCCAGGATCGCCACCGGCCTCGCCGGGAGTTGACCGGCGACGGCAGAATTTTCCCCAGGCATCATCCCATCGGGGGCTCGGCTCGATACGAACCGCAGCCTCCGACCCTGCGACGGCACGGGCAGATTGTGCCCAGCGGGCATGGTCGTGGAGTCACATCAAAAAAGGCACTCCTAATAAACACACAAGTAAATGCCATTAAGATGCTTGAATGTCTATTTGCCCCGGTGGCCTGCGCCATGCTTTGCACGCCCTACTTCTGCCGCTCCGCGCGCCCTCCATGCCACAACGTGCCATCAGCATCGTCATTCCCAATTACAACGACGAGCGCACGCTGGGAGCCTGCATTGAGAGCGTCCTATCCAAGACGAATGGTTCGAATTGGCGGCTGATCGTCGTCGATGCCGGGTCCTCCGACGGAAGCCATCGGATCCTGGAGGGATTCAAGGATCCGAGGCTTGAGGTGGTCACCCGAGGACGCATGGGCGCCGCCGCGGCGCTCAATGTCGGCTTCGCACGCGCGGGAGGCGACGACGTCGTGCGCCTTCACGGCGATGTCGTGATCGAGACTCAGGGCTGGCTGGCGAAGCTTGAGGCGGCCGCCTATGGCGAGCCCAAGGCGGGAGTCGTCGGGGTTAGGCTCATCTACCCGGACGGCCGCATCCAGTCCGAGGGGCGCACCCTCATCAGCGGCGTCGGCATGCACCCCCAGCACTGCAACAACCGGGCGTTCCAGCCCGACGGTGCGGCGGGCCCGATATCCGAGGTGGACTCGGTGTCCGGGGCCCTCGCCTACTACCGGCGCGAGGTCCTCGCCGACACCGGGGGGTTGGATGAGAACTACGGCCCCGCGTGGGTGGAGGATGACGACTTCTGCGTCGCCGCCAGGCACCGCAACTACAAGGTCTACGTGCATGCCGGGGTGACGGCGGTTCACCATACGCCCGCTCCTGCGCCAACGCTCCAGTTCATCCTGCCCGAGGCCGAGCGGCCGCTGCAGCTGGTCACGAGCCAGATGAAGGCCGCGGCCGAGAGGCGGCTCGCGGAGTACTGGGAGAAGAAATGGGGATGGAATCCCTACTATCCGGACCTGGGCGAGGTGCGCCGCCTCTACTCGAAGACGGAGATCTGTTGGAGGATCGGCGAGGCCCTGCGCTATTGCGGCCGGAGCGCCCACCCAACCGTCGACTGCTGCATCGTTACCTGGAACACCGTCGGTCTGCTTCGCCGCTGCCTCGAGAGTCTGGCCCAGACGGACTACCCCGCGGACCGCCTCAATGTATTCGTGGCGGACAACTCGAGCACGGACGGAACCCTCCCGTACCTGGACGGACTTGAGGGCGCCTTCCCGTTCCCCCTGCGTGTCATCCGGCTGCCCGTGAACACGGGAGCCGCGGTCGGGATCAACTTCGCCATGGCGGCCGGCTGCGGCGAGCTGGTGGCGCGCCTCGACGACGACCTCACCGTTCCGCCCGGCTGGCTCAAACCCCTCGTTGCCGACCTGGCCCATCGTCCGTTCGCCGGCTGCGTGGGCCCCAAGATCATCAACGATGACTCCCGCCAGGCGATCCAGTGCGGCGGCTACAGGCATTTCCCCGTCTTCTACGGCCATGAGGACGAGCCGGACCTGGGACAGGCCGACTACCTGGCACGGACGGCGCACGTGCGGGGATGCTGCAACCTCTACAGGAGGGATGCGCTCGCGCGGTGCGGCATGATGGACGTCCGCTACAGCCCGACCCAATGCGACGATCCCGACCACCACATCGCGCTGATCGCGGCGGGCTACGAAATCCTCTATGACGGCAGGGTCCGGGTGGTGCACAAGCTCAACAACGGCGTGGCCCGCTCGCACGCCGCCCTGGCGAACCATGCCGCAAACAAGTCGAAGATGACCGGCAAGTGGGGGCGGGACATCTACGAGGTTCTCGAGCGGTCGATCGACTTCTCCAGGGAGGGACGCTACCTGCCGGGCGACGGCGACACGAGCGCGTGGATGGCCGAGGGCCACCCGCCCGGAGACTATCCCCGAAGGGCGACCCCTGCCGGTGCCAACTCCCCGCGCCAGCAGGTGCTCTTCAATCACTATGACGAGCTGCGCAAGCTGGCCCGAGGCTCCGAGGTCGACCAGTTGGCCGCCACCTATGTCGACAGCGCGGGCGCCCGCGCCCGCGACGGGTATCCGCGCGCCGGGCTTGACTTGCTCCTCTGCGCGCTGAATTTCGCCCCGCAGAATCCTGCCGTCCTCCGGGCGCTGGCGCGCGCCTACGGCGCCATCGGACAGCCGGACCTGGGCCGGCTGGCGGCCCGCCGCGGGCGCGCGCTCGTCCCTTCCGATCCCGAGCTCAAGATGTTGGCCGAGGACGGCACGCCAGAGGCCGGCAGCCGCCCTTGCCCAGCAGACTCGCCGGGCCCATCCACCGCGTCGGCGGCGCGGATGCGCGTGCTCATGGTGGCCAACTTCGAGCCGCGGGCCGTCGGCGCCGACACGTCCCGCATGCAGGAGACCCGCACGCACTTGGGCCACCTCGGGGTGCACGCGGATTTCTGCTGTACGCCCTGCCCGGACCCTGCCGGCTACGACGTCGTCCACTTCTGGAACACCGGGTCCCCCCACCAGACGCTGGCCCAGGTCAAGGCCGTACGGGTGCGCCGCCCGAGCGTTCCCCTTGTTCTGTCGCCCGCGTATTGGGAGGGAGCCGAGAGGGCATGGGCCGACCAGGCCATCCCGGAGATATTCGCCCGTTCGGCAACCATGGACGCGCTAAACGAGAAGCTCAGGCTGCTTTCCCTGGACCAGCTTGCCTATGGCGGGGCCACACGGAACACGGCTCCCGAGCCGTTCCACCGCGGCTATCGCCTCTATCAGAGGCGAATCTTCGAGCTTGTGGATCACCTTCTGCCAGGCAGCCGGGCCGAGCTGCAGAGCCTGAAGACCTCCCTCGGGATCGACCTGCCCCACACGGTGGTACCCAGGGCAGTGGACACCGCCGCGATCGACGACGCCACGGCCGACTGGTTCGTGCGGGAATATGGCGTCCGGGACTTTGTACTGACCACGGGCATGCTCGAGCCCCGGCGCAACCTCCTCATACTGCTGCATGCCCTGAAGGGGACCCACCTCCCCGCTGTCGTCGTGGGGCGCACCTGCGACCCATCCTATGGCGCGCTCTGCCGCAGGCACGCGCCGCCCGGCACCCTCTTCATCGAGCACCTGCAGCCCGAGGGCCTGGCCTCCGCGCTCAAGGCATCCCGGGTCTATGCCCTTCCCAGCTGGACGGAACTCGAGTCCGCGGCGTGCCTCGAGGCGGCGTCTTGCGGTTGCGCCGTGGTCGCGAGCGACCGCACCTCGGACAGGGAGTGCCTGGGAGGCGCCGCCTACTACTGTGATCCGGCCAGCATCAATTCAATCCGCGAGGCCGTCCTTGCGGCCCACCGGGGATATCCACACGACAGGGCCAGGCGCGCAGCGCTGCAGGAGACCATCCGGAGCCGCTTCACGTGGCCGCTTGCGGCCCAGGCGACGCTGCGCGGCTACGAGGCGGCCGTGGCTGCCCGCGCAAGGGCGGTTCCCGATGCCCTCGGGATGCCGCTGCAATCCGTCGCGTGACAGCGCCCGGCGGTGCGGACCCGGCCACGATCACCCCTCCAAGCCCCGTTTCGCACACGCCGCGCGGGCTCTTGGCGACAAGCTCCCGGAATTTGCAGGGCTAATTCGGCCGATCGTCCCACATATGCACAGGGTCATTCCTCTCAAGGCATGGGCCGTTGACCCGTTGGATTATTGATGGATTCAATCGCCACGGAACCCCTTCTTGAGGGTCGCGGGAATTGCTGCCGCTCGCATGTCTTACGCGCTTCGGATCAATATGTTCCGACATCTCAGGACAGCACGAGGGGATCCTTCGGACGTCAGGCCGACCGCGCGTTCCTCAGGCCGGGAATCCGCCTCTCCGTGGAATGAAGGCCCGATTCAAGACGGCAGGGAGGCCCACTCGGACCCCGACCTCGCGCACCGCGGTCGCGGAGCGGTCAACCGGCGACGCGGATGGCGTCGTCAAGTCGCCTACTGCCCTGGCGGCGTCCGAGCGCTTCCTTCAATCGACGCTCGACGCTCTCTCCGCCCACATTGCGATCCTCGATCACAAGGGCCGGATCGTCGCCGTCAACGAGGCGTGGCGGCGGTTCGCCCGCGGGAACGGGCTTGCCGCTGGAGTTTCGGCCATCGGCACCAACTACCTTGAACTCTGCGCCACGGCGCGCGGCGCGGGCGCCGGGGAGGCGGCCGCCGTCGGCAACGGTATCCGGGCCGTGATGGAACGGCGATGCGCGGAATTCACGCTGGAATACCCCTGCGACAGTCCGAACGAGGAGCGCTGGTTCGTCGTGCGCGCCACCCGGTTCACTGGCGACGGGCCCGTGCGGGTCGTCGTGGCACATGAGAACATCACCGCCCGCAGGCGCATGGAGGAGGAGCTGCGGCAGAAGACGGCGCTACTGGAGGCCCAGGTGGGCTCCTCCATCGACGGGATCCTGGTGGTTGACAGAAGGGGGCGGAAGATCCTCCAGAACCGGCGGCTGGCCGACCTGCTGCAGATCCCCCAGTCCGTCGCCGACGACCCGGAGGATGAAAGACTGCTGCTCTGGGTCGCCGGCGCGGCCAAATTCCCCGAGGCATTCCTGAGCCGGGTGAGGTACCTGAACTCGCGCCCTCTCGAGGTCAGCCGCGACGAACTCGCGATGAAGGACGGGAGGATCCTTGACCGGTACTCCTCCCCCATGACGGGCGGCAACGGAACCTACCTCGGCCGCGTATAGACGTTCCGCGACATCACCGCGCGCAAGGCGGCCGAGGAGGCGCTGCACGAGAGCAAGGAGCAGTTCCACCACCATGCGGATCACGTCAACAACGTCTTCTGATCTGCCTGGACCTCCTGATGCCTGGGAGAGACGGCCAGCAGACCCTCAAGGGAATCCGGGAGAACGAGGAGGCCCGTGGGGTCTTCTCGAGTCGCGGCGCAAAGATCATGACGAGCACCTCGGTGGACGACGTGAATAGCGAGCTCGCGGTCTTCAAGGGGCTTTGCGACGCGTAGGTCACCAAGCCGATCGACAAGGCGAGGCTGATTGGGGGAGCTCCTCAAGCTTGACCCGGTGACTTGACGTAGGCCGGCCTGCCGGACCGCGGCCTACGGTGCCACGTTCGGTTCGCGCGAAGCAGCTCCCGCCCGCGCCTGTTCCTCGCTCACGCGAGCAAGTCGGGGTGAAGCTTGGCCTGGTAGAGTGCTACGCTCGGGACGTACTGATTGTATTTTGGTAGTCAAAAACTTGTGGAGCATTTCACAGTTCCTAAAATCCTATTTGTAAAATCTTCGTCCCAACACAAAGTCCTTTGATTTCGGCGAGAAGATGCGCAGGTCCTGTTCCCCCTTGCCTTGACATTCGAATCTGGAGTTATAACTTGGGTCATAATCCCTTATGACGCACGCCCTCAAACTTCGCCCCTTCGGCAGCTCTGTAGGAGTCATCATTCCTAAGGATGTCCTAGGAAGCCTCAATGTCGCGGAAGGAGACACAGTTTACCTCACCGAGAGCCAGGATGGCTACCGAGTTGTAGCGCACGATCCGAACTTCGCCAAAGCGATGGAGATCTACAAAGACGTGGCAAAGAAATACCGCAACACGCTGAGGGAACTGGCAAAGTGAAGGAACCTGTTTGGCTGAGCCGGACAGAGGTCTTGGCATTCCACGAGGAGCAGCTGCGCGAGCACGGAGGTCTGGCGGGCGTCCGCGATGAGAATGCGCTCGAGGGGGCACTCGCCCGTCCCTCGAGTCTTTTCCACTACGAGAAGCCAGAACTTTCTGCGCTGGCGGCCGTCTACGCCCATGGGATCGCAAAGAACCATCCCTTCAGCGATGGCAACAAGCGTACGGCCTTTGTCTGCGCGGCCGTCTTCCTCGGCCTAAATGGCGTCAAGCTCACGCTTTCTGAACCAAGGGCTGTTGAGATGATGCTGTCTCTAGCGACAGGAAAAATGAGCCAAGAGGACGTGGCGAAGCTCATTCGCGAGAACTCGAGCGCTATTCGCAGCAGCGGAGACTAGGCGCAGCACAGATTCAGGAACTACCCATCAGGTTCTTTTCTGCTTGCGACGATACCTCCACCGGAGCCTACTGCTCTTTCACGCGAGCAAGTCGGGGCGTAGCTTAGCCTGGTAGAGCGCTACGTTCGGGACGTAGAGGTCGTCAGTTCGAATCTGACCGCCCCGACCATTTTGCAAGTCTGTCCTATTGCCACCCGCCAGCCGGTCTACCGGACCTCGTAAACCTCGATCAGCGCCACGCCCGTGTCGCCGCTCGCCCCCGAAATCTGCGCGGTGTATCCGCCTGGGGGCAGGGTCACCAGAAGGGCCGAGTCATTGCTCGAGGGGCTGTTCCACGAAAAGGCGCCGACGGCGGACGCTGCGTTGGCAATCTGGGGATCTCCGCCCCAGCCATTGTTGCTGGCGAGCACCGTGGACGAGCCGGAGGCGTACAACGTGAGTTTCGGGTCCGGAAGGGTCCCGGGGACCGCGAATGCGACGAGGGCGGGCCCGGAAGCCCGGATGAGGACCGTCTCAGACGTTGAGCCGCCGATCACAAAGCCCGCGATCAGAACGCCTCCTCCGGTGCCCACCTGCACGCGTGTCGAGAGGTTGACGAGGCGCGGGGACGCCAGCGTGTAGGTGCCCGCGGGGGTTGCGTCGTACACCTCCGCAAGGGCGACGCCCGTATCTCCGCTCTTGCCCAGGATTTCGGCCGAATAGGGGCCCGTGGGCAGGGATTCAAGGAGCGCCGAATCGAGGCTTGTCTTGCTGCTCCATGCGAAGGCGCCCACCGCGGCCGCGGCGTTCGAAATCGCCGTGCTGCCATTCCAGCCGAAATTCGTGTCAAGGAGCACCGGAATCCCGTTAAAGAGCTGGAGTTGCGGGTCGGGAAGCGTGCCGGGGACGTTAAACGCGGCCAGCGCCGGGCCGGACCCGCGGATGAGGAGCGGCTCGGTGCCGGAGGTGCCGACGGGGCCCACCGCGAACCCGGATATCAGGATGTTTCCGCCCGTTCCGACCTGGGCCCGGCACGAAAGGTTGATCAGCCGCCCCGGATCCGACGTGTTCACCACGCTGAGCACGGCGGGATTGCTGGTCAGGGAACCCGAAGGGTTGGTGGCCGTGCACGTGTAGCTACCCGCATTGGCGGCCGTCGCCCCGCTGACAACAAGGGTCGGGCCGGTGGCCGAGGCGATGGCCGTTCCGTTCAGGTACCACTGGTACGCCGGCACCGGCGTCCCCGTTGAGGGCGCGCTGAAGACGACCGTGCTGCCGCTCGCGACCGTCTGGGAGGAAGGCTGGCTCACGAAGGCGGGCGCAAGCGAGGGCTTCGTGAGCGAGACGACGCTCACCGAATAGGGCGCAAAGGACGCCGTGAAGGAGGCCGCGGCGTTGGAGATAGTGGAGACGGCAATATCGGGCGAGCTAGCCGCACCCGTGATCGGCGTCGGCGTGGGAGTCGGCGTCGGCGCTGCAGCCGACTGCACCTGGAAATTGTCGAGATAGACCGTTATCGGGGTCTGCGTGTTTACGTTGATTCCAATCTGGGTGTAATTGCCCGAGCCGAGCGAGGCCAGGATCCCCGCCCGCTGGGCCGCGGTGATTGAGAACGACACCGAGTTCCCCGCGTTCAAGTTCAGGTTGACCGGGGTGAGCTCCGTGTACGTGAGGTTCGTGCCGTTGAGGTAGACGCTCACGGCGACGGGGCCTCCCGAGGCTTGAGGGTAGATGTCGAAGGAGACCGACGACGCCGTGCTCAACGCCGTGCCCATCGCGGCCGTCGTATTGATGATGACCGCATGGTTGCCCAGACCCGATTGGGTCGTGGTGCAGGCCAGGCTGTAGCTTCCGTTCGTCACCCCCGTTGTGGTGCTGTAACCGAGGGAATAGGCGAAGGGCCCGGTCAACCCGTAGTTGGGGGCGACATCGGGACCCGACTGGTTGACCCAGCCTTCCAGGGAGTTTTCCCACGAGGTGTTGGCGCTGCCCGTGTTGGGGGACGCGGCGTTCTCCTCCGAATACTCGTCCTGCGGGATGCCGTAGGAGTAGACCTTCGCGCTCGCCTGCGGGGTGTAGCCCTTGATCGCGAAACTGGCGTTGTACGTCGCGGTCGGGGACTTGTTGATGACGAGGAGCGCCAGCGAGTCGTCCAGGCGGTGCACCGCATAGGTGGAGAGCAGCGTGTTACTGGACGAGGCCGTGACGACGGCGTCCCCCTGCCTCGCGAAATACGACAGGAGCTTCATCACGTAATAGGTCGGATAGCGGTCATGCGCTATCGGATCCAGCGATCCCGCCCCCCCGCTCTCGACCCCGTAGTCGCCATATTGCCGCCAGCCATAGAGCGAGGAGCTGAGATTGACCGACGTGTTGCCCTGGCCGTTGTACATGTCCCACCAGACGAAGGAATTGAACTCAGTCTGCATCAGGCTCCCCACGCTGTCCGCCAGGAAGAGACCGTTCACCAGGCTCACCGTCTGCTTCCCCGGGTTGGTGTTCACCGAGTTGTTCTCGGTCACCAACAGCTGGATCGCGGCCCCCGCAGCTCCCACGTAGTCGGTGAGCTGATTCCTGAGCCCGGTCGCGGCCGTCGTCCAGGCAAGCGCGGATTCCTGCAGGAGAAACGAGTCGCTCTCGCTCCCCGGATTCTGCGCGTAGGAGTGGTAGATCAGGAAGTCCGGAAGGACTCCAAGGCTCGTCATGGTGGACAGCATGACCGGGGTCCACCCGATGTGCTTCGTTCCGTTCACCAGGTTTGTCGCCACGACTTTGTTGCCGTTCTGGTACGAGTCCTCGCTCGAGTCGGCCACGACCCCAATCTTGATCGTCGGATCGGCGGCCTTCATGGCCTGGATGTACTGGACGGCGCGGGTTGCATACATGACCGGATCATGTGGCGCGGTCTGCGTATCGTCCTCCCACGTCCCGTAGCACTCGTTGCCGATCTCCCAGTACTTGAAGCCGTAGCCCTTCGTGACATTCGAATAGGTCACCCAGGCCGCGGCCTCCTGGGGTGTTCCCGTGCCGTAGTTGGCCGTGATGACGACCTGCGCCCCGATTGCCAGCGCCGAGGCGGCGAACGTGTCGAAATTCGTAACCCCCGCGCCCCCACCTTCAATCGCGGCCGTGTTCGTCTGCCAGTGGTAGTCATCGGACGAGGAACCGCCCGGGTACCTGAGGAACCGGGTCTGCATGTCCTGGAGGTCCAGCACCGTCTGCGGATCCGGGTAGGCGCCATCCCAGACCGCGGTGTTCAGGCCGAACATCTTCTCGTCCACCAGGCGGATGGGCGCGGCCGTGTCCACGTTCACGGTGGCGGTCTGGGCGTGCGCCGGCGGGGCCATCGCCGCCGCCACGAGGACGATGAGAGGCAGGGATTTCCGAAGGGGATGAGGCACGGTGTTTGGGGCTAGATTACTGACACAGGGGACAAACCAAGGCAGATTCTTGGGGTTCCCGCCAAGATCGGTCAACTGTCTACGCGGGCGGCTGCCCGGTCAACCCAGCCCGGTGGAATATTCCGCCTGCCTGGGCCTCAAGCCTTCCATGAGACTCCACCTTGCGGCGGGCCTGTTGCTCGGCGTGGCCCTGCCGGCCGCGGAGCCCCTGCGCTTCGAAAGCGGAGCGTCGCAGGTGGCCTTGATCGAGCTCTACACAAGCGAGGTGTGCAGCAGCTGATGATGTTGGTCGCGGAGGCGCTGCGCCCCAAGGCACCCGAGATAGACCTTGCCGCAGTCGCCAAGTCCTGCGCGACGCACTTCTCGATATAGGCACGGCCGGGCCGCATCCTGCCCAGAACGCCGAGGCGGCGGCGCCCCAAGGTTAGCCAGGAGGCCCACGTCAGCGGGGGTATTGACAAGATTCGGGCTTGAAAGACCTTTCTATCCCGGGGCGGCGCCGTCGACGGCGCGTCCCCAAGCTCCCCCACCCCATGAAGAAACACCTCCTCGTCGGATGGCTCGCCGCCGCCATGATCCCCGCGCTGTCCCATGCGCAGGACAGGCCCGTTCTCCTGCAGGGCCCCTGCCTGAGCGCCACGCAGATCGCCTTCTCCTTCGGCGACGACCTGTGGACCGTGGGCCGCGACGGCGGCGAGGCCCGCCGGCTCATCGCGAGCGCTGGGATCAACACCGGGCCGGTGTTCTCGCCGGACGGCACGATGATCGCCTACACGGGCACCGTGAACGGCAACGCCGACGTGTACGTGGTGCCGGCCGCGGGCGGCGAGCCGCGCAGGCTTACCTACGACCCCGCGCCGGACGTCGCGCTCGCCTGGACCCCGGACGGCAAGGGCGTCCTGTTCCGCACCGACGGGCAGAGCTTCTCGCGGCGCTACGAGCGGCTCTTCACGGTGCCCGCAACCGGGGGCCTGCCGACCCCTCTGCCCCTGCCGATGGGCGTGCAGGGATCCTACGCCCAAGACGGGAGGCGCCTGGCCTACGTCCCCCTGTGGAACCGCCGGCTGGGGGCGGTCGACGCCTACATCGCGATCAAGCGCTACCGCGGCGGCATGGCCGCGCCGATCTGGATCGCCGACCTCTCGGACTCGAGCGTGGTGCCGGTCCCCCGGGAGGGCTCCAACGACACGGACCCGATGTGGGTGGGCGACAAGGTCTACTTTCTGTCCGACCGCAACGGGCCGGTGACCCTCTTCAGCTACGACCCGAAGGCCGGCGCGGTCAGCGAGGTCCTCCACAACGAAGGGCCCGACTTCAAGTCGGCGTCGGCCGGCCCGGGCGCGATCGTGTACGCGCAGCTTGGCTCCCTCCACCTCTATGACCTCGCGTCGGGAACGGCGCGCCGGATCCCGGTCTCGGTCTCCGCCGACATGCCTGAGCTCAGGCCCCATTTCGAGAAGATCGTCCCCAAGGACATCGTCACCTGCGGGATCTCGCCGACGGGCGCCCGCGCCGTGCTCGAGGCGCACGGCGAGATCTTCTCGGTCCCATCCGAAAAAGGGGACGTCAGGAACCTCACCCGCAGTCCGGCGGTGGCGGACCGGGACCCGTCGTGGTCGCCCGACGGGAAGTCCATCGCCTATTTCTCCGACGCGTCCGGCGAATACACGCTGCACATCAGCGACCAGACCGGAGTCGGCAAGGTCCGCGTCGTCGACCTGGGCAGCCCCCCTTCGTTCTTCTACCGGCCCACGTGGTCGCCCGACTCCAAGAAGATCGCCTACTACGACAAGCGGGGGAGCCTGTGGTACGTCGAGCTGGAGCACCCGTCGCCGCTTCGGGTCGACACGGACCGGTTCGGCAGCGAGGCGTTTGAATCGAGCTGGTCATCCGACAGCCGGTGGCTCGCCTACACGAAGCACCTCGAGAACCACCTCCATGCGATCTTCGTTTTCTCGACGGCGACGGGCCAGGCGACGCAGCTCACCGACGGAATGAGCGACGCGACGCTTCCGGTGTTCGACAAGAACGGGAAGCACCTGTACTTCGCCGCGAGCACCGACGTCGGCCCCACCGTCCAAGGGCTGGACATGGCCAGCGACGGCCGGAGCGTCACCCGCAACGCCTATGTCGTGGTCCTCAGGAGGGACCTGCCGTCGCCGCTCGCCCCGGAAAGCGACGAGGAGAAGGGCGACAAGGCGGCGGCGGACAAGGCCGACGACAAGGAGGACAAGGCGGACAAGCCGGCGGCGGCCGAGGATTCGGAAAAGTCCGCCTCGGCCGACAAGGGCAAGGACGACGCCGACGCCGCCAAGGCGAAGAAGAAGGAGCCGGAGAAGGTCGAGATCGACTTTGAGAACATCAGCCAGCGCATCCTTGCCCTCCCGGTCCCGGCGGCGGACATCTTCGGCCTGGCGTCGGGCAAGGAGGGGATCCTGCACGTCGTGTACAACGACAAGGCGCCGCAGGGGCGGGACCAGCCGGACGCGACCGTCGAGCGCTTCGTGTTCAAGACACGCAAGACCGAGAGGCTCCTGGACGGGGTGTCGCGCTTCGCGCTCTCCGCGAACGGAGAGAAGATGCTCTACGAGAAGGACAAGAAGCTGTTCATCGTGCCGGCGGACAAGGAGCCGAAGCCGGGCGAGGGCGCCCTCAAGCTCGAGGGGCTCGAGGTCTACGTGGAGCCCCGCGCGGAATGGCGCCAGATCTTCCGCGAGATCTGGCGGATCGAGCGGGACTTCTTCTACGACCCGCACTACCACGGCCTCGACATCGCGGCCGCGCAGAAGGCCTACGAGCCGTTCCTGGACGGCGTCGCGAGCCGCTCCGACCTGAACTACCTGTTCGCGGACATGCTGGGCAATTTCAACGTGCTGCACATGTACGTGGGCGGGGGCACCCACCTCCACGAGGAGACGGTCAAGGTCGGCATGCTGGGCGCCGACTACGCGGTCGACCACGACCGCTACCGGTTCGCCCGCGTCTTCGACGGGGAGAACTGGAACCCGGACCTGCACGCGCCGCTCACGCAGCCGGGGGTGAACGTCAAGGCCGGCGAGTACCTGCTCGCGGTCAACGGGCGCCCGCTGCACGCCTCGGACGACCTCTACAGCTTCTTCCAGGAGACGGCGGGCAAGCAGACGGTGCTCAAGGTCGGCCCGAACCCGGATGAGACCGGCTCGAGGGACGTGACCGTCGTCCCCCTCGAGTCCGAACAGGCCATTCGGAATCTCGCGTGGATCGAGGGGAACCGCCGCAAGGTCGACCAGCTGAGCGGGGGCCGGCTGGGCTACGTGTACCTGCCCGACACCGGATGGGGCGGCTTTTCCAGCTTCAACCGCTACTTCTTCGGCCAGATCGCCAAGGAGGGACTCGTGATCGACGAACGTTTCAACTCGGGAGGGCAGCTGGCCGACTACATCATCGATTACCTGAGGCGCCCGATCATGAACCGCATCACCCCACGCGAGGGCGAGGACGTGTCGAGCCCAGGCGAGGCGAACTTTGGCCCTAAGGCCATGATCATAAATGAGTTTGCAGGATCTGGCGGCGATGCGATGCCCTGGTATTTCCGGAAGGCGAAAATCGGGCCGCTAATCGGCATGCGCACGTGGGGCGGCCTCGTGGGCATCGGCGGCTACCCGGTCCTGATTGACGGCGGCACGGTGACGTCGCCGCGTTTCGCGATCTACGGCCTTGAGGGCCAGTGGGAGGTCGAGAACCACGGGATCGCCCCGGACATCGAGGTGCCCCTCGATCCGAAGCTCGTCCGCCAGGGCCACGATCCCCAGATGGAAAAGGCCGTCGAGGTGGTCCTTCAGATGCTGAAGGACCACCCGCTGCCGACCTTCCCAAAGCCCGCCTATCCGGACTACCATCCTCGCCTGCCCTCGGCTCAATAGGCTGCCGCGTCGTGGATAGGGCGGCACGGGCAAAAGGGCACCGTTCATCCGGAACCCGGGGGCCGGTCCCTCCCGCGGCGCCGGCCGCCCCGTGGTCCCCGCGTCCCTTCGCCGCATCGGCAATCTCCCTTGTGCGGCGTGCGACCACCCTCTAGACGCTTGTCCCCCATGGACCGCAGGTACTCCGCCAGCTCCGTCTTTGTCGCGGCCTCGATTCTCTTCTCGCTCGAGCCCGCATCGGTCCGCGGCGCCGGCCGATCGGACGAGGCGCGGCCCCTGCCGGTGACCGGCCTTTCCGGAGTCGCCTATCTGACAGCGGATTTCGGCCCCATGAGGCGGTTCTACGGCCAGGGTGCCGGGCTAGCCGAGGCGCCCGCGGATCGCGACACGCTTCGATTTGTCGTCGGGGTGCACCAGTGGATCGAGTTCCGGAAGGCTCCCGAGGCCAACTGGGCACGGCGCCTGCGGCACATGACGCTTGAGGCGCCGGACCTGGCCCTGCTCGAGGGTGAACTGAGGGCCAGGGGGGTTCCGGCGACGCTGATCGCCACGCCGCTGCAGCACCGGATCCTCCAGTTCGCGGACCCGGCCGGAACCGTGATCCTGGTGGCAGAGCGCTGGACCGATCCCGCGTCCGCGGCCAGGGGGCAGGCCGCCTTCAGCAACCACTTGCAGCACGTTGGACTGGCGGTGGCCTATCCTCTGGCGGAGGCCACGATTGCGTTCTACGGGAAGGCGCTGGGGCTTGCAGAGGGGTTCCGAAGCGCCGCGCCGGACGGTCGCCCCGCCCTGGTCAAATTCAGGCTTCCCGGGCCCGGGCGCGAGCTGATCGAGCTGATCTTCTTCGACCCGCCGCTCAACAAGTGGGCCGCCGGCGCGTTTGACCATTTCAATCTTGAGGTGGAAAACATCGACCACGCCTACCGCGCCCTGCACAGGGGGGGAATCGCGACGCAGGGAAGCCACCTTCCGACCGTCAACGCGGAACACCTCTGGGCGATTGACATCATCGACCCCGAGTTGACCCGGATGGAGGTCCAGGCCCTTGCCCCGGCCACCTCGCCGATCGGGACCATCTCCACGGTCGGCGCCGAGTCCTCCAGGCCCCTGTTTGACGGCAGGACGCTCGAGGGTTGGGAGGGAAACACCGAAAACTGGCGCATTGAGGACGGCGCCATTGTCGCGGGCGCCCTCGACCGGCGACAACCCCACAACGAGTTCCTGGCGACCCGGGCGGACTACGGGGACTTTGAGCTGCGGCTCCAGTACAAGGTCGAGGGAACCGGGGGATTCGTGAACGGCGGCGTGCAATTCTGGTCCCAGCGCGTGCCCGGCAGCTTCGAGGTGTCCGGCTACCAGGCCGACCTCGGGGCGGGCACGGACGGCAATCTGTATGACGAAAGCCGGCGCGACGCCAATCTGGCGACCGTGCCGCCCGAGGTGAGGGACCGCGCGCTAAGGCCGGGCGCGTGGAACGACTACAGGATCCGCGCGGAGCGGGCGCATATCCAGATCTGGCTCAACGGCGTGAAGACCGTCGACTACACGGAGCGCACCGAAGGAATCCCGCAGCGGGGCAAGTTCGCGCTTCAGATCCACGGCGGCGCCAACACGAAGGTGTCCTATCGAAACCTGCAGATCGAGGCCTTCGACGGGAAGGCGCAGGCCGGAAACTGAGAGGCGCCAGCCGTCCGGAGGGCTGCCGGGTCCATCTCCTTTGCATGGTGCCAGGGGCGGGGATCGAACCCGCGGCCAAAGGCTTATGAGTCCTCTGCTCTACCACTGAGCTACCCTGGCTAGTCCTGAATGGGCTAGAATGCTCGGCGCTTTGCGCGACCGGCAAGCAAATTTCGAGACGCTGCATGCCGCCGGAGTCCTCGTCCTTGCGCCTTGTTTCCTTCGTGCGCGGGGAGGGCGAGATTCTTCAACAAGTGTCAGGTCCAAACCGGTCGACGTCAGGGAAAACAATTTCCGAGATTAGGCCAAATGCGTATTGCTTGCATCTGGTCGAGCCCCTATCGAGGACGCGCTTTGTCTCTCCTCCAGCGGCGATGACCTTGAATCCTAGGAACGATTGCTCTCGAGCCCGCATGCGCAAAATCGCGGGCCCGCCAGCCGTGCTTGCAGCGCTGCTCCTCGCCCTGGTCCCGGTCGCGTCCGTCGCCGACGTCCCCGGGGCCTCGCCAAGGCCCGCCCCGCGCACGTCCGTTCCCGGGAGGGTCACCTTTCCTCTGTCGATCGGAAGCGTGGCCTCCGCCACGAGCCCCGGCGCGTCGCCTAGTTTCGGGCGCCTGGTCCGCACGACCCTTTCCGCGGACGAGTTGTCCAATACGATGCAGGTCAGGATCTCTCTGAGGATGCCCCACCTGCGCGAGCTCACGAGACGGGTGCATTCCGGTGAGAGGGTCCCCCAGGCCGATATGGAGGCCTGGTATCTGCCGCCGCGGTCGCGCAGCGGCGCCCTGGTCGCCTGGCTCCGCTCCCAGGGCCTGACGGTCTCCAAGGTGGACGCGAACCACACCTACGTCACGGTGACCGGGACGGTGTCCCAGCTGGCCGGCGCCTTCGGCGTGACGTTCGCGCGGGTGTCGACGCCCCGGGGCGAGTTCACCTCGGCCGTGACCCCGCCGTCGCTTCCGGGCTCGGTCGGAGCGGGCGTCCTCTCTATCGACGGCCTCCAGGCGGAGACCCCTTTCCACCCGATGAGCGGCCCTTTCCCGAGCAACCAGGAGAATATCCACACCCTGGTGTTCAACGCCTACAACCCGGGCGCCCTCGACGGGTCCGGGGTGACGATCGCGATCTCGGGCCAGGGCCAGATCCAGACCACGGACATCAGTGCTTTCTGGAGCATCTTCAGCGTGCCAGACTCCCTTTCGAGACTGGCCGTGATTCCGGTCAATGGGGGCGCCACTCCCGGACAGACCGGCAACAACCTCGAGGACACCATGGACGTCTCGATGGCCAGTGCGGTCGCCCCGGGCGCGGCCATCCGCCTCTACGAGAGCGACGACTTCTTCGCGAATTTCTCCCAGATCCTCGAGGACCATGCCACGATCCCCTCGATGACGGTGGCGACCGCGAGCTACGGCGTCGACGTCGAGTCCGAAATGACAGTGGGAGAGATCCTGTCCCAAGCCCAGCTCTTCGCCCAGCTGGCGGCGGCGGGGATAACGGTCTTCACCTCATCCGGGGACGGGGGAACCAATCCCTACCGCCCGTCAGGCGGCGCGGAATACGACCCCGTGCATGGCTCGTTCGGCGTGGATTACCCGGCGAGCGACCCCAACGTGACGGCGGTCGGCGGGACGGTGGCCACAAGCCCGGCTGACGCCGAGATCGCCTGGGCAAGCGAGCTCTATACGGGCTCGGCCACCGCGCAGACCGGCACCAGCTACAGCGGGGGCGGCTACAGCTCGGTCTTTCCGGCGCCCTCCTGGCAGCAGGGCATCACCCCCTTCGGGCAGCCCGGCCCCTCGAGCATGCGCATGGTTCCCGATGTCGCCGCCATGGCCTCCAACGGGGCATTCGTGTTCGAGGGGGGCACCAGCTATGCCGGCGGGACCAGCGAATCGTCGCCCCTCTGGGCGGGAATGGCCGCGCTCCTCAACCAGTCGAGGGCCTCCGCCTCAGCCCCCCCACTGGGCCTCCTGGCGCCCCAGATTTACCCGCTCCTAGGATCGACGGCCTTCAACGACATCGCGTCGGGCGGCTCCAATGGCGCCTACTCGGCGGGAATCGGGTACGACCTAGTGACCGGTATCGGGACACCAAACATCGCCACCCTGTCGAACGTCCTCGACCACACGCCCTACGTCACGGCCCAACCCTCAAGCACGGAGGTTTCCGTGGGATCACCGGTGTCCTTCTCCGTCACGGCAGGCGGAACCGGCACCCTCTTCTATGCCTGGATCGCCGAGGCGCCTGGTCAGACCGCCTGGGCCTCGGTCCACAACACGGGCCCGTATGCGGGTGCGGAAACCTCCACCCTCGTAATCGGGGCTGCGCCCCAGTCCCTCAGCGGTACCGCGTTCGCCTCGGTAATCTCAAACACATACAACAGCAACACGAGTTCACCCGCGACGCTGCTCGTCGCGAACACCCTGGACGTGAGCCTGTTCGCGGTCTCCGCCCCGCCTTACGGCCTTTCCTACATCTATGGCATTGCAATTGATTCGGGAGGAAATCTCTACGTCGCCGATTACGGATGGTCGGTGGTCTGGAAGATAACCCCCTCGGGTTCGGCCACCGTCCTCGCCGGCACCTTCGGCGTACCAGGCAGCGGGGACGGCGTTGCAGGAACCGGCAAGCTGAATGGGCCCCTTGGCGTCGCAGTAGACTCGACTGGCAACGTATACATCGCCGACAGCGGCAATGACACGATCCGGATGGTCGCCGAGGCTACGGGCCTAATGA
>CAZSEH010000062.1:0-12167 GCA_964605835.1 uncultured Opitutaceae bacterium
GATTCTGTTAAACGCTGTGGCTGCCATTCGAATTGGCCTTGAAATGGTGCCCAGGTGTGGACTCGAACCGCGACGACATCGTCGGGGCGGCTGATCCCCACCCCGCCAGCGCCCTCGCGACGATCGGCAAGCTGGTGTTTTGCAGCTCTGTCCTTCCGTGGCGCTCGGGCCCGCGGAATGCCCCCTGGGCCGGCGTCCGGCACGGCGACATGGTGAAGGCCGCCCTGGACGACTTGATCGCGGTGCTGCCCCGGACGGGTCTCGTCTGGGGCGGCGACTGGAACCAGTCCCTGGCGGCCCCGGACTACTCCGGCAGCAAGGATGGGCTCCGCCACATCCAGGCCGCCGTCGAAAAGCTGGGGCTCCAGATGCCGACGGCGGCCCTTGCGCACCGCCTGCCGGGTTTGATGAGCATCGACCACATCGCGGTGGCCCGCGGGACCGCGGTAAAGGGCAGCGGCCGCGTGGTGGCCGCGGTGGCCGGCGTGCGTCTTTCGGACCACGACCTGTACTGGGTGGAGACGGCCTGAATCGGCCGTTTCCGGCCGTTTTGAACGCGCAGGTCATTGAACTTCCGCCCGATGGGGCCCGGTAAGGCGCAATGGTCGCGACCTTACACAGGGGCCGGCGCCCTGGGCCTATCCCCTCGATTGCGCCGCGATCCTCATGTGCGTGGCGGCTACCTCAGCCACCTGGGGTTCGGGAACCCCGGCGGCGCGTGCGATCTCCGGCCAGGCCACGAGTGCTGCATCCACGCCTTCGGAGGCGGCGTTCAGCTCGTCGGATGTGATGCCCGCATCGAGCAGCCACGGGTTGAGCCGGCTCAACTGGGGGACAACCTCGCCGCCGATCTTCATGCCGCGGTCGAGCCCGGGGCTGTGTGTCAGGTCGAACGCGGGGGCCAGGGCCCATGTCCGGGAGTCCTCGTTGTAGAGGAACGCATGGTTCTTCCCGTGGTCGTCCTGGTTCCCAGCCCGGAGGTTGAAAAGGAGCCGCCGGGCGATGGCGAGCAGGTCCGAGCGCGGACATCCGAGCTGAGCGCATGCACGTATCAGGTCGGCATAATCAAGGGAGCCCCTGGGCCGGTGCAGCAGACCGGCGAGGCTGTGAAAGTGGCGTTTCCTTCCGGACGGCTCCACGTCGAAACGCTCCACGAGGAGGTGGTCGCGCCCGTTGTCATCGGTGAGGATCCGCGCGCCGGGCGTCTCGATCCCCGCCCGGGCCGCCATGCGGAGGTAGGCCAGCTCCGCGCGGTGCCGATACGCGCCCTTTACGTTGAGCTTGAGGATGCAGGGCTTCTCCCCGTCGGCCAGCGGCTGTGCCGCGCCCCGAAGCCGGAGCGTGTTGTCAGGCTTGGCGTACACGAGGTACTTCGGGTGGGCGCCGCCGCCGGTGAGGCCGCTCGTGAAATTGGACAGGATGACCGTGATGTCGCCCTCGACAATGGCGCGGGCCTCCCGCTCCAGCGCTGCGGCGAGGATGCGATGGGACGGATCATCCGCCGGGCTCGCGACATCCATCGCCGGCAGGAAGCCGATGGCCCCCAGGCTGCGGCTGTTGATCCATGCCATGAGCCGGAAGGGCGTCGGTTTCCCAAGGGAGCGCTGTGCGAAGACCGATTCGGCGACGCGCCGGCCCCAGGTGTCCGGCAGGGCGTCGGAGATCATCCCCGGAACGCCGTCGTCCGCATCGTGGCAGTTGATCGGGCGCACATCGAACGGCAGCTTCAGGGGCGAGAGGTTGTGCCCCGTCTCAAGCCATGCCGGAACATAGCGGAACAGGATCGGCCCGCTGTGCAGGAGTTCGCCGACAACGCGCCCGTCGTGCCAGACGACGTTCAGGCGCTTGGGTGCGAGGGTGGGCTTCACGGAGCCTTTGGCTTGGCGGGGCGGGCGCGCTGGCGCTCCGCCAGGCGGGCCTCCGCATCAAAGTCGATGGTGGGCGGCGTTTCGGGCACGCAATTGACCATGCGGTCGGCATGCCCCAACTGGGCTAGGACACGCGCCAGCACGTGGACCTGCACCGATCCCTCGCCGGCCTCCAGCTTTGCGTAGGTATTCCTGGCGACACCCGCCCACGTGGCTGCCTGCGTCTGGGTTTGGTTGCGGCGAAGCCTTTCGCGCTTGATACGCTCTCCGAGATGCTCAAGAGCTTCGCGATCACCGAAAGGTGTAAGGCTTTCTACCATGAGCGGAATATGGATATAATGCTGTTAAAGACAAGTATAATGAGCTGTAACATTATGCTGCCGCGCGCCCAGTTCAGCAGGGGTTCGCCGCCGCCCTGGAGTGCGAGGGCCTCGTCGCCCGTCAGGAATATCGAGATGCCCTTCGCCTGGAGTTCGTAGCCGAGCTGGCCCAGGCGGGCTGCCTCCTCGCGCGCAAAGCCATGGAAGGTCAGGATTGAGATGTGACCGGCAGGGGTCGCGTATTGGCGACCGCGGCAGGCGCCTTTCGGACCACGACCCGATGCCTACTGCAACTGGACACGCCGTTACTATGACCATTGCCTGACGCTTGAAAAGCAGATGTCCCATGAGGAGAAGGCAGAGAGTTTTCTAACCCATCTTGCGGTCGACCTCCAGCTCTCGGCAAAGACGCAGAACCAGGCATTTTCGGCGATCTTATTTCTGTACAAGGAGGTCCTGGGCGAGCCACTGGGTGACGTCGACGCCCTGCGCGCCAAGCGGCCCAAACACAAGCGGACTGCTCCCTCCCGCGACGAAATCAAGCGATTCCGGGCGGTTGTCGTCGACAGCGAACATACGCCCGCACGGCTCCTCGTTGACCTTCTCTACGGCTTCGGACTCAGGGTGTCGGAGCCCCTCGAGCTTCGGGTGAAGGACATCCTTTGGAGCGAACGCCAGCTTGTCATACGAGGCGGCAAGGATCGCCGGGTGCCGATCCCGTCCGCTTGCCTGGATCCGCTCAAGGCCCAAGTCGCAAAGGCACGCATTGTTTGGGAGCGCGACCGCGCCGGAGCGCCGGGAGCGGGCGTGACGCTCCCGTTTCAGCTGCGAAGGAAATACCCCGACGCCCCCTTTGCCTGGGGGTGGTTCTGGGTCTTTCCCGCTCCCGGTCACTGCACCTAGGAGCGCATCCAAGGCCGAGAAATCATGGACATAGTCGAGCACAGTTAAGGTGAAAAACTCACACCACCGGATCCGCGCCCTATCGCGGCATGCGGCCCTCGTGCTCTTTTGTCATCATCCCACTACGTGGCGGGGCAGGCGTCAGTTAGGCCTAAAAAGGTTGTCACCCAGGGCGGTGTCGACCTTGGATAACTCCATCCCAAATCGGTAGAACCGGCCAAAACTTGAATTATTTTTCGCTCGCGTTCTGTGCGGTCAATTTGCGGTATAATTTCCTTGTTCATTAAGACGCATTTTGCCGCACCAAGGCGCTTTCCGGAAAAATCGAAAACCGCTGCTATCTTTCGACAACAGCGGTTTTTAGAATGGGTGCAGGGGTTGGATTTGAACCAACGACCTTCAGGTTATGAGCCTGACGAGCTACCAGGCTGCTCCACCCTGCAACAAGGGGAGGGTCAACCTAGCCCCGAGCCGGGCTCTGTCAAAGGTTTTTCAGGGTCATGTTCGTCGGGTAGACCCATTTGAGAGCCAAAGGAGGTCAAAGGGCTCGGCAACCGCGGTTTTGCCGGGATACAAGGATTTTTTTCCAGCATTTGCCCGGGTAAAACCACTCTTGAGCGGTTTGGCGGGAAGCGGGTCATGGAAGGCGGGCTCTGGCCCTCGGGGAAATGGGTTGACAGGAACGTGTTAAAGCCTAGCTGTTGACCTCTTTTCCCATGAAGACTTTCCTCGCCAAGAAGGAGACGGTGCAACCCAAATGGTATCTGATCGATGCCGAGGGAGTTGTGCTCGGCCGTCTCGCCGTAAAGGCGGCCAATATCATCCGCGGCCGGCACAAGGCATCCTACACCCCGCATGTCGACACGGGCGACTACGTGGTCGTCATCAACGCCGAAAAGGTCGTCCTTACGGGCAAGAAGGACACCAAGAACGAGTACATGTTCTTCTCGGGATTCGTCGGAGGGGAGAGCTACCGCAGCCTGAGGTTGATGCGCGAGCGCCATCCTGAATTCATCATCGAGCACGCCGTCAAGGGAATGCTGCCAAAGAATCGTCTCGCCGCCGATATGCTGACCAAGCTCCGCGTGTTCGCCGGCGGCAAGCACACACACGAAGCCCAAAACCCCGAAAAGATTTCAGCCTGATCGAGACCATGACCATCACCGCCAATGTTTTCACCGGCACCGGCCGCCGCAAGACAGCCACCGCGCGCGTGCGCGTAACCGACGGCTCAGGCAAGCTCGTCGTCAACGGCCGCGAACTCGACCGCTACTTCAGCCACGACAACTTTGCCAAGCAGGCCTACGCCCCCCTCCTCACGGTCGACATGAAGGAAAAGGTCGACGTGACGGTCAATGTGGCGGGCGGCGGCGTCGCCGGCCAGGCCGGCGCCGTGGCGCACGGGATCGCCCGGGCGCTTCAAAAGATGAACCGCGAACTTCGGCCCGCCCTCAAGAAGGCAGGTCACATCAAGCGCGATCCGCGCGAGAAGGAACGCAAGAAGGCCGGCCAGCCCGGCGCCCGCAAGCGCTTCCAGTTCTCCAAGCGCTGAGCCTTTCCCAAGGCGGCGTCCCTCGACGAACGCCTCCGAAGCCGCCGCTCCCTTACGGGCCGGCGGCTTTTTGTTTTCCGGATCGAAAGGCAACCCGCTGAAGCCAGCGGCGAAAGCGGACCTTTCGGAGTCCGAGGCCAACTCGGCCCGCCCGGGCCCGGTCGCAAAATGATTTGTGGAATCGGCGCGCTGCGTATTGATTCCACCCCATGAATGTCGGCATTGTCGGCGCGTCCGGTTACGCGGGCGAAGTCCTTGTCAAGCTCCTCCTCCGCCACCCGCGCGCCCGGCTGGCCGCGGTCACTTCGCGAACGCACGCGGGCAAGCCGCTTTCGACGGTGATTCCGGCCGTTCGCGGCGCCGATCGCGGGATCCTGTTCAGCGCCTCGGATCCGGCCGCCCTCGCACGGAGCGACATCGGGCTCTTCTTCCTCGCCCTGCCGCACGGCGCAGCGGCCGAGTTTGCGAAGGCGCTTGTCACGGCCGGCAAGCGGGTCATCGACCTGAGCGCCGACTTCCGAATCTCGGACCTGGCCACGTATGAGCGGTACTACGGCAAGCACCATGCGCCGGAGCTGCTGGCTTGCGCGCGGTACGTCCTCCCCGAATTGACGGCCCCCTCGTGGAAGGCGGAGGCGAAGATCGTCGCCTCGCCCGGATGCTACCCGACCAGTATCCTCGTGCCGCTCATTCCCCTGCTGCACGACGGATTGGTGAAGCGGGAGCATATCGTCGCGAACAGCTTCAGCGGAGTCAGCGGCGCGGGCCGGAAGGTCGACGAGGCCTATCTCTTTGTCGAGAGGATGGAGAGCGCCAAGGCCTACGGCCTGGTGAAGCACCGGCATTTGTCCGAGATCGAGGAGCAGCTGGAGCTGCACACGGGGGCGAAGACGGTCATCCAATTCAACCCCCACCTCGCGCCGATGCGTTACGGAATTGCAACGACGATCACCGTGCCGGGCGCTCCCGGCGTGGACGTCGACGCCGTCTACACCTCCTGGAGGCGCGCCTACGGGAAGTCGCCCTTCATCCAGCTCCTGCCGTCCGGGGAGACTCCGGACACCGCGTGCACCGTGGGCACCAACCGGCTGGACATGTCGGCCGTCCACGATCCCCGGACGGGAAATTTCATCCTCACGTCGGCCGAGGACAACCTGTACAAGGGAACGAGCGGGCAGGCCGTCCAGACCATGAACCTGTGGTACGGCTGGAACGAGACGGACGGCCTCGTCTGACCGGCATCCAGCCCCGTTGCCGCGCAAAAACACTTGTAAGCGGCGGTCGTTTCCACACTCCTCGTTTCCTCAATCCCATGATTCACTTCGACAAGAAAATCCTGTTCGTTGGCTATGGCGCCGTGGCCGAATGCACGCTGCCCATCCTGCTCAAGCTGGTGAAGGTGCCGGCCCGAAACATCACGGTGATGGATTTCGAGAACAAGGCGGACAAGCTGAGAAAATGGACGTCGAAGGGCGTGCGCTTCGTGCGCGACCGGGTTTGCGAGGACAACCTCGCCCGGATCCTCGGGAAGCACCTGTCCGCAGGCGACCTCCTGATCGACCTCGCCTGGAACATCGATGCCTGCGAGATCCTGCAGTGGTGCCACGACAACGGGGTTCTCTACGTCAACACCTCGACCGAGCTCTGGGACCCGTATGCCGGGGGGGCAAAGACGCCGACCGAGCGGACGCTGTACTGGCGCCACATGAATGTGCGCCGCCTGACGGCAAAATGGGCGGAGAAGGGCCCGACGGCCGTCATCGAGCACGGCGCCAATCCCGGGCTCATCTCGCATTTCACGAAGCAGGGCCTGATCGACATCGCCGAGAGCGCGATCGCCGACAAGAAGATCCGGGGAGCCGCAGCCGAGCGGGTGGCGGGGCTGGCGGCGGGGAGCAAGTTCAACCTGCTCGCCCAGGCGCTCGGCGTGAAGGTGATCCACTGCAGCGAGCGCGACACCCAGATAACCGACAAGCCCAAGGAGGTCGACGAGTTCGTCAACACCTGGAGCATCGAGGGCTTCCGCGAGGAGGGCACGACGACCTCCGAGATGGGATGGGGCACCCATGAGAAGGAGCTGCCTTCCCTGGCGTACACGCACAAGAGCGGGCCCCGAAACCAGATCTGTCTTGCGAGAATGGGCATCAACACGTGGGTCCGCTCGTGGGTGCCCGATTACAGCATCCAGGGCATGGTGGTCCGGCACGGCGAGGCCTTCACGATCTCGGACAAGCTGACCGTCTGGGAGAAGAACAAGGCCGTGTACCGGCCGACCGTCCACTACGCGTACTGCCCGTGCGATTGCGCGATAGCCTCGCTGAACGAGATGCGCGGCTACAACTACCGCCTGGTCGAAAACCAGCGGATCATGAACGACGAGATCACGAGCGGGGCCGACATCCTCGGGGCGTTTCTCATGGGGCACGCCTACAACGCATGGTGGATTGGCAGCGACTTGAGCATCGGGCAGTCGCGCCGGCTCGTTGAGCACCAGAATGCGACGACCATGCAGGTCGCGATCGCGGTCGTGGCGGCGTCGATGTGGATGATCGAGAATCCGTCGGAGGGGGTGAGGGTGCCCGACGATCTCCCGCACGACTACGTCCTCAAGGTCTCGAAGCCCTACCTGGGCAGGTTCATATCGAAGGCTTCGGACTGGACCCCACTCAAGGACCGCCCGGAGGTCTTCAAGGGGTACAATCGCGCGAAGCTGGACCTCAGGGATCCGTGGCAGTTCAAGAATTTCCTGATCACGGACAGCGAATAGGACCGCCGATGATCACAAAGTCGCGGTTGCAGAAGCTGGCGCAGGAAAACGGGACTCCCCTGTTCGTCATCGACCACGACGCGCTGCGGAAGAACTACCGCCTGTTCCGCCGCTGCCTGCCCCGCGTGCAGATCTACTACGCGGTCAAGGCGAACCCCGACCCGGCCATCGTGCGCACCTTCTACAAGGAGGGCTCCAGCTTCGACGTCGCGTCGATGCCCGAGTTCATGATCGTCCATGAGAACATCCAGAACCTGCCCGCGAAGCAGAGGCAGGACTGGATCTGGGACAAGATCATCTACGCGAACCCGACAAAGCCGACCGAGACGCTGGAGGAGCTCAATCCCTACAAGCCGCTGGTCACCTTCGACAACCTGGAGGAGATCCGGAAGATCCGGAAGCACGCCCCCAACGCAGGGCTCGCGCTCCGCCTCAAGGTGCCCAACACGGGCGCCATGGTCGAATTGTCCTCGAAATTCGGGGCCTCGCCGGGCGAGGCCGTCGACCTCATCCTGGAGGCGGACCGGATGGGACTTGTAGTCGAGGGGATCAGCTTCCACGTGGGCAGCCAGACGACCAATTTTGACAACTACGTCCAGGCGCTGAACCTGACCGCGGGCGTTTTCAAGGAGGCCCGGGACCGGGGTTACACGAAGATGAACCTGATCGACATCGGCGGCGGATTCCCGGCGCCGTACGACGCCAGCGTGAAGCCGTTCCCGGAGCTTGCAAAGGTCATCAGCACCGAGATCGAACGGCTGTTCCCGCCGGATATCCAGATTCTCGCCGAACCGGGCCGCTTTCTCGTCGCCTCGGCGGGTTACGCAGTCTCCAAGGTGATCGGAAAGGCGGTCCGCGACGGGAAGGCCTGCTACTACATCAACGACGGCGTCTACCACACCTATTCGGGCGTCATCTTCGACCACTGCAAGTACCCCATCAAGTCCTTCAAGAAGGGCGTCACCCAGATCAGCTCGGTCTTCGGACCGACGTGCGACGCGCTCGACGTGGTTTCAATGGCGGAGAACCTGCCCGAGCTCGAGCGCGGCGATTTTGTCTACAGCGAGAACATCGGCGCCTACAGCCACGCTTCGGCGACGTACTTCAACGGGTTTCCGCCCGCCAAGGTCGTTCACGAGAACGAATAGGCGTCCTCTCAGCTCCGGTAATCCGCGTTCTCGCTCACGTATTCGTGGGTGAGGTCGCCGCCCAGGATGGTCGCGGACGCCCCGCCCCGGCCCAGGTCGATCTCCACCTCGACGCACCGCTCGTGCGGCGGATAGCTGATCGGCGGGGCAAAGACTCCGTTGCGCGGCGGGGCGCTGGCGTAAAGTTCGGCGCCGTGCAGATGGTCCGACAGCGCCCTTTCCTTGTCCGGATCCAGGCGGAAGATGCCGCCGGCGAAGATATCGATGCCGCCGAGCCGCAGCCGCAGGCCGGAGAGGTCCGCTCCGAAGGTGGTGGCGCCCACCTGCTTGCCGATTGCCTGGACGAGCCTTCCGACATTGGCGTCGTTGCCGGCGACCGCGCACTTGAAAAGCGGGGCGTTGACGACCGCCTTGCCGAGCGCCCGGGCAAAGGCCGGGTCGCATGCGCGCCGCACCGAAACGCGGATGACGTGACGGACTCCCTCGCCGTTCCGGACCACGTCCTCCGCGAGATCGGCGCACACCGTGCGCAGGGCGCGGGCAAATTCCGCGCGGTCGCGGCAGGCGACCCGGCCCGAGGAAACGACGACCACGGTGTCCGACGTGCTCGTGTCGCTGTCGACGCTGATCGCGTTGAAGGTGTCCTGGACCGCCTCGGCCAGGAGGGCCCGCAGGTCGTCGCGCGGAACCGCTAGGTCGGTGAGGATGTACACGAGCATCGTCGCGAGATTGGGCTCGATCATGCCGGCGCCCTTGGCGATTCCCACGATGGAGCCGCCGTCGACCGCGGCCCGGCGCACCTTCGGGTAAAGATCCGTCGTCACGATGCCCTCGGCGGCGGGCAGGACCGAGCCGCCGCGGAGTGCCGCCACCGCCGCGGGAAGGGCGGCCGAAATCTCATCCGCAGGCAGGCTCCAGCCGATCACGCCGGTCGAGCTCGGCCAGACTTCCGCCGCGGAGAACCCGAGCAGGCGCGCGGTCTCCGCACAGACGCGCTCGGCGGCGGCCTCCCCGCCCGGAGCGCACACGTTTGAAATCTTGTTGTTGACGATGATGGCGCCCAGCGCCGGCTCCTGGAGCCGGCGCCTGCCGACGATGACCGGCGCCCCGGGAAATGCGTTCTTCGTGAAAACGGCGGCGAAATCGGGTGTCGGCCTGTCGAGCGCGATCAGCGTCAGCGTCATCTTCGAGGGCTTCGGCGCCTCGCGCGGCGTGAAGTCGAATTGCGTGGTTCCAACCCGGAATCCGGCGGGGAGCGCCGATTGCTGCGCAAGCCAGGCGCGGTGGGCCGCGCGGTCCGAAAAGGTCAATGAAGTGCTGGGCACAATTGAAAGAACTGGGGTCATGATCCCGCGGAGTGAAGCGAAAATCTTTCCTCCGGTCACAAATTGTTATCGAAATCCCGGCCGCGGGTGCGCTATGACCATACCGATTTTACGACAAAAGTGACTGCTTCCATTTGTTTTTCCCACTTCTCGCGGCCGAGGACGGTGGATTCCGACGCGCGATGAACGTCGCCGAAGTCACCGCCAAGGCAAAGGTGCTGCTTGAGGCATTGCCGTACATCCAGGATTTTCACGGGTCCACCTTCGTCGTGAAATACGGCGGGAGCTTCATGGACGACCCCGATTTGGTGGTCCGGACGCGCGTCGCCTACGACATCGCGTTTCTCGCCGCAGTCGGCATCAACGTGGTCGTCGTTCACGGCGGCGGCAAGGCGATCACCCGGGCGATGGAGACCTCCGGCCTGACCGCGAATTTCATCAATGGACTGAGGGTGACGGACGAGGCGACGATCGCGATAGTCAAGAAGACGCTCGATGAGATCGTGAACCGGGACGTCTGCGAGGCGATCGCATCGGCCAAGGGCCGGCCGAAGGCGATGCCCGGCGACAGCGTCCTTGTCTGCCAGAAGCTCGCGGTCGACGACGACGGCAACCCGATCGACCTGGGCTACGTCGGCGAGGTCACCGAGGTGAAGGTGAAATTGATCAAGAAGGAGATCGCCGACGGATTCGTTCCTGTCATTTCGCCGGTTGCGGAGGCGATCGACGGGAAGCCGTACAACGTGAATGCCGATCTCGTCGCCGGTCGGGTGGCGAGCGCCCTGCGCGCGCGGCGGCTCGTCTACATGAGCGACGTGCCCGGGCTTCTCGCGGCGCCCCCCGACCCGGCTTCCCTGATTTCGACCCTGCGGATCGGGCAGGTCGAGGAGCTGAAGCAGAAGGGAATCATCGACAAGGGGATGCGCCCCAAGGTCGCAAGCGCGGTCCGTGCCCTGCAGGAGGGCGTCCAGCGCGTGCACTTCATCGACGGACGGCTCCCGCACAGCCTTCTCCTGGAGATTTTCACGGACCAGGGGATCGGCACGGAGATCGTCCATGGATGATTCCCCGGCCCTGATCCAAACGAGCGCGGCCGAGTTCTACGACGCCTACGTAGTCAAGAGCTATGCCCGGGCAAGCCTCACTCTTGTGCGCGGAAGCGGCGTTCATGTCTGGGACGACCAGGGCCGCCGCTATCTCGACTTCACCTCCGGAATCGCCGTGAGCTCGATCGGCCACTGCCACCCCCGGTGGGTGGCGGCGGTGCGGAGGCAGGCGGGCGAACTCATCCACGCGAGCAACCTTTTCCGCACTCCGGGCCAGGGGGAGCTTGCCCGGCGGCTCGTCGGCCTCGCGGGGCCCGGGCGCGTCTTTTTCTGCAACAGCGGGGCCGAGGCGAACGAAGCCCTGATCAAGCTCGCTCGGCTGCACGGAATGCAAAAGGCCGGCGGGGAAGAGGGCAGGTGTTTCAAGATCATCTGCGCAAACCAGGCCTTTCACGGACGAACCTTCGGCGGCATGAGCGCGACTCCGCAGGAGAAGATCCAGCACGGGTTTCGTCCGATGACGCCGGGTTTCTGCTTCGGCGAATTGAACGACCTCGCCAGCTTCGAGGCGCTGGTCGACGGGGGGACGGCGGCGATACTCGTTGAGACAATCCAGGGAGAGGGGGGCGTCCGCCCGTGCACGACGGAGTTCCTGACCGGCCTGCGCCGCCTCTGCGATCGCAACGACCTGCTCCTTCTCGTCGATGAGGTCCAGACCGGCATTGGGCGGACCGGCCGGTTCTTTGCCTTTGAGCATGCCGGGATCCGGCCGGACGCAATTGGGATGGCGAAGGGGCTGGGCGGCGGATTCCCCATAGGCGCAATGTGGGCCGGCGGGAGGGCGGCCGACCTTTTCCATCCGGGAAGCCACGGAACCACTTTCGGGGGCACCCCCCTTGCGTGCGCCGCGGCGCTTTCCGTTCTCGACGTGTTGGAGGAGGAAAAGCTCCTCGCCCACGTCACCGCGGCGGCGGGTCCCTGGTTCGAGGACCTGAAGCGGCTTTCGGTGGATTTCCCTGCGCAGGTGCGCGGCGTGCGCGGACGCGGTTTCATGGTCGGAATCGAAATTGCGGGCGAACCTGCGCCTTGCCTTGCGGCCATGCGCGAGAAGGGCCTGCTCGCGCTCTCGGCGGGCGGGAACGTGATCCGGCTTCTGCCGCCCCTGATCGCAAGCGCAGCGGATCTCGCGCGCTCGGTTGATATAATCCGCTCGGTTCTCTCGGTCAGGACCTGAAGGC
>CAZSEH010000062.1:12267-15465 GCA_964605835.1 uncultured Opitutaceae bacterium
GCGGCCCGGAACGTTGTTGACGGTTGTGAACCGTTCATGACATTCGTGCCCGATGGCTGCATCGGGCGAAGTCCGCAGTTGCGTCAGTCCGGCTTTGCCCGGCGCCCCGGCGGAATACCTCGGTCGGATTGCAATGAAGGGCGGCCCTGAGCCGGCCGATTACGATCTGCTGTCGGCCTTCTTCCGCCGGTTGGCCTGTGCCGTGCGCGAGCGGACAGTGACCCGCGCCGACGCCCGCCGCCTCCTGGCAAACGTGGAGCCGGCTGCCTTTTCGAAAGCGACGATGCAGGGCCTGGTCCTCGCGCAGATGTATGGATATCCGGGCGACTTCGAGGTGATCGACCGCATTTACAACGGATGCGTTTGTGCTGATCCCGCGCTGGCCGGATGGGATCTCTTTTTCCATGCGCAGCCGGCCATTCGCGCTTTGCGCAATGCCAAGGATGTGTTCCGGTCCTGGCTGTCGCAGGCCGAGGCGCGCTGCGACGCCTCGCTCGCGCGCGTGCGGCTGCTTTGGCTCGGCGGCGGCCCCGGGCGCGAGTTGCTCGAATACTTTGCGGACAATCCGGGAGGCCGGGTTCTGTGCACCTACATCGATGCCGATCCCAGGGCTGTATCCTACGCGACGGGAGTCTGCGCGCCGGTTGGCTATCGAATGAGGTTTCAGCGAGCCAATCCCCTGGGGTTTCAAACGGAGGCGCCTCATTTGATTTGGGCCTCCGGCTTGTTCGATCACCTGACTGACTTGAATCTGGTCAGCGTTCTGCGCCGGCTTTGGCATCTGCTTTCTCCCGGTGGCAAGCTTGTGTCGGGCTGTTTCTCGCGATCCAACCCGTCGCGAGACTACCTGGACCTCTTGGGCTGGCGGCTTCACCACCGCGACCCGTCCGAGCTTGTCCTGCTCGCCCGACAAGCTGGCGTCCCCGGAGGTGCCATCGAGGTCCTGTCAGACCCGGAAGGTGTGTATCTCTTTCTCCATCTTGATAAAAGGCATTCCCGCTGACCGGTTATCCGGTTGATTCGGGACAGTCTGTCGCTAATCCACCAAGTGCCTGTCCCCGAAGGGAGGCTGTCCCTCCTCCCGGTTTTTCCGCTCGTCTGGGGCTGAACAAGGCCTTAGATATTAACGTTTCAGTCGATGAAACACTTCCTAAAGGAGACCGACTTGCTGCCAAAGGAACTCGGGCGTGTGTTCACACTTGCCCGGAAGTTCAAGGGTGAGCGCGGGCGAAAAACGTCCAAGATCCTTTCCGGTCAGACATGGGCCCTGATTTTTTCGAAGGCCAGCACGCGGACCCGCGTTTCCTTTGAGGTCGGTATTCATGAACTGGGCGGAAATGCCATATTCCTGAACAAGAATGACATCCAGCTTGGGCGTGGTGAAACGATCGAAGACACGGCGCGCGTCCTTTCGCGGTATGTCCACGGTCTGGTTGTCCGGACGTTTGACCATGGCGAGGTGGAAAGGCTGGCAGCCTCCGGCAGCCTGCCTGTCATCAACGCGTTGACCGATTTCCTGCACCCCTGCCAGAGCCTTTCGGATGCTTTCTCTGCCGCCGAGCGGTGGGCTGAACCGGGCGGCAACCTCATGGCGGCGTTGAAGGGCCGGAAGATCGCTTTCCTCGGGGATACCAACTTCAACATGGCCCACTCCTGGATCCTGGCCGCGAGCCTTTTTGGGATGAAGATCTCGCTCGCCGGGCCTGCGGGTCATGCCCCGGGTGCGAAGATCAAGGCATTGCTGCAGGCCGAGGGAAGGCCGGTTGAGTATCACTTCACGACCGACTCATTCGAGGCGGTGGCCGGGGCCGATCTCGTCTATACCGACGTGTGGACAAGCATGGGCCAGGAAGACGCGGCCTCCGTGCGCCTGGCCCGGATGCGGCCCTATAGGGTCACAGCCAAGCTGTTTTCCGCCGCAAAACCGGACGCTCTTTTCATGCATTGCCTGCCGGCCCACCCCGGCGAAGAGGTCGAGCAGGCCGTTCTCGACAATCCGCGATCGATCGTTTTCGACGAGGCGGAGAACCGGCTGCACGTCCAAAAGGCAATTCTGAGCGTGCTCGCCGAATCCGCCGGGAAGTGATTTTCCGCTGCGCCTGATCCAGGTCTGGCGGTACCCTTTCTCGAAGGATTGCCGTGACCGACTTTGCCCTTTTGGCTTTTGATCCTGCACCGTTCAACGCCAGGCTGTGCGGAATTCCCCATGAAACTCGGCCTTTACCGTCTATTGCCCGCGCTCCTGCTCGTGGCTTTGGCGGTAGCGGCCTATTCCAATTCGTTCACGGGGCCCCTGGTCCTGGACGACCTTCCTTCGATCCGGGACAATCTGACGATTCGCCATTGGAGCACGGCGGTGACGACGCCGGTCGAGTCGACAACCCATGGGCGGCCGGTCCTCAACCTCTCGTTTGCGCTCAATTACGCGCTCAGCGGTGCGTCGGTGGAAAGTTATCATCTGGTAAACCTGGCGATCCACGTGATGGCCGGGCTTGTCCTGTTCGGCGTGCTCCGGCGGACATTCCTTGGCTTCGCTGAATCCTCAGCGACGTCGCTGGCCTTCTTCAGCGCGCTGATCTGGACCCTGCACCCCCTGGACACCTCCGCCGTGACCTACATCGTCCAGCGCTCCGAGTCCCTGATGGGCTTGTTCTATCTGCTGACCCTGTATTTCTTCATTCTCCACTCCGGACACGGCCGGGGAAACGGCGGGGGCCGGCATCCCCGCCTTTATGGCTGTCTTTGCGTCGGCAGCTGTTTGTTGGGAATGGCGACCAAGGAGGTCATGGTTTCGGCTCCCTTGATGGTCCTGCTCTACGACCGGACATTCGTTTCGGGCAACTTCCGGGAGGCGTTCAATCGGCACCGGTGTCTGTTTGCGGCATTGGCGGCCACTTGGTTGGTCCTGATCTGCCTGGTCGTATCAACCCACGGGCGCGGAGGCACCGCCGGCCTTGGCGCCGGAGTCTCCGCCTGGCAATACGCGTTGACCCAGGCCCACGCCATCGTGCGATATCTGCGGCTCAGTTTTTATCCGCACCACCTTGTGTTCTACTACGGTCGCGGCCTGGTTGCGGATCCGCTCAAGGTCCTGCCGCAGGCCCTGTTCATTGTCATCCTGCTTGGATTCACCACGTGGGCCCTGCGAAGGGCCCCCGCCGCGGGTTTCCTGGCTGCGGGCTTCTTCCTTATCCTGGC
>CAZSEH010000062.1:15565-18239 GCA_964605835.1 uncultured Opitutaceae bacterium
AATCCATGGGCCCACAACAATCTGGGCTGTGAATGGAACGACGTGCCCGGCCGGAAGGCCGACGCGATTGCCCAGTTTGAGGAAACCCTGCGCCTCAAGCCGGACCACGCCGAGGCGCATTACAATCTTGCCAGCGACATAAGCGCCATGCCCGGTCGCTTGGACGAGGCGATTGCCCACTACGAAGCGGCGATCCGTTTGAATCCGGGCTTTTTCCAGGCCCATAACAATCTGGGGAGCCTGCTGCTCGGGACACCCGGCCGATTCGACGACGCAGTCCACCACTTCCAGGAGGCATTGCGTCTAAGGGCAGACTACGCCGAGGCGCATTACAACCTGGGCAACGCCTGGTCGATGGTCCCGGCGCGGGAAGGCGATGCTATTGTCGAGTATCGCGAGGCGCTGCACCTAAAGCCGGATTACGCCGAGGCCCACAATAACCTCGGGAAGGCGCTGGCAGGCCAGCCCGACAAGCTGGGAGAGGCCGCTCATCAGTTTCAGGAGGCCATCCGGATCGATCCCGGCAACGCTGAGGCACATTACAACCTGGGTTCAGTTTGGTCCGGAATGCCCGACCGGGCCGGCGACGCGGTCGCCCAGTTTCTGGAGGCCCTCCGGCTGAGGCCTGATTATGCCGATGCCCGCGTCAATCTTGGCAACTTGTATGCGACCACGCCGGGCCGGCTGGCCGATGCGATCGCCGAGTATCGGGAAGCGCTGCGCCTGCATCCCGACGATGCGGAGGGGAATTTCGACCTCGCGCTGGCGCTCCTGAAGAGCCCCGGAAACGAGAACGAGGCCGGGGATCATCTGAGGGTGTTCTTGAAACATTTCCCCGACAATGAACGGGCCCTCGGGATTCTGAGAGGACTTGCGACAAAACCCTGACCCGATGGCGTCCGACCAGCCGCCATCCGGGATGGCATGCAAACCCACCCATATTTCCCAGGCCTGCAATGCCGAGGCAAGGTCGGCCGTGGGAAAATGGGAAGGTCGTGCGCGGGACCCGTCGGTCAGAACGAGTAGCTGACCGCGAACTTGACGTTGATCGGCGTGCCGGGAATCTGGACGTTCTCGCTTCGGACCGAGTATATGTACTTCTTGTCGAGGAGATTGTCGATATTCACCGAATACTTGATGTGTTTGTCGAATTGGTAGTTGATCGACGCATCGACGATCATCCGACTCGGGACATAGCCCCAGAACACCTGGTTGGGGCCGTCGGTCACGGCGCGTTTGCTCTGGAAGTTCTCCCCGAGGCCGACCGTAAGGCCCTTGACGATTCCACTCGAGCCGAAGTCGTACAGGGCGTACAGGCTTTCCGTCTGCTCCGCCGTGTTGTTGACCGGAATTGAACCGTGCGCAACGGATCCGGTTCCCGGCTGGACGTAGATGCCGTCGATTGCGGGCCCGAGGATCGACTTTGCGGAGTAGTTGGCGAAAGACGCGATCAGGTACAGGCTCTTGTCCACCTTCCAGCTCAAGTCCCCGTCGAAGCCGCGCGAGATGACGCCGGGGATCACGATGAACGGATTGCTCGGATCCAGGGGAAACGAGGGCACCGTGTTGTTTTTCTGGGTGATGTCGAAGTACGAGATATTGGCGGTGAGGGCGTGGTTGAGGAAATCCGTCTTGATGCCGACCTCGTGCTGCTTGCCGAGCTTCGCGGGAAGCGGCGTATTGCTCACGCCGTTGTAGACGCCGACGCCGTTCACGGCGAAATTCTGGTTGAAGCCCGTGAACAGGCTGACCCCGGGCGCCACCTTGAAGACAGCGCCCCACTGGATCAGGTTCTTGTACAGGGTGTAGGGCACGTAGCTCGACGCAGCGCCGGTCAGGTAGTTGAAGTTCGCGCCGAAGGCCTTGGCCCGGTCGACGCCCCAATTCAGGACGATCCTGTCATCCCAGAGCTTCAGGGTCTCGAGGGCATAGATGCGCTGAAAGAGCGACTGGGTCTGCGTGTAGGCGCTCGGTACGGTGCTTGTGACGATGACCGGCGTGGTACCCGGGGCGTACGGATACCAGGGCGAGGAGGAGTCGTGGCCGCTGTAGGTTTCCGTTTCCCCGGGCTGGTCGCGTTCCTCGGCGCCGACGAGGAACAGCTCGTTGAATGCCTTGGAGGAGTAGTTGAAATTCAAGTCCGTCTGAAGATCGCGGTACGTGGTGTGGGCATCATCGTTGGTCGTGGGGCGGGGAATGGCGCCCCCGGTGTACGTAGCTGGCGCGACCGAGGCAGTGGCCCACGTGTGGGAGCCTTCGTTCCAGGGCGCGGTGATCGACTCGAAGCGGTCCGCGCGGTCAAAGGCGTTCATGCCGCGGATGCTCAGGGCCATGTACTGGTTGAAGCGGGTGTTGAAGGATCCCCAGACTCGCCTCACGTCATCATGCCGCCAATTGTAGGGGGCGTTCTCGTCCTGGGTGCTGTCGTAGGGAATGTCGAACATCTTGCCCGTCCGGGGATCGAGCGGAAGGCCGTTGTAGGAGGGCCAGTTCGCCTGGTAGTCCTCCGCCTTGATCTCGAGCTTGGTGTCGGGACTGAACTGGTACGACAGGGACGGCATGATCGTGAAGCGGTGCAGGTACGCGTTCTTGTAGTACAGGTTGTAGTAGGATTCCCCGGCGACCACCCGGTACAGGAGCTTGCCATCCTTGGTGAGCGGCCCTGTCGAATCCA
>CAZSEH010000062.1:18339-20926 GCA_964605835.1 uncultured Opitutaceae bacterium
TTCTGGCCGCCGCCGACGTAGTCGAGCATGTCGCTCGCCATGGTCACATTGAGGGCCTGAATGAACGAGTTGTTCAAAACCTTCACGGACTGGGAAACTTCGGACAGGTCGACCGCGATGCGGGTCGAGCTCAGGGCCGACGTTCCGACATAGGCGCTGTCCTTCTCGGATATGATTTCGAAGGTCGGCAGTTTCACGATTTCCTCGTTTGTCGCGGGGACTGCCGCCGCGGACGGCGCCGGCGCGGTCTGGGCGCGCAACGGGGCGGCATTGAATGCGATGCAGAAGGTTGCAGCAGCGAAGGCGGGCAGCACCATGGATATGGAACGGCCCGAGATACGAATACAGTCGTTCATCAGGAGGTAGGGTTGGGGTTAGTGTCGGACTGGCTGGAACCATGTATGCAATTGTCCGATTCGGCGGAGTCGAGACCAGAATGTGTACCGACCGGGGGTCGGCCGCCGGACTCCGGCACCCGCGACCCTTCAGGGCATTGCCGTCTTTCCGTCGTAAAACTGCTTGAGCACGAAAAAAGCCTTCTTCTTCGTCCCATTCTCGCCGATAACACCTTTGCGATTCCAACCGTCTTGAATGCCTGGCAGCGTTCGCTTCGGTGAACGGAAATCGACCAGAATCCAAGGGGCGATTCCGCGCAGCTGTGGAATCTTCGAGAGCATCTGCAGATTTTTCCTATACAGGTCCTCCTGGAATTCCTCGGTGAACCGGGCCGCGGCGTCGCCGTGCAGACCCTGGAGGGCGTCGGCGCCAAATTCCGTGATCAGAACCGGCTTTGGGCTCTTGATGACCCACTTGACCTGCGCGCACAGGTCCGGCTGGCCGACATACCATCCGATGTATTCGTTGAAACTGGTGACGTCCGTGGCCTCGTTGAGCGGGTCGTCGACCATCAGCGTCCTGGCGTCGGACGGATCCGCGTGCACCTCCATTGCCGATGAAACCAGCCGTGTCGGATCCAGGTCGCGGGCCAGTCCGATCAATTGCCTGAGGAAGTCAGTCCTGGGCCCGCTCACCGGCGTTTCGTTGGCGACCGACCAGAAAATGACGCTCGCGCGGTTCCTGTCGCGGCCGATCAGCTCGCCCAACTGGGTTTTGGCATTGTCCAGCGTCGCGGGGTTGTCCCACTGGATCGTCCAGTAGACCGGAATCTCCTCCCACAGGAGCAGCCCCATCTCGTCGGCGATCCGGGCCATGCTCTCGTTGTGGGGGTAGTGCGCCAGGCGCAGAAAATTGCAGTTCAGTTCCCGGGCCCAGCCGAGCAGCAGGCGCGAGTCCTCTGCGGAGCGCGCCCGCCCGCCCCGAAGCGGGTTTTCCTCGTGCAGGCAGATCCCTCGCAGGAAAATGGGCCGGCCGTTCAGGAGGATGTCGGCGCCCCTGACCTCGATCGTCCGGAAGCCGATCCGTTCCGACACATGGTCCGTTTCGCAGGAAATCGCGACGTCGTAGAGACGTGGATTCTCCGGCGACCAGAGCTGCGCCTTTCCCAGGGCGAAATCAAGTCGGGCGACGCCGTCCGAGTCCGTTGTGAATTCGACCGAAGTGCCCAATTCGGGAATCTCGACCCGCCCCTTTTGCTCCCTGCGCACGCCGTCGAGCCTGACGAATCCGGCGACGCGGTCGAGGGAGCCCTTTTGCAATTGCACGCAGTAATCCGTGATGAACGTCCCGGGGACCTCCAGAATCATCACGTCGCGGGTGAGGCCGCCGTAGTTCCACCAGTCGGTGTTCAGCGTGGGCACGCCTTCCCGGTGGCGCTTGTTGTCGACTTTGACGATGAGCGAGTTGCCGACGGGCTTCACGGCATTCGTGATTTCGAAAAAGAACGGCGTAAAGCCGCCGACATGCCGCCCCAGTTTCTTCCCATTCAGGTAGACATCCGCCTCGTAGTTGGCCGCGCCGAAATAGACGAAGAGACGGTTGCCGGGCCGGGACGCCCGAATGTCGAAAAGACGCCGGTACCAAACGGAGCCTTCGTAATAGAAGAGTTTCTCGGCCTGGGAATTCCAGTCCCCCGGCACCATCAGGGTGGGGCTGCGGTCGAAACTGTATTCGACCAATTCCGATTTGTCCGCCGGCCTGTGATCCATGAAGAAGGCGGCCGTTGAAGCCGGACCTTGATCGTAGGGCTGGTAGCGGTAGTCGTAGAAACCCGTCTCGTATGGGTCGACGATGACGTTCCACTTCCCGTTCAGGCTGAGGCTCTGGCGACTGTAGGCGTTGATCAGGGAGCCGGCCGCCTCCAGCCTGGCAAGGGCGAGCGGGAGCAGGGCAAGGGCGAGGATTCGTAGCTTCACATTGTTTGGGGTTTTGTGCTCGTTTGGCGGATCCGAAAGCGGGTTTCAAGGGCCGATTGGAACCTCAGGACGGCGCCGCGTGGTCGGGAGCGAGCGATTCGCCCGACCAAAGACGCCGCGAGGTCCATGGGGCGGCAGGCGCGCTCCAAAACGGATCGGCGCGCGGAAGGCCGAGCGGCAGCATGGCGGCTGTGCAAAGATAAAGGCTGCCCGTCGATATGTAAGCCTCGGCCAGCGAGGGTTGGTGCCCGCAAAAGCCGATCCGCAACCAGCCG
>CAZSEH010000063.1:0-15631 GCA_964605835.1 uncultured Opitutaceae bacterium
GTCGGGATCGCCTCGACCTGGAGCATGGTGACGCCCTGCAACATGCACATCGACGAACTGGCCCGGGTGGCGGCCGCGGGCGCCGACGCGGCCGGCGGCAAGTCGATCATCTTCGGGACGATCACGGTCTCGGATGGGATCAGCATGGGCACGCCCGGAATGCGCTATTCCCTCGTGTCCCGCGAGGTCATCGCGGACTCGATTGAGACGGTGGCCGGATGCGAGGGATTCGACGCCGTCGTGACGATCGGCGGATGCGACAAGAACATGCCCGGATGCATCATGGCCCTTGCCCGTCTCAACCGGCCTTCCGTTTTCGTCTACGGCGGCACGATTTTGCCCGGAATCCACCCTGCCTCCGGCAAGGAGTGCGACATCGTCTCCGTGTTCGAGGCCGTCGGCGCGCACGCGGTGGGAAAGCTCGACGACGCCGGATTGAAGGCGGTCGAGGCCTGCGCGATTCCCGGCGCCGGCGCCTGCGGCGGAATGTACACGGCGAACACGATGGCCTCGGCCATCGAGGCCATGGGGATGTCCCTTCCGAACAGCTCCGCGCAGATCGCGATCGGCCCTGAGAAGAAGGAGGACTGCCGCCGGGCCGGCGAGGCCGCGCTCGCCCTTCTCAAGTCGGGCATCCGCCCAAGCGACATCCTGACGAAAAAGGCCTTTGAGAACGCGATCACGGTCGCGATCGCCCTGGGCGGCTCCACAAACGCCGTCCTTCACCTTCTGGCCATCGCCCACACGATCGGCGTGAAGCTTGCGCTGAACGATTTCGAGCGGATCGGCCGCAAGGTGCCGGTCCTCGCCGATCTCAAGCCCTCGGGCAAGTACGGGATGGCCCACCTTTCCCGGATCGGCGGACTGCCGCCCCTCATGAAGATGCTGCTCGATGCAGGCCTTCTCCACGGGGAGTGCCTGACCGTCACAGGACGCACAATCGCCGAGAACCTGAAGGGCGTCGGGGCCTACCCGGCCGACCAGGACGTCGTCCGGCCCCTTTCCAATCCCATCAAGGCCGACAGCCACCTCCGGATTCTGCGCGGAAACCTGGCGCCCGAAGGGGCCGTCGCGAAGATCACCGGCAAGGAGGGCACGAGGTTCTCCGGTCGCGCCATCGTTTTTGAGTCCGAGGAAAAGGCGCTTGCCGCCATCCTCGGCGAAAAGGTCAAGGCCGGCCATGTCGTCGTGATCCGCAACGAGGGCCCCAGGGGCGGGCCTGGAATGAGGGAAATGCTCGCCCCGACGAGCGCCATCATGGGCAAGGGGCTCGGCAGCGCCGTTGCCCTCATCACCGACGGGCGCTTCTCCGGCGGGAGCCACGGATTTGTCGTCGGCCACATCACGCCGGAGGCCGCCACCGGCGGACCGCTCGCAATCCTGAAAAACGGGGATCCCATCACGATCGACGCGGTCAGGAACGAGATCACACTCGATCTTCCAGAAAAGGAAATCCGATCCAGGCTCCGTTCCTGGCGCCCGAAGAAGCCGCGCGAAACGCGGGGCGCGCTCGCCAAGTACGCGAAGCTCGTCACCAGCGCGTCGGAGGGGGCCGTGACGGACAAGAATCTCTGAGCAGACCGACGCCACAATGACATTCTGGCCGCGATTCAAGAAATACTACTATCAGAATCCGGAGTTGGGAATCGGGCTCGATATCAGCCGGATTCCGTTCTCCGACGGGTTTTTCGCGCAGATGGAAAAACCCATGCAGAAGGCGTTTGTGGCCATGGCCGCCCTGGAGAAGGGCGCCATCGCCAACACCGACGAACAGCGCATGGTGGGGCACTATTGGCTGCGGGCGCCACAGCTTGCGCCGACCCGGGCCCTCGCCCTTGAAATCACGACGACCCTGGCGGAGATCATCGTCTTCGCGGACAAAGTGCATTCCGGCGCGATCCCGGGTCCCCGCGGCCGGTTTACCCAGCTCCTTGTGATCGGAATCGGCGGCTCGGCCCTCGGGCCCCAGTTCGTCTCCCAGGCTCTCGGCCGCCCCGGCGCGGACAGGATGGCGGTCAGCTTCTTCGACAACACCGATCCCGACGGGTTCGATTCGGTGCTCGGGGCCCTCTCGGGGCGCCTGCCGGAGACCCTGGTCGTCGTCATTTCCAAGTCAGGGGGGACGGCCGAGACCCGCAACGGCCAGCTGGAGGCGGCAAGGGCCTTTGGCGCGGCGGGCCTGGACTATCCGCGGCATTTCGTCGCGATTACGGGCGCCGGATCGAAACTCGACCAGGCTGCCACCAAGGAGGGCTGGCTCGCCCGGTTCCCGATGTGGGACTGGGTCGGCGGCCGCACCTCGGAATTCTGCGCCGTGGGACTGCTGCCTGCGGCCCTGCAGGGGATCGACATCAAGGCCATGCTCGCCGGGGCGGCGGCCATGGATGCGACGACCCGCAGGCCGGAAGTTTTCGAGAATCCGGCGGCGCTCATGGCCCTCATGTGGCATTTTGCCTCGGGCGGGCGCGGGGCGAAGGACATGGTCGTCCTTCCCTACAAGGACCGCCTTCTTCTTTTCTCGCGGTATCTGCAGCAGCTGGTGATGGAGTCCCTGGGCAAGGAACTCGACGACAATGGCAAGGTCGTGCACCAGGGTATCGCGGTTTATGGCAACAAGGGCTCGACCGACCAGCACGCCTATGTGCAGCAGCTTCGGGACGGCGTGGACAATTTCTTCGCCACGTTCATCGAGGTCCTGAAGGACCGCGAGGGCGCGCCCTTCGAGGTCGAGCCCGGCGTCACGGCCGGCGATTTTCTCCAGGGATTCTACCTCGGCACCCGCGAAGCCCTCACCGAAAAGCACCGCTCCTCCCTGACGCTCACGCTGCCTGACGCGTCGCCGCGGTCAGTCGGCATGCTTGTCGCCCTTTACGAGCGGGTGGTCGGTTTCTACGCCTCGCTTGTCAGCATCAACGCCTACAACCAGCCGGGCGTGGAAGCTGGAAAGAAGGCCGCCGCAGGGATCATTGCGCTCAAGCTCCGGATCGTCGCCGCGCTGCGGGCCGCCGGGGGCGAGCCCCTCACCGCGGACGCCGTCGCCGCGAAGGTGTCAGGCGATCCCGAACTCGTGTTCAAGGTGCTCGAGCACCTCGCGGCGAACGGCGGGGCCCGGAAGCAAGCCGGGATTCCATGGTCCGAATCGCTTTACACCCTTTGAAACCGGGTTATTCCAGCCCCGGCCTTCAGATTGCGACGCCAACAAAACCATCGCCGACTTGCCAGCCCCGGGCAATTCACTAACAGTCAAAAAACCATGCTTTCGCTCAAGAAGTCCCTCATTGGCGCCGCCCTGCTCGCCACCCTGGTTCTCTGGGGCGGCTGCTCCATGCAATCCCAGACCGACTCGTCCATCCCCTGGAACCGCCCCGCCAACTGGGAAGGCCAGATTCCGGGCATGGGCGCGAACAACATTCACTGAGCGGGCCGGGCACGCCGCCGGTCAGACAGAGCCCCGCTGAAGAATCCTCTGCGAAGGCGACCTATCCATGGACAATGGTTCGCTGGCGCCGCAACCCGGCCATCTTTACGTGGTGGCCACCCCGATCGGCAATCTGGCGGACCTGTCCGACCGGGCCCGCGCCATCCTCGGGGCGGCCGATGTCATCGCCTGCGAGGACACGCGGACGACCGGCGGGCTGATGGCCCGGCTGGGAAGGCGCGGAGAGCTCGTCGCGTATCACGAGCACAATGAAACCGAGGCGGCCGAACGCCTGGCCGACCGGATCCTTGCCGGCCAGTCGGTCGCCCTGGTCAGCGACGCCGGGACGCCGGGCCTGAGCGACCCGGGCTTCCGCCTCGTCCGCGCATGCAGAAGGCGGGGTCTTCCGGTTGTTCCGGTGCCGGGCCCGAGCGCAGTCGCGGCCGTCCTGAGCGCAAGCGGCCTTCCGACCAACGGGTTTCTCTTTGTCGGCTTCCTCCCGCCAAAAACGAGCGCCCGCACGGCCTTTTTTGAAAAATACCGCTCGTTCGATTTCACGCTCGCGCTATACGAGAGCTGCCACCGGATCGCGGCGGCCGTCGATGAAATCGTCCGGGTCCTGGGGGATGAGCGGACCGTCTGCGTCGCCAAGGAAGTGACCAAGCTGCACGAGACATTCATTGTCGGACCGGCGGCCGAGGTGCGGGAGCGCCTCGCAGGGACGAGCCTTCGGGGGGAGTTCGTCCTGCTGATCGCGCCCGCCGGCTTCTCGCTGTAGCGGCCGCCCCCCCATGCCCCCCGTCGCCGTCATCGATATCGGAAGCAATTCGATCAAGCTTCTGGTCGCCGCCAGGGGCGAAGGCTCCCGCCTGGTTGCGCGGCAGATCCGGACCATCGAGGCGCGCATAAGCGCGGGCATAAGCTCGGAGAATCCCCGTCTGGGCCCGGACGGCGCCGAGCGCGGGGTCCAGGCCGTTGCGGGGCTGGTCGCCGACGCCAACGCGTTCGGGCCGCGGCAAATCATCATCGTGGCAACGAGCGCCGTCCGAGGCGCCGCCAACGGCCCCGAATTCTGCGCCAGGATCCAGGCCGAAACCGGGCATCCGGTGCGGGTTCTGACGGGCGGCGAGGAGGCCGGCCTCATCGGCAGGGGGCTCCTGTGCGATCCGGCGCTGGAATCCCTGCGCGATTTCTACGTCTTCGATCTCGGGGGCGGGAGCCTGGAATGCCTCTATTTCCGCGACCGAACGGTCGTCCAGGAGGTGAGCCTGCCGCTTGGGTGCGTGCGGCTGACCGAGGTGTTCGTCGCCGATCCGGCCGCGCCGTTTGCCGCCGGCAAGCCCATTGCCGCCCACGTCCGCAAAGCGGTCGTCGATGCCGGCTTTTCGCTAACGCAAAGCGCCCCGGCGGTCGGCACCGGGGGCACCCTGACGACGGCGCGGGCCGTCCTCGGCGCCCGGACGGGGCTCGCCCTGGAGCAGACGGACCCGCGCCTGACCGCCGGCCAGCTGCGCGACATGCTGGCGCAAGTCGGCGGGCTGTCCCTGGCCGATAGAAAGCTGGTCCCGGGGCTTCCACCCGCCCGCGCCGATGTCTTCCCCACGGCCCTGGCCACCCTGATCGCGCTCGCCGGGCTCGGCGGGTTTGAGGCGTATCACCATTCCCTTTACAACCTGCGCTGGGGCGTCGCGTCCGAGGCGCTCGGCCGGCCCTGACCCAACCCGCGCCCGGAGGTACGGGCAACAATCGCTCCGAACAATCTGAAACCCATGCCCACCCCCTCCCGCGACCGCGTGGACGTCCGCCGCGGGATCGTCGTCCTGCCCACCTGGGAACCGCGCCGCCCTGACCGCAACCCGATGTTCCTGGAAAGGCGCGTCTACCAGGGATCCAGCGGACGCGTCTACCCCCTGCCGTTCACCGACCGCATCAGCGAGAATCCGCGGCCGCGCGCCTGGGACGCCGTCTGGATCGAAAACGAGTTCATCCGCGTAATGATCCTGCCGCAGCTCGGCGGCCGCATCCATCGCGCGCAGGACAAGACAAACGGCTACGACTTCATCTACCACCAGCCGGCCATCAAGCCCGCCCTGGTCGGACTCGCCGGTCCCTGGGTGAGCGGCGGCATCGAGTTGAACTGGCCGCAGCACCACCGGCCGTCGACCTTCATGCCCGCCGACGTCGCCATCGAGCGCCACGCCGGCGGGTCGGCAACCGTCTGGCTGAGCGAGCACGACCCGATGGCGCGGATGAAGGGCATGCACGGAGTCCGGCTGCACCCGGGAAGATCGTACATCGAGCTCGTGGTGCGAGTCTACAACCGGACGCAGCGCGCGCAGACCTTTCTCTGGTGGGCCAATCTCGCGGCGCGCGTCCACCCGCTCTATCAGTCGTTCTTCCCGCCCGACGTGACCTGCGTCGCCGACCACGCCCGGCGCGCGATGAGCACTTTTCCGCTCTGCTCGGGAACCTACTACGGGGTCGACTACGCCGCGCGGGCGCGAGGGCGCGCATCCGCCGCGGGAAGGCGCCATCCGGTCCGCGCGCCAAACGACCTGACCTGGTATGCGAACATTCCGGTGCCGACCTCCTACATGTGCCTCGGCTCGAGCGGGGATTTCTCAGGCGGCTATGACCATAAGGCCCGGGCGGGCGTGGTCCACGTTGCCAACCATCACATTTCGCCTGGCAAGAAGCAGTGGACATGGGGAAATCACCCGTTCGGCCGGGCCTGGGACCGCCATCTCACGGTGCCCGACGAGCGGGGCGAATTCGGCCCCTACATCGAGTTGATGGCCGGCGTTTACACGGACAATCAGCCGGATTTCTCCTTCCTCCAGCCCGGCGAGACAAAGACCTGGAGCCAGTTCTGGTATCCCATCCGCGGCATCGGACCCGCGCAAAAGGCCAACACGGAGGCCGCCGTCAGCCTGCGAATGTCCCGGGGCGTCGCGCAGATCGCCGTCGCAACGACCGCGGCGCACGCCTCCGCCAGGATCGAGCTCGAGCGCGGGGGCCGGACCCTGTTCAAATGGAGGCGGACGATCCGGCCCGATGCACCCCTGCTCCTGGAAGAGCCGGTTCGGAAGGCGGCCGGCTGCACGCTGCGCGTCCGCACTGCGGCCGGCCGCGAGCTGATCGCCCACACGCCCCGGGAGCCTTCGCCCCCGAAGGCGGTTCCGCCCGCAACCGAGCCGCCAGCGCCGGCGGAGGTCGCCGGCAACGACGAGCTGTTCGTGATCGGCCTTCACCTTGAGCAGTATCGGCATGCCACGCGCCTGCCGGAGGCCTATTGGCTCGAGGCCCTGCGGCGCGACAGCGGAGACGCCAGGTGCAATCTTGCGCTCGGCCGCTGGCACCTGGGGCGCGGGGAGCTCGATGAGGCCGAAAAATACCTGCGGGCAAGCATCGCGCGCCTCGTTTCGCGGAATGCCAACCCCGCCGACGGCGAGCCATACTACCAGCTCGGGCTTTGCCTGCGCGAGCGGGCGTTCGCCGCCTCGCTCGATCCCACCGCCCTCGACGGCGCCTACGCCGCATTCCACAAGGCGGCCTGGAACCACGCCTGGCAGCCGGCCGCATACCATGCGCTTGCCGAAATCGACGCATTGCGGTGCGATTGGCCTGCGGCGCTCGATCACGTCGAGCGCGCCCTGCGCGCGAATGCCGACAACCTGCGCGCCCGCGACCTCAAGGTGGTGGTCCTGCGGCGTCTCGGGCGCGAATCCGATGCCGGATCCCTTCTTCGTGAGACGCTGAAGCTCGATCCGCTCGATTGGTGGGCGCGCCATCTAAGCGGCGAATCGATCGTGTGCGACGTCCAGGTGAGACTGGACCTGGCGCTGGACTTTGCCCGCGCCGGACTGTTCCGGGATGCGCTCGCGCTGCTCGGCAACCGGGCGCCCAAGGCGCGGCCCTCCGGCCGCACGCCAGCCTCCGCGCCTGCAATCCGGCTGCCCGATGCCTCGCTCGGCACCAGGCCCCTGGTGGGCTACTACCGAGCGTGGCTGTCCGGCATGCTCGGCGACCGGTCCGCCGTGCGACGCAACCTCCGCAACGCCGCCAAAGCCCCGCCCGACTACTGCTTCCCGGCCCGGCTGGAGGAGATCGCCATGCTGAGGCAGGCCATGGCGGCCAGCCCCCGCGACGCCCGCGCGCCCTTCTACCTCGGCAACCTTCTCTACGATCGAAGGCGGCATCGCGAGGCGATCCTGCTTTGGACGCGCGCGGTCAAACTCGAGCCGGCCAATGCCGTCGCCTGGCGCAACCTCGGAATTGCGCTCCACAATGTGGCCCGGGACCCGTCGGCTTCGCGCAGGGCCTACGAACGCGCCTTTCGCGCGAACTCCCGCGACGCACGGCTGCTCTACGAACGCGACCAGCTTTGGAAGCGGCTCGGAGAGGCCCCCGCCAGGCGCCTGCGGGAACTCCGGCGCCATCTTGAACTCGTGCGTTTGCGCGATGACCTCTCGCTCGAGCTATGCGCCCTTTTCAACCAGACCGGCAGGCATGAATCCGCCCTGGCCATCCTCAGCCACCGCGGTTTCCAGCCCTGGGAGGGCGGTGAGGGACAGGCCCTCGGCCAGCACGTGCGCGCGCACCTCGCCCTGGGAAGGCGCGCTCTGCGCGCAGGCGACCCATCGCGAGCTGCAGGCCATTTCAGCACTGCACTCACCGCGCCCGAAAACCTCGGCGAGACAAGCCACCTTCTGGCAAACCAGAGCGACATTCACTATTGGCTGGGCCAGGCCCACGCGGAAAATGGCGACCCGGCGGAAGCCCGCGCGCATTGGACCGCCGCCGCCAGGTTCAGGGGCGATTTCCAGGCGATGAGCGTCCGCGCTTTCTCGGAGATGACGTACTACTCCGCACTGGCACTCGGCCGCCTCGGCAGAAAGGGCGACGCGCGCCGGCTTTTTCGCGGGTTGCTGGCCCATGCCCGGGCGCTTGCGAGGGCCCCGGCCGCGATCGACTATTTCGCCACCTCGCTGCCGACAATGCTGCTCTTCGAGGACGACCTCCGGGCCCGCCAGCAGACCACCGCCCTCTTCCTGGAGGCGCAGGCCCGCCTCGGCCTCGGCCAGGATGCCGCGGCGCGCAGGCTTCTAAGAAAGGTTCTGCGCCGCGACCCCAACCACCCGCAGGCGGCCGACCTTCTCGCCCGGCGACCCTCCTGATCCCCGCGCGCCACCCAAATCATGGACAACATGCAATCCGCAACGGTCAACGGAGGCGGCGACTGGAGTTCGCACGCCGGATTCAACCTGAAATACATCTGGCTCATCTCCCTTGCGGCCGCCCTTGGGGGGCTCCTCTTTGGCTGGGACTGGGTCGTCATCGGAGGGGCAAAGCCGTTTTTTGAGCGGTATTTCCAGCTGAAGGATCCGTCGCTGGTGGGCTGGGCGAACAGCTGCGCGCTGGTCGGCTGTCCCGTCGGGGCGCTCCTTTCCAGCGCGCTGAGCGACCGGTGCGGGCGCAAGCGGCTTCTCATCGTGGCGGCGCTGCTGTTCGCCGTGACCTCGGTTGGAAACGCGCTCGCCCCCACCTTCTCCCTGTTCGTCACCTGGCGCATCTTGGGAGGTGTGGCCATCGGCCTCGCCTCGAGCCTCTCGCCGATGTACATCTCGGAGGTCTCGCCGGCCCACATGCGCGGCAAGCTCGTGTCGCTCAACCAGCTGACGATTGTCATCGGAATCCTGCTGGCGCAATTCACAAACTGGTTTCTCGTGCGCGATCTTCCGGCCGGCGCAACCGACGAGTTCATACGCAACTCGTGGTTCGGCCAGGAGGGCTGGCGCTGGATGTTCGGCATTACGGCGATACCGGCGCTGCTTTTTTTTGCCGGCATGATTTTCCTGCCCGAGAGCCCGCGCTCGCTCGCCAAGCTCGGTCGCGGCGGGGAGGCCCGCTCCGTCCTGGCGAGGATCGGCGGCGCCGCCTACGCAAGCGCAGCCGCAGCGGACATAGAGTCCACCCTCGTCGCCGAACAGGCCCAGCAGGTCCGGTTCAGCGACCTTTGGGCTCCGGGTCTCAGGAGGGTCATGGTGTTGGGCATCACCCTCGCCGTCTTCCAGCAGTTCTGCAGCCTCAACGTGGTCTTCAACTACGCCGAGGAGATTTTCCGCGCCGCCGGTTACGATCTCTCGGGCGTATTGCAGAACATCGCCTGGACCGGCTCGATCAACCTTGTGTTCACCCTTTTTGCCCTGGGAGCCGTCGACCGGCGGGGCCGCCGTCCGCTCATGCTGATGGGCGCCGGCGGCCTCGCGCTGATTTACCTCGTGATGGGCGCCTGTTTTGCCGGTGGCGTCAAGGGTCTCCCGCTGCTCCTGCTCGTTCTTGCCGCCATCGGCTGCTACGCGATGTCGCTCGCCCCGGTGACCTGGGTCGTGATTTCGGAGATCTTTCCCAACCGCATCCGCGGCGCGGCCATGTCGGTCGCCGTCACGGCCCTTTGGATCGCCTGCTTCATCGTCACCTACACGTTTCCGCTCTTGAACCACTCCCTCGGCGCAGCGGGCACGTTCTGCCTTTACGCCGGAATCTGCGCGCTCGGTTTTGTCTTCATCCTGGCGAAGCTGCCCGAGACCAAATGCAAGACCCTTGAGCAGATCGAGCGCGACCTGGTGACGTAGTGTCGGGCGGTGAGCCCGATTGCCCGGCCTGCAGCCTCCCCATCGCCTCACCTCGCCAAGTCAGCTGCCTGAAGCGCGCAAAATCTTCAACATGTCCGCAAAATCGGTGGGCGGCGGGGCGCGGAGGTCGAGCGCCTCGCCGGTGACCGGATGGGTGAAGCGCAGGCGTTCGGCGTGGAGCATGACCCGGGGGGCGGGCGGAAGGCGCGGGCCCGGCTTGAACCCATAGACCGCGTCGCCGAGCAGGACGTGGCCGATGGACTTCAGGTGGACCCGGATCTGGTGGGTTCGTCCCGTGTGGATCACGCAGCGCAGCAGGGCCGCGGTCCTGCCAAATCGCTCGACAACGCTCCAGTCCGTGTGGGCCGCGCGCCCGCCCTCTCCCGGCTCAAAGACGGTCATTTTGTGCCTCTGCCGCGGGTGGCGGCCGACCGCCTTGCGGACGCTTCCGGCCGACAGGGCCGGCGCTCCCGCTACAATCGCCAGGTACTCCTTGCCCACCGAGCGCCCTGAAAACTGTTCCGCCAGCCCGCGATGCGCGGCGTCGGTCTTTGCGACCAGAATCAGGCCGGAGGTCTCCTTGTCCAGCCGGTGCACGATTCCGGGGCGCTCCACCCCGCCTATTCCGCTCAAGGTCCCCGCGCAATGGGCGAGGAGCGCGTGAACAAGCGTGTCGCCCCCCGTGCCTGCTCCCGGATGCACGACCATTCCGGCAGCCTTGTTGATCGCGACAAGATGATCATCCTCCCAGACGACGGCGAGAGGCAGCGGGTTTGGCCGCATTTCGGCGGGGCTTGCCTCCGGCAGGCTGAACTCGAGAACGTCCCCGGCCCTCACAAGGTCGCTCTGGCCGACCGCAACCCCGTTCCTCAGCACGAGCCCCGCGCCAAACGCCCGCTGAATCGCCGACCGGCTGTGCTCGGGAAACCCGGCGGCGAGAGCTTTGTCGGCCCGCACGCGGCGGGCGCCCTCCGCAACGACAAGGCTCTTGCTCACGGCCTGGCCTGTCCGGACTTCCCCGCCACCCGGTCGATTTCCGCAAGGGCCGCGGCCCGGGCCGCGGCCGGAACGTCCGCAACCTGCCAGCCGGCTCCGGCGATCGACGCCAGTTCCGCCCGGGAGAAGCCGCCTTCGTCGGCGAGCGCCGCATACTCGTCGGAGAGCGTGTTCGCGAAGCACAACGGATCGTCGGTGCTAAGCGTGCACCGGACACCGGCCTCCCGCAGCCGGCGGAGCGGATGCTCGCGGATCGAGGGGGCCACCCCGAGGCGCACGTTGCTGATCGGGCAGACGTCAAAGGTGACGCCACGGTCCCGCGCGAGCCGGACGGTTTCCGGGTCCTCGATCGAGCGGACGCCGTGCTGCACGCGCGTGACGCCAAGCTGCAGGATGGCCTCCCTGACGCGCTCCGGCCCGCCGAACTCCCCGGCGTGGCACTTGGTCACCTTGCCCGCCCCGCGAAGCCTTTTCCAGATCGCGGCGCTCCAGGGCTCGGTCGGCATCGCCTCGAATCCATGCAGGTCGACTCCCGCGAGATCCTGCCAGTTCTCCAGGTCGTCGATGACTGCGCGCATCGGCCCTTCGTAGGCGTTGCGCGGCATCCCGGCAAACACCCGGACCTCCAGCCCGCGTGGGGCCGCCGACCGGATGGCGGCGATGATCTCGGGCCCTGGAACGCCGATGAAGCCCGCCACCGGCAGGTGAAAGCTGGTCTCGACGTAAAGGACGTTTGCGGCGAGGTGCCGCGCGAACATCGTCTTCGCCGCCTCGTGGTAGCGATCGGCCGAGTTGAACCAGGGCAGCGCGTGGTCCAAAAGGGTCCGTTCAAAATCCGGAAACGTCGGATAGCGAAAATCCGCCCGGCGAAAAGGCGGATCCTCGGGGAACTGCTCCGGGCGCCATCCCCGCAGCAGATCGTACGGCAGGGCGCCCTCGATGTGAAGGTGCGTCTCCGTCTTCGGGAGAGCCTGGATGAAGGAGCTGAGTCCGCCGTCGGCCGGCATGGATGGGGCGGCGCTACTTCCCCGCGAGCAGGTAGTCGGGGTTGAGCTTGTGCAGGGATTTCGGAACAAACAGCCCGTCCTTGCGGATCAGCTTCCCGTCGAACCAGATCTCGCCCCCGCCATACTCGGGACGCTGGATGCAGACCATGTCCCAGTGCACCTGCGACTTGTTTCCGTTTCCGACCTCCTCGTAGGCCTGGCCGGGGGTGAAGTGGAACGAGCCTGCGATCTTCTCGTCAAAGAGGATGTCCCGCATCGGCTCGAGGATGTAGGGATTGAACCCGAGGGCGAATTCGCCGACGCTCCGGGCGCCCTCGTCGCTGTCGAGGATCTCGTTGAGGCGCTTCGTGTTGCTCCCCGTCGCCTCGACGATCCGCCCCTTCCTGAAGACGAGCCGGATGTTGTCGAAGGACGACCCCAGATACACGGTCGGGGCGTTGTACTGCACGACCCCCTCAACCGAGTCCTTCACCGGGCAGGAGAAGACCTCGCCGTCCGGAATGTTGCGCAGCCCGCCGCATTCCTCGGCGCCGATGCCCTTTATCGAGAATCGCAGGTCGGTGCCCGGGCCCTTGACGTGCACGCGGTCGGTGCGGCGCATGAGGTCCGCCAGCGCCTTCATGCCCGGCCCCATGCGGCTGTAGTCGAGCGTGCACACCCGGAAGAAGAAATCCTCGAAGGCCTCGGTGCTGAGCCCGGCCTGCTGTGCCATTGCCGGGGTCGGCCAGCGCAGCACCACCCACTTTGTCTTCCCCACCCGGTGGTCGAGGACCGGCTTCATCAGCCGGCTGATCAGCCGGACCCGTTCGGCGGGAACGTCGGAGGACTCAAAGATGTTGTTCGAACCCCGCAGGGCGGCGTACGCATCCATCTTCATCATCCGGGCGAACTCAACCTGCGCAAGCGGCGCCACCTGGGCCTCGTCGGCCTCCAGCGCCAGTTCGCGCGAAATGCGCGCCCGGTTCAATTGAACGAACGGCTTGGCTCCCTGGCGCCTCACGGCCCGGATGAGCGCGACGACGATCTCGTCGGGGACATCGAAAGCGTCGATGAGCGCCCGCTCCCCTTTCTTCAGCGCCATGGAGTAGCCCGCAAGGCCCTCGGCGAGGGTCTGGTAGCGTGGGTCAATTATCATTTGACCGAAAATCAATGCCGGGCCGCCCCCGGCCGCAACGCAATTCACGCCCTCCGGAGGGCATCCTGCGGGAAGCAGATCCGCCCGACCGCCTCGTCGAAGTCGGCCGCCCCGCGGATGATTTCGATCTCGAGCCGCAGGTAATAGACGGGCAGCGAGCCGCCGCCCGTCGGAGGCAGGCGCACGGCGTCCTTCTCGGTCGTCAGCAGGCACTCCGCCCCCTCCTGCCGGGCCAGCGCATCCAGGGCCGCCAGATCCTCGGGCGTGTACCGGTAATGGTCGAGAAACCTCTCCCTCCCCATGACCAGGGCGCCCAGGTCCCTCAGGAATTTCTCGAAGCTTTCCGGCGTCGCGATCCCGCTGAATGCAAAGACGCGCCGGCCCTTCAGCCATTCGAGCGGTTGCCGGGCGTCCGGTGCGTCGCCGACCGCGTCGCATCGCTGGAGGTATTTCGGCCTGTGGGCGCACTCGATTATGTCCGCCTCGGGATTGTTGCGCGCGATCAGCGCCTCAAGGTCGGCATCCCGCCGGCCGTTCGACTTGGTGAGGAAGACGTAATTGGCGCGGCGCAAATGCTTGACCGGCTCGCGCAGTATCCCGCGCGGCAGCAGACGGCCGTTTCCGAACGGGTTTGTCTTGTCGACGAGCAGCAGATTGAGCCGCCCCTTGAGCGGCAGATACTGGAACCCGTCGTCGAGCACCAGAGTGTCGCAGCCGAAGTGCTTGATGGCGTAAGCGCCCGACTTGACGCGGTTCTTGTCGACCAGAACGACGACGCCGGGAAGGTTGCGGGCGAGCATGTACGGCTCGTCGCCCGCCTGCTCGCTGTCGAGCAGCACCCGCACCCCGTCGCTCACGATCCTCGGCGGGGGCTCGGCCGTGTGCGTAAGCCCGTGCCACAGCTTTTCCCAGAAGGGAGCCGCCTTGCTTTTGTAGCCGCGGCTCAGGATCGCCACCTTCCGGCCCCGGTCGTGGAGCGCGCGGGCGAACTTCTCGACGACCGGCGTCTTTCCGGTCCCGCCCACCGTCAGATTGCCGACCACGACGACCAGGCAGCCCAGCGGCTGGTCGTGGAGGATGCGGGTCCTGTACAGCCACAGGCGCAGCTGCACGATCCCGCTGAAGACCCAGGACAGGGCCTGGAGAAGGGCGCCATAGATCGCAGCCCCCGTGTCTGCGCGGCGGCCGAGCACCACGTCGACCGTGTATAGCTCGAAAGCCTGGAATTTCTTCTTGATCAAGGAAAGCGCCATGGGCCCGGCAATCGGGGAGCCACCTTTCAAACACCAATGAATGTTGACGCGCAAGCTTCGGTAAACTGTTTTTGGCGTGCCTACGCGCACACATCCCATGAGCTACAAACTATTCATTCCCGGCCCCGTGGCCGTTTCGGAAAAGACCCTGCGGGCCATGGCCCAGCCCATGATCGGGCACCGCAGCACCGATTTCGTCGCGCTCTACCAGTCCATCCAGCCCGGGCTGCAGGCGATCTTTGGGACGAAGGATCCGGTGTACCTGTCGACCAGCAGCTCCTGGGGCGCAATGGAGGGATCCGTCCGCAATGTCACCCGCAGGAAGGTGCTCAATTGCATGAACGGGGCCTTTTCCGACAAATGGAACGACGTCGCCCTTCGCTGCGCCCGGCCCGCCGGCGCCCTGAAATTTGAATGGGGCCAGCCCGTGGACCCGGAGGCGGTCCGGCGCGAGCTTTCGACCGGCGCCTACGACGCCGTGACAATCATCCACAACGAGACCTCCTGCGGCTGCATGAGCGACCTGCCCGCCCTCATGGCCGTGGTGCGCCAGTTCCCGGACGTCATTTCGGTGATCGATGCCGTGAGTTCGCTCAGCGCAATGCCCATCGCGAAGGATGAACTGGGCATCGATGTCCTGATCACCGGTTCGCAGAAGGCTCTCGCGATCCCGCCCGGACTGTCGCTCCTTTCCGTGTCGAAGCGGGCGCTCGCCCGGGCGGCGCAGGCCGACGGGCGCGGGTACTATTTCGATTTCCTCGAGTTCCAGAAAAATCACGAATCCGGGATGACACCGAGCACGCCGACGATTCCCCATATCTACGCCCTCAAGTCGAAGCTCGAGGACATCGCCGCCGAGGGCCTGCCCGCGCGCCACGCGCGCCACGCCCGGCTGAACCGGACAGTTCGCGATTGGGCGTTCGCGAAAGGCTTCAAGCTATTCCCGAAGGAGGGTTTCGGCTCGGTCACCCTGAACTGCTTTTCGAACACGCTGAACATCGACCTGCCCGCCCTCAACAAGACGCTCAAGGCGAAGCACCGCATGGTGATCGACGGCGGCTACGGAAAGCTGAAGGGCAAGGCATTCAGGATTTCCAACATGGGCGACGAGACCGACGAGACCATCGCGGATCTTCTCAAGGCGCTCGACAGCACGCTGGCGGAGACCCCGCGGCTGTAGACGGCGG
>CAZSEH010000063.1:15731-20808 GCA_964605835.1 uncultured Opitutaceae bacterium
CTTCTCAAGGCGCTCGACAGCACGCTGGCGGAGACCCCGCGGCTGTAGACGGCGGCCTTGCGGCGCCTCCTTCGCACCGCAATCCGTCGCTGTCCTAATACTATCCAGTTGCCCATCAAATTGTTGGCCCGGATCGTGCATTCCCGGCATCACCCGGGCATGGGCGCGTGCGTCTCTCTTTACCGGCATTCCTTGTTGGAATTCCCCCAGATTTGCCTATACTTGCCTCAACCCCCACCTCCATGAAAATGACAATGCGATCACACCTGTTTTTTGTCATTTGCGCCCTCGGCTCCGGCTGCGCCTACGCCCAATCGGACGCGACCAAGCTGGATGCTACTCAGTCAGACTTGAGCCCGAACGTAAACAACACGATCTACCTGCAAAACGCCCACGCGAGCCTTTCCGAGGGAAACACTCTCGGCCAGAACCCAAAGACCGTTTACGGCACGCCTGCCTACAACCAGATGATTGGCGATTTCCAATCGTACAAGGACAGCATGAGCATGGTGATTGACGGCGAGGCGGACACGTTCAGGCAGCGGGCCGAGTTCAACAAGCTGCTGGATGTCGCGGATCAGGCGGTGAAGGCAAGGGACGGCGGTGAACAGGTCCATCTTTTTGGGAACTATCTGTACGACAGCCGCAATTTCATAATCAGGTATCCGGGTTACCCCGGCGACACGCATCTTTGGGTCCTGCGCGCGGTGGCGGCCCTGAGATTGAACAAGCCGGTTACCGGCTACGAAGCCGGACGGGTGCTGTTTGCCCTGCCGAAGGAGGAGCGCGCCGATCCGCACGTCGAAAGGATTCTCGACGTCCTCGATAAGCAGGGCTGGCTCGCCCGGGACAAGATTGCCGGGGGCAGGGCCGATCCGGCAACCCCGGTCGCGGACAGGCCGGCCAAGTGATTTGCTGCCCGGGCCGCGGAGAGCCGGCCTGCCGCTTGCAACGATCGTGACATCAGGCGGCGCTTCCATGCGTCCGCCGGCCGTGGCAAATGAGCGGTTTTCCCCCGGGAAAAGGGATGCCTGAAGCGATGCGCCCCCCTGCCGCCGCCGGTTGTGCTATATTGGGCCGGTCGGCTTTGCAAAATGGGATAGTGCTTGCACTCCCGCCCGCCGCCGCCTAACCGCTCCCCTCTTCATGAAGTCACTCATCATCGCCGAGAAACCGTCGGTGGCCGCCGATCTCGCACGCGCCCTGGGCAAGGTGCCCAAGAAAGGCGACCATTTTGAAGACGACGAGAACGTGATCTCGTCGGCGGTCGGCCACCTCGTGGAACTTCAGATGCCCGAGGACATCGACAAGAAGAAGTACGGATTCTGGCGCCTCGAGGTGCTGCCGATCATTCCCGAGAAATTCCAGCTCAAGCCGATCGAGGATTCGAAGGAACGCTACGAGCATTTGAAAAAGCTCCTTGCCCGGAAGGACATCGAGCTGGTCATCAATGCCTGCGATGCGGGGCGGGAGGGCGAACTCATCTTCGCCAACCTTTACCAGCTGACCAAGTGCAAGCTGCCCGTGAAGCGCGCCTGGATGCAGACCATGACCTCCGGGGGCATTCGCGAGGCTTTCAAGAACCTGCGCGACGGATCCCAGATGGCCGGCCTCGCCGACGCGGCCCGCTGCCGGAGCGAGAGCGACTGGCTGATCGGGATAAACGGCACAAGGGCCCTGACCAAGCGCATGTTCGGGTCCCGCGCGGGAAATGTCGCCTCGGTCGGCCGCGTCCAGACCCCGACCCTTGCGATCGTCGTCGCCCGGGAGCTCGAGATACGCAATTTCAAGCCGCGGCCGTTCTGGCGCGTCACGGCCGCCTTCGATGTAACGAACGGCGTCTACGAGGGCGTCTACCAGAGGCCCAACTTCAAGAAGGCCGAGGGAGACGATCACGACCGGATCGATCGCATCTGGGAAAAGGCCCTCGCCGAATCGGTCCATGCCGCATGCCAGGGCCATCCGCCGGCAGACGTCACCGAGGAGAAGAAGGCGAGCACGCAGGCGTCGCCCCGCCTTTACGACCTGACCACGCTCCAGCGGGAGGCCAACAACCGTTTTGGGCTGCCGGCCCGCCGCACGCTCCAGATCGCCCAGGCGCTCTACGAGCGGCACAAGATGATCACCTACCCGCGGACGGACTCGCGGGCGCTGCCCGAGGATTACATCCCGACTGTCCGGGAGGCGCTCGGCAACCTCCAGGGCGACCTCGCCGGCCACGCCGCAAAAGTCCTCGAAGAGGGGTGGCTCCGCCCGAACAAGCGGATCTTCAACAACGCCCAGATCTCCGACCACTTCGCCATCATCCCGACGATCACCGAGCCCAAGCATCTCGAGGACATGGAGGCAAAGGTCTTCGACATGATCGCGCGGCGCTTCGTCGCAGTATTCTACCCTTCGGCCGAGTTCGACATAACGACACGCCTGAGCGTCGTATCCGGCCACACCTTCAAGACGGAGGGCAAGGTGCTTACGTTTCCCGGCTGGCTCGCCGTGTACGGGAAGACGACGGTCGAGGATGACTCCGCGGACTCGAAGGCGCTCCCCGCCCTGGACCCGAAGGATTCCGTAAACGGTGTCGCCAAGGCGAAGACCCTTGAAACCACCCTTCACGAAGAGACGACCAAGCCCCCGCCCCGATACACCGAGGCTACCCTCCTGTCGGCGATGGAAGGCGCCGGGAAACTCGTCGAAGACGAGGAACTCGCCGAGGCGATGAAGGAGCGCGGCCTCGGCACCCCCGCCACCCGGGCCGACACGATCGACGGGCTCATCAATCAGAGGTACATGGACCGGGCACAGCGGGAGCTCATCCCGACGGCCAAGGCCGAGCAGCTGCTTCAGTTCCTGGCGGCGGTCAGGGCCGAGGCGCTCACGAGCCCGGCCATGACGGGCGAATGGGAGTTCAAGCTTCGCCAGATTGAGCATGGGAAATTCACGCGGCCCGAGTTCATGCGCGAGGTGGCCGACCAGACCCGCGGCATCATCGAACGGGTGAAGGCGTTCGAGGAGGACGACACGGCAGCCCGTGTCACCGACATCCTGTCGCCGACCGATGGCAAGCCCATGCGGGAGACCCTCCGCGGCTACAAGTCGCAGGACGGGGAGCTCATGATCTACAAGGTGATCGGCGGCCGGCGGATGGAGGAGTCCGAGGTTCGCGACCTCCTTTCAAAGGGCCAGATCGGCCCGCTCGACGGATTTCGCTCCGCAAAATCCGGCCGGGCCTACAGCGCAATCCTGCGGTACAACGCAGAGGAAAAGAAGGCTGAGTTTGTCTTCGACGGGCAAAGGGACGGCAATGGGGCGGTCAAGATCGACTTCACGGGACTCCAGCCCGTGGCGCCGGCGCCGGAGCGCTTTGGCGCGGGTGCGCAGGTCTACGAGGCGCCCCAGAGCTATGTCGTCCGCCGAGTCGAGAACGGCGAGGACAAGATCCTCGCACGCTGTTCGAGGCGCATACTCTCCCGCGATATTCCGAGGGAGCAGTTCATGAAGATGCTGGAGGTCGGCAAGACGGACCTGCTCGACAAGTTTTGGAGCCAGAGGACACGGCGGCCTTTCAGCGCGCATCTGGCGCTGAAGCCCGACGGGACGACCGCGTTCGAATTCGCCCCGCGCCCGCCGAAGGATCCGAACGCTCCGAAGCGGCGGGGCTTCACGCGGAAGAAACCGCCGGAGCCGCCCGCCGCCCCGAAACCGGAGTAGTCTAGTTGCAACTTGCAGCGGGGAAACGCCCTGCCAATCTCGCTTGGGGCGCGCAACTGCGTCCCCAAAGAGTGAAATCCGTCGCAACCATCCTCATGGCCGTTCTCGCGCTCGCCCTGGCGGGCCTGTCCTTCGCCGCCTGGCGGCAGTGCGGCGAACTGAAGGAGGAGCTGGGCAGGGCCCAGGACCAGTCCAGGTCGCTTCAGGACGAACTCGTCGCGCTCCGCAGCCGGGGCGGCGGGAACGACAATGCCAATGGCCGCGCTGGTTCGGGCGGTGGAGCCCAGGCGGTGCTCCCCGCAACCAACACCCTGGAATATCAGAAGCTCGCCGGCATCGACGCAAAGGCCCGGCTTGATATCCAATACGCCGCCCTTTTCAGGAACCTGGCCCGCGATTTCAGCCTGACCGCGGAAAAGATCGACCAGTTCAAGGATCTTCTCGTCAAGAGACAGCAGATGCTGACGGATGCCATGCAGGCGGCGGGAGGCCCGGGCGCCGACCCGGCGGCAGCCGGGCAGGCGGTAGGTAACGCCCGGGCGATCGTCGACGAGCAGATCCGGTCCCAATTGGGGAACGCCGCCTTCTCCCGGTACCGGCAATACGAGCAAACCCTTCCCGAGCGCAGCGTCATCAGCGAGCTGGGGCTGTCCCTGAGCTACACCCAGGATCCCCTCACCGACGACCAGACCGACCAGCTCATCCCGATCCTGGCGTCGACACAGCCTGATGGGCCGGACAATGCAGGAGCCGGGCCCGCCGCCGGCGGAAGCGCTGTTGCAGTGATTTCGGATGCGGCCGTCCTCCAGGCCAAGGGCGTCCTGTCGCAGGCACAGTTCAAGGCCCTGCAGCGGCTTCAGATCGCACAACAGGCTCGGCAGAAGATGGATCGGATCCGGCGCAGGCCGTGACTGCCCGGCCCGCATAAGCGGGCGGGATCGGTTCATGACGAATGATAATGGGCCAAAGATGGCCCGCTGCAAAGCCGTCCGGAACCCGCCGCTCCAGCCAGATAGCGCTTGTCCCTATGCTGCAATGAGCCGTAGTATAACTACCCTTACTGAAAGTCTTTTCCCATGATTGTCACCACCGCCCAGCTCTTCAAGCATGCCTACGGCAACTACGCCGTCGGCGCGTACAACATCAATAATGCCGAGCAGACGATGGGCCTTTTCCGAGGCTGCATCCAGTCGCAGGCACCCTTCATCATCCAGATCTCGAAAGGAGCCCGGAAATACACCGACAAGCTGATGCTCGAAGCGATCATCCGCGCGGCCGCCCAGCTCTTTCCCGACGCCATTTTCGCCGTCCACCTCGACCACGGGGACGAGGAGACCTGCTACGACTGCATCAAGTCCGGCTTCTACAG
>CAZSEH010000064.1:0-9996 GCA_964605835.1 uncultured Opitutaceae bacterium
CAGGGTCTGGCCGCCGCCCCAGGCCGAGTTCGTCGCGAGAACGGCCGCGCTTCCGTTAAACAGGGTCAGTTTCGGGTTGGGGAGGGTCTGGCCGGCGAGTGTCGGGGCGACGATCGCCAGATTCGGGCCGATGCCCCGGACAACGACGTATTTCGAGCCCGATCCGTTGGTGTAGAAACCGGCCACGAGATTCTGGTAGGGACCGGTGCCTATGTAGGCCCGCGAGGAAATGTTGTACAGGGACGAATTGACGGAGACCGCCACATTCGCCGCGTTCGATGCCACGGAGCCGTAGGCGTTGGAGGCGATGACGGTGTAGCTGCCCCGTTGGGTCGTGCCGACATTGGAGAGTGTCAGGGCGGCATTCGTGGCGCCGGGAATGTTGGCCCCGTTCAACTGCCACTGGTAGCCCGTCGCGCCCGTGGCGGCGGCGGTCAGGATCGGGCTCGCGCCGGCATTGACCGATTGCGGCGCCGGCTGGGTCGTGACCGCAGGCAGCATGAGGGCGTTCACCGAGGAGGGATTATTCACGGTGTCGTTCGCCGGCGTGTAAACGCCGGAAGAGACATACTCGTAATCGTACCAGTTGCTGGCGGAAGGAGCGGCTGATGTGTTCGTGATCTCCATACGCAGGGCATCGTACTCGACATTGCCGCTGGTCGAGAGCGTGACCGTGTCCGAGGATCCGGCCGCGTTCAGATAGCTGGCCGGCCATTGGAAGACGACCCATTGGTATGTTCCCTGGAGGCCGCTGCGCGTTGCGGCGTCGCTCGTCTTGAGAGTGGAATTGCCGTTCCAGGTCAGGCTGTGTCCGTTCAGGGACACAGTGACATTGCCGTTGGTTGACGCGAACCCGACCGACAGGACCGTGTACTGGCCCTGGCTCAACTGCGACGAACTCGCTGTAAAATAGACCTGCCACGGCGGGCAGGCGGTGCTTACGCCGTTTGTCCCGCTGGCTCCGGGGAGAGTGGCTACGTAGGACGGAATGACGTTCTTGTAGTTGTCTGTCGTGTCGTTGGAGGAATCGTAAAGTCCCGGGTCGAACTTATTCCATTGCACGTAGTTCCATACTTGCAAATTGTTGGTCGCGGGCGTGGAACCGACCGCAGTGGCGTAATAGACGACCGCTCCGCTATTGGGTGCAAGATCGCTCCAGTAGTTCCAGGCGCCCGGGTACTCCCGGTCGTCCTGGCCTGTGGCGTTGTTCGTCCCGTGGAGGTATTTGTCGGCCGAACGGGTCGGCGTGCCGATCGTCCATACGGGCGGCGACGAGCTGAAGTTCTCCGGAGTGAAGGGAATGCTGACCCTTGTCGTCGTTCCCGCGCTGACGGCCACGTTGTTCAAGCGGGACTCGCCCCACTGCCCGAGGACGTAGGAGGAGAGGCGATAGGTTCCCGGGACGACGCCCGTGAGCGGCGCGGCTCCGCTGCTGTCGTTGGCCGTCCAATACTGGTGTCCCTGGTTCGTGAACTGAAAATTGACGTTGTTGTCCGCGAGCACCGTCCAGGCGGTGTTCGACGAATTGGATCCGCCTCCGGAAACCGTCGCTGCGACCGTTCCACGGCCCGTTGAAGGAACGTATCCCGCCCCGATGAGGGTGTTGTCGGTGTCCCAATCGGCGAGGGCGGGCCCCATCGATGCCAAGGCGTCGTTGAACATCGCCGCCGGGGTGCCTGTGTTGAACCGGAAGTAGACGGGGCCGAACAAGCGGGTGCTGGCAACTCCCTGGGGCGGCGTGTAGCCGAGATTGTAGGCCAGGTGGTCGGAGAGAAGCTCGCCCATGCAGATGTTTCCCGTGAAGATCAGGTTCTGCTTGCCCGGCCCCCCCACCATCGAATCCGTCCTGGGAAACACCCCCCAGCAGCCGTACGTGCTGCCGTAGAGACCGTGCACCTCGTGCAGGTACTCAAAGCTTGAGTAGTCGTACTTGGTGTAGAAACCGCGTGTGAAGCCGGAGGGCACGGTCAGGCCGTGCAAATCGACCGTGGCGTCCTGCACAGCCCGCCCGGGGTCCGCGCCGGCCGCGATCGAGACGGCCGGATCCGGCAGCGGTATCAGAGTCGGCCCGAGATTGTTCAGGCCCGAGTTGTAGGAATAGGTGTTGTTGAGCAGGGTCTGGCTGACTCGAAAGACGTACTGCACCTGCCCGAGGCTGCCGGCGATGTCGGTTGAGCTGTGCGCGAACACGATGTACGCGTGAACACCCGGATCGTTCGGAAACACGATGAAATGCCTTGTGAAGGTGAACGGGTTGGTGGAACTCGAGGCCGTCGTGATCCACCAGTCGAGGTAGCGGCCCTGGCTCAAGTCATACCCGGTCGTCTGGGCGCCGCTCAGCACGGGGGAATTGTCCATGTACAGCCCCTTGTACCTTCCGTCCCCTTGAACCTGGGTCGTATCGACCAGGCTGTCGGTGTGTCCGGCGAGGACGACGTTCCAGACATTGCCCTGGTTCGAATCCCAATCGAGGGTGATCGCTCCATTGGCAATCTGCCAGTCGGTCGCCGAAATCTGCGTGATTGCGAGCTGCGCAAGGGCCGGGCGGGAGGCGCCGAACAAAAGCAGGGCTGCCGTTGCCAGCCATGCGCCGGTCCTGTTGCTCGTTCCCGCGTTCGTTTCCGACTGAATCATCGCGTGTCGGTGCCAGAGAATAATCGGAATCGCGCCTTCGTCGAGACGCGAGCGGGGCGGATTTACGGGCGATTGGGCGCCTGAGTCCCGGCTTTCTTCCCCACGTCCGGCTTTGGAGTCGCCGCCTTGACCAGGAGATCCTGCCAGGCGCCTCCGTCAATATGTTCCAGGGTGCCGCCGAAGTGGACGCTCTGCTTGAGCGGCGCATAGCCAAGCTTGTCCAAGGTGGCGGAAAGCAAACCGGCGTTCGAAAGGAGTTCGGCCAGCCGGCCGCGGGCGCCCAGCTCCAGGTCCAGGCTCAGCGGTTCGGCTGGGAAGGACAGTCCGTTGATGCGGGCGATCCGGCCGGATCCCTTCAGGCGTTCGTTTGGAGCCGTCATCGCCAATTCGACGATTTGGATCGAGCGGTCTGGCCCGCATGTGGCGTTGACCGTGATCTGGTCATATCCGATCTCCGAAACCTGGTTTGCGAAATCGAGGACCGCCTCGGTGGCCTTGGGGAGATGGATTTCGCCCGACCCGGCGAACGCGTGCTTGATTCCAACCAGGGAACCCATGAATGAACCGACGGAACCGACGGTGTCCGAGACCGGGGTTTTGACCTCCGGCAGCGAATCGGCGACATCCACCTTGAGCAGGCGGATTATTCCCGACATGCCCGTTAGGCGGAAATCGCCCCGCGTGCGGGCAACCAGATCTTCCAGGCATGTTCCGGCGCCCGTGAACGTGCTTGCGACGGAGAATCGGCCTTCGAGTACCGGGTCCTGGCCGGGCTTCGGATCGCCGAAAAATGGCGCTCCCTCGACGTCGTTGACGGCGGCAGTGGCCTTCAGGCTGTAGGGAAGCGCGGCGGAGGGATCGAACGAGACCGATCCTTCAAAATCCGCCGGGCTGTGTTTCGGGAGCCCGCCGCGGCCGTACAGCAGGCGCAGGGATCGCGGGCTGGCGTCGAAGGTCGCGCCCACGCCGGTGAAGTCACGGTTCCCCGCCCGCAACCGGTCGAAGCCGACCGTCACCTGCCCGCTCCACGCGCCCCAGAAGGGAATCCGGTCCGGTGTTTTCGCGGTCGCCGCGCCGGGTCCGTCGGCCAATATCGCCGGCAGGGGGACGCCCGCGGCGGCGGCCAGCGGGGCGGCGAGGATGCCCAAATGCTGCAAGACGACATTCTGGCCGGTCAGCTTGGCATCGATCCGGGAGCCCGCTTCGTCCCTGCGCCAGGTGCCCTCGGCCGACACGTCCGACACGCTCGGGCCGAACGAAATCTTCAGGGGTGCCAGGAATCCGACCGAGCCGTCGGCGTTGGCGTCCACATGCACGCTGCCCGTCATCGACTTCCCCGGGTCATGTCCAAGAACGGTCAGCTTGGCCTCCATTTCCGCGGGCGTTCCCAGGCTTGCGGAAAAATCGCCGGAGGCCGAACGGCCGGCAACCCAATGGAGAGCCGGCAGTGCCGACTGCGCTTCGAGTGCCTCGATGTCGACGTTCCATGTCCCCGTGACTGCAACCGACGGGTCGGCGCTGGTGAACCGGGCAGCCTTGCCCGCGAAGGTCGCCAGCCGCCGGCCTCCGCTGCTCAGCGCAAGCGGCGCCGCCTCGACCTGCCATCCCTGGGACGCGTAATCGACAAGAAGCGAGAGCGACAGATCGAGTCCCCTCCCGATAACCCCGCCCTTGCGCAGAACGGATACGCCGGCCGCGGTCAGGGGCTCCTTTGAACGAAAGGCCAGCTCCCCGTTCACGGCCCGGACGGCGAATTGACCGGCCGCATCGCCACCGGCGAAGTCGAGTCCGGGAATCGAGCCTGAAAACCACGCAATCGGAAATCCCTGGATCGAGCCATCGATCCAGTCGTTGCGCGGGTCGGATACCTTCCAGCCGCCGGTCTTTTCGTCGAGAACGAACGGCTGCAGCGATTGCACGAGCGCATTCGGGCCGGATGAGGAGATGGCGACACGCAGCTGGTTGAACCGGAGGCTTTGGCCGCTGTGCATCAGATCGAACCGGGCGTCGAGCGTTGCGGATCCAAGTCGGTCGAGCGGCAGCGCGAGGGCGCCCAGGCGGCCGACGACGCAATTCAGCCGGCCGGTGGCGTGGACGGTTGCGAAGGGCTGGTCGGAATCGAACCGGCCTTCCCCGGCCGTTGAGAAGGCGGGCAGGGGATGATCCGGAACAAACGGGGCAAGGTCCGAGTCGCGAAAGCCGATCTTCCAGGTCCCCTCGAGCCGGCCGGGCGCCCCGGAGAGGTGTGCGTCGACTTTCGCGATTTGCCTGCCGCCGCGGCCGAGGTCGAGCGTGTAGTCCTCCCCGTTCGGGCCGCGGGATGCCGCTATATCCGCCGACAAGGCGAGGTCTTCCGGAAGCGATCCGCCCTTGGCGGAAACATCAGCCTTGATCTCGATGCGCTTGAGAGTCCGCGGGGAAGCCATCGCGATCAGCAGGCGGCCGTGGGCGGAGACAACCGTCACCGAAAGGTCCGGATTGACGACCGCGTTGGCGGCATCGATCGCAAACACCCCCTCATGTTCGGCGGTCAGACCGCCGCCTTTGATAACCACGTGAAGCCGCGCCGGCGCATCCTTTGATCGTGCGGGGAGCATGACATCGCCCTCCAGGTCGATCCCGTCCAAGGACACGTCGCACGGCAGTTCCCAGCCGCCCAGGATCTTGCGCATGACGAGCGCAAGAGTCTGCGCGGTAATGATCTCCGCTTGCGCGGCCGCCGCCTCGGCGGCGGTCGCGGGGACGGCGGCTGCATTCGAAGGTGCGAGCCCCCGGGTGCGGACTCGGCTCAGGTCGAGCGTCCAGTCCTTTGCCGTCAGGCTTTGAACCCTGACCTTCCTCTTCCAACCCGCTTCCACAAGTGGAAGCCTGGCCTGGACGGAGCGCAGGGTGAGAACGGCGCCATCGTGCTCCAGGTGAAGTTCGTCGATTTCGACTTTTCCGAATCCCACGGACACCGATCCCACGGATCCCTGTACAGACTGGTGGGTGGCGAGGAGCGCCTGCGCAGTCCAGGTCTGCACGATCGGCGCAAACGCGAGCGACGCCAGAATGGCGGCAAGCGCGACCCCATACCCGAGATATCTCAGAATTCTACGAAAAAATTTCACTCAACCGACGGTTTCAGCTGAAACCGAGGACCGGATGCGGCTCGTAGGGTTCCTCAAGGGAGGCGATATCTTCATGTGAGAGGCGCACCGAGAGCGCCGCAGCCGCGTCCTTGAGATGGTGCGGCTGGGTGGCCCCGACGATGGGCGCGGTGATGAACGGCTTGCCAAGCGTCCATGCCAGGGCGATCTGGGCGCGGGGGATGCCGCGGCGCTCCGCGACCTCGCCCAGGCGGTCGACCACCTTGCGATCGCTTTCTTCGGTCCGGGAATACATGCCGTTGCCAAATTGGTCGGTCTGGGAGCGCTTGGAGACCTCGGTCTTCCAGGGGCGCGTCAGGCGCCCGCGGGCGAGGGGGCTCCATGGAATGACCCCTATGCCTTCGGATTGGCAAAGCGCCATCATCTCCCGCTCTTCCTCGCGATACAGGAGATTGTAGTGGTTCTGCATGGAGACGAAACGCGTCCAGGAGCGCCGTTCCGCGACGTAGAGGGCCTTTGCAAACTGCCAGGCGTACATGGAGGAAGCGCCGATGTAGCGCGCCTTGCCCGATTTCACCACGTCGTTCAGCGCCTCCAGGGTCTCCTCGATCGGCGTTTCGTAGTCCCAGCGGTGGGTCTGGTAGAGATCGACGTAATCCATTCCGAGCCGGCGGAGGCTTTCGTCGATCTCGTGAAAGATGGCCTTGCGCGAAAGCCCACGGCCATTGGGCTCGTCGCGCATGACACCGTGCACCTTGGTCGCGACAACGACGGCCTCGCGGCGGGTGTTGCGCTTGAGGAAGCGTCCGAGCACCTCTTCGCTGGCGCCGCTGGAATAGATGTTGGCCGTGTCAAAGAAGTTTATCCCCAGGTCGAGCGCCTGGCGCAGGAACGGCTGGCTGTCCGCCTCGCTCAAGCTCCAGGCATGGCGCCCCAACTTGAGTTCGCCGGCCGGGGCGGCTCCATAGGTCATGCAACCGAGGGCGACGCGTGAGACCTTGAGGCCGGTCCTGCCTAGTGTGACGTATTCCATTTTGTCTGGTGCGATTCCGAACCCGTGGATGGAACCGGCATTAAGACGATTGGCCAGGATGCGGCCGATGACAAGGCGCTTTGAGCAAGGCCGGTATTGTAATCTTCAGCGGACTACGCCGTGGGCAAAGAGACCGGCCGGGTTCCCCAGGCCGAAGGCAATCGCATCGTCCCGGGCCTCAAGTGAGACCTTCACCTGCCGGGTTGCGGGCGTGATTTCCCGCAGAAACTGGATCTGGAGCGTTCCCGGCCGGGGCGAATGCGCTCGTGCAGCAAGCGCCGTCTGCAAATAGTCGAAATAGACCGTGTTGTTGACATGCCCGTTGCCGTCGAAGTCCGAGTATCGGACCGAGACCTCCAGGCCGTTTGAATCTTCGGCCGGAGGCGCGAGCGACAGCTTCTCCAATTCGGGAAAGAAGACGTCCCCTGGGTGGGTGGGGAACCCAGCTGCGATTTCCCGGGGCACCCGGCAGATCGTCTTGGCGGCGATATTGAAATAAAGCCAGACCGACGAGGCCGAGACGATGGGTTCGCTCCCGCAAAAGGCCCGGAAATCGCGATAGCCCTTGAAGGCCCGGATTCCCGAGGACCAGGTGACCACCCGTAGCGCCTCCTCGTACCGGGGATAGCGGTGCACGGCCACGGCCATCCGGTGCAGCACCCAGGATTCGCCCCGGGCCGCCTTCGCGTGGGCGCCCGATTCGCACTGGTCGGCGTGCCGGATCGCAGCCTCCTGAAGGAACGCAAACAGGCTCCGGAGGGACAGCAGGTTCTCCCGGTCGACATTCCAGTAGGAGACCGAGCCGTCGAGAATGTATTCCGCTGAGATTTTTTCCATGGCCGCGGGGAATGGCCGGCCCTGCGTCAGGGCGCCGGCGGGTGCGCCACCTCGGCGGGGTGTGAAACAAGGAGATTCTGGACGATCGCGCGTGGAACGGCAAAGACCGTGCCGTGGCGCATGCCCTCGGGCATGACGAGCTGGGATGAAATGTCCTCCCAGGTCTTGAAATCCCGCGTCCGGACTGCGCCGTATCGGTGTTTCATGTAGCAATCGAAATAGACGACCGTGTCCGCGCCGAGGCGGATCGAGGTGGGGCCCTCGGTCCAGCTGTCGGGGGGATTGAGGGGCCTGGGATCCACCGCATACGGCCCCTCGATGTCATCCGCCACCGCCAGTCGCAGGTTCTTCATCGGATTGGGAAATTTCCTCTCGTCCTTGAAGAACAGGGCGTATTTTCCGTCCAGGGGGAGAAGGGTCGCGTCGATGCAGTTGAAGCCGGGATCGAAGAACAGCCTCGTAGGGGCGAAGGTCCTGAAATCCCGCGTCGTCGTGCAGTAGATGCGGTGATTGTAGCTGCTCTCGGAGGTCCCCTCCGTGGCCGGGAACCGGCCGGGAATCGTGGTCGACCAGAAGATGACAAATTCCTTCCGCTGGGCGTCCCAGTCGACCTCGGGCGCCCAGCAGTTGCGCGCCGTGGGTTCCTGCTCCATCACGGGCAGGGCGCGCTCCTCGGACCAGTTTATGAGGTCCTTTGAGGAGGCAAATCCGATCGTGCGATCGGTCCAGCTGTCGGTCCAGACCATGTAAAAGGTGCCGTCGGGTCCTTGGGTGACGCAGGGATCGCGCATGAGCTTTTCCTTGCCGACCGACGGCCGCAGGTAGCTTTGGTCCTGCTTTAGGGCTTCCCATTTGAGGCCATCGGTACTCCACGCAAGGTGAAGGCCGTCCTCGCCGTTGTCGCGAAACGAGCTGAATAGGTAGCAGGTCTCGGGCAGGGGGTCCGGGGCCTGGGCCCGCAGGCGTGCCGCCTGGAGGCTGAAGACAAGGAGGGCGATGAGCAAAATGCGGAGATGGGGCATGGTGATCGAACCCAAAGGAATGGACCGCGGCTCTCGGGCATTCAACCCGGAATTGACGGCGGACGAAACGCCTTGCGCCAATCAGAAGACGACCGCGGCTCCCGACGTCGTCAGCGCGGGCGCCGAGCGCGTCTGGTGGGCCACAATCAGGGTGTAAAACCAGATGATGATGTTCTGGAGAGGGAGCTGCAAAGGGGTTGGCAGGGCATAGATGATCATGACGGCCGGCACCCAAACAGCCCAATTGGAAATGAGAATCGGCAGCACGCGCCGCCGGTACCATCCCGGAGTCCGAATATCGGCAAGGAAACCGTTCCGGTCCTGCACGGCCAGATAGGCTGCCGCCACGGTCGGCACGGCGAAACTCGGGCAATAAACGAATTGGTCGAGGAATGCCTTGATGGCTATGGTGGCCGGGGAGTGTCCTGTTCCGAATGAGTGTGCCAGCAGGCGGTACCAGACATCGATTTCCAGGCCCTTGTAGGCCCAGAAAGCCGTCAGGATGAGCCCTTGAACCCAGCTGTACTGCGGCTTCCGGCCGGCGATCCCGCATTCCGCCCGTATGTACAGAAATGGCAGCACTCCGGCAAAGATCGCTGTCGAAACCATGCCGTACCCAAGTCCGGCCGACTGCCGGACTGCAACCAGGCGGGTCAACAGGCCGTAGACGCGGGGTTCGTTGTAATAGGCGAGGACAAGGGCCAGCGCCGCAAGCTGCAGGGCCAGCCCAGGCCAGAGGTTGGCCCGCGCTCCGCGCAGGCCCGACCGCCAGGGGGCGTCCGTTGATGGGAAGGAAGCGTCCACAAAAGGCCGATTATTCCGGAAGGAGATACAGGAAGGCGAGCCGTTAGCGTCTTGTCTTCCGGCCGGATGGGATCCAATCTCCCTGGCGATGAAACCCTCCCTATCCCTCGCCCTTTTCACGTGTGCCGTCCTTGGGTTCGCCCGCGCCGCTTTGGCGGCCGACGCACCCGCCCCGAAGGCGCCGCCCGCCCCAAAGGCGCCACCCTCCGACGTCATCCTCTTTGACCACAGCAGAGTCGATCATGTCTTCACCACCGGCGGAGCCCTCCAGATCAACACCCAGTACAAGGTGCAGGCCGGCCGGCGCGTCGCCCCGGGTGCTGTGGAAATCCATACGTACGACACGGATGTCTTTTACATCGTGGACGGCTCGGCGACTTTTGTGACGGGCGGAACCGCGGTGGACCCGAAGGACACCGGTCCGGGAGAAATCAAGGCCACTTCGATCGTTGGTGGAACCGTGCGCCACCTCGCAAAGGGGGATGTCATCATCATTCCCCAGGGCACGCCGCACCAGTTTACGGAAGTCAACGGGCCGTTCCTTTACTTCGTCGTCAAGTCGACGAAGTGACGCATC
>CAZSEH010000064.1:10096-16224 GCA_964605835.1 uncultured Opitutaceae bacterium
AGAGTCCCGCTTCGGCCACCTACCCCAAGATGTCCACGATATTTGCGTTGCCCAAGAAATGCGCGTCGATTGAGGCCAGCCTGCGCGCATGGGCCCTCGAGGACGCGATGCGCTTCATGGGGGAATGGGACAGGGCCGGAATGACCGCCCATTACTGGCAAAAGGACATAAAGGACTTGGCATCCGAGACGGCTGCCTTGTGCGTGGCCCAGCTTGAGAGCGACAGGGCGCAATTGACGCTGTTCGGCAATGAATTGGGCCCGAGGGAGACCTGGCGGCTTTCCCAGGGAATCGAACTGGTCAGGGACCTTGCGGGGAAGAAGGGCTGGCAAATCTCGTTCGAGCGGGATCCGGCGAACGGCTGCCGGTGCACGATTGAGTGAAGGCGGGATCCGGTCGCTCACGCCTTGCGGTGGGTCGGAATGCGGCGCCGACGAGATTGGGCAAGATTTGTCGGAATTTGTGATGGATGCAGGCTAGTTCTGCGACGGCTTTGTCGAAATCTTCAGGATATTGATGGAATAGGGCGCGAGGGTGCGGGTGAAGCTGGGCCCGAATCCGCTCTCCCTGGCAGTGACCGGAACGATCTTCCTGGGCTGCGCAAGTGAGTTGGTGTCCGAGAGACTGTCGGCCTTCATGATCACGGACTCGCCATCCGGCGCCACCGAGGAGGCGCCCTTGATCTCCAGACGGACATCCTGCGGGGTGCCCAGCGGATTGACCATCTTCAGGTAGATGGTTCCTGTCCTGCTGTCCCGGGTGGCCACGTGGAAAAGGGTCGGCACCTGCTGGGGTGGGGGGGCAGGCGGCTGGCCGCCGCGGCCGGCGGGCGCCTGCCAGGTCCGCGTGCCCACGTTTTCCGCGCTCGTCGTCAGGATCTCGTCGCCGCGGTTGTTGTTGAACATGACCTGGGCATAGAATGCGGGCGAGCCATAGCTGCCGATGGCATCGTAGCCGATAAGGTCCGTCGGCCATTGCATTCCGCCGGGGCTGACGTTGACGAACAGCGGCGCGTAAGAAGCCATGATGACGATGTCCGAATTGCGCTCCAAGCCGGTCATGTATGCGGCGTCGCCGATGGCGCCGGTCATGTTCGGGGTCGGGGCTCCGACCCGCGTGGCCCATTCGCCCTCGAAGATCTTCGGACCGGAACGGTCGTACGCGTCATAATCGGTGGAACGGGCTTCGGATTGCTCGGCCGACCTCGTGTAAAGGTGGCAGTCGTAAACATCCGCCTTTCGGGCCTTGGCGAAGGTGGTGACCCGGCCGCCGGGAGCGCTTCGGGCGGAGGAGTCGATCAGCTGCAGCTGCGGATACCGGGCCTTGATTGCGTCGTAAATCTGGGTGAAGCGTCCATCATAGGTGTCCCGCCAGTCTTCATTGCCGATCTCGACATAGGTGAGGGCAAACGGGGCCGGGTGGCCATCGTGCGCCCTCCGGGCGCCCCATTGGGTGCCCGTGTCGCCGGTGACGTACTCGATCTCGTCCAGCGCGTCCTGCACATGGGGTGCAAGGTCGGCGCCCGGCGACACCGCGCCCCCGTTGCGGAGCGCCAGGCCCGCGTAGACCGCCAGGACCGGTTGCATCTTCAGGTCCTCGCACCACTCAAGGAATTCAAGCAGGCCCATGCCATCGGAGGAATGGTAGCGCCAGGCGTCGTTCATGTGGCCCGGGCGAAGGGAAATGTCTCCGATAGTCTCCTTCCAGTTGAATCGGGTGGCGAGGGTGTTGCCTTCAAGGTAATTTCCCCCGGGGAAGCGCAGGAACGCCGGTCTGTACTCGGCGAGCAACTCCATGATGTCGGCCCGGTTTCCGTTGGGCCGGTTGTTGTAGGTCGGCGGGAAGAGCGAGACATTTTGGAGCCAGATTGTGCCGCTTCCGGCGGTCCAGATGACGAATCGGTCGTTCTTGGACGGTGTGATGCCGGCGCCGGTCGTCAGCGTGACATCGTATTTCCGCCACGTTTCGGAAAGGGCCGGCACCTCGGCGGTGGCGAAGGTTTCCGCGGTGTCGTTGCCGGCCAGGGCCAGCGTCAGCGGGCCTTTGAAGCCCGGGGCGGCCTTCGCGTACAATGACACGCGGTAGGTGCAGGAAGGGCGGACCGGGATGCCCCAGAAGCCCCCGTTCGAGACGCCGGCGCGCTGCCCGGCGCCCGAGGCGCTGAATTCGAATCTCAGGCTTGTCTTGAGCGCGTCGTTGAGCGGTGCGTTCCTGTCCAGGGCGAGGGTTCCGGTGGCGCCGTTTTCCGCATTCACGCTCCAGTGCGCGGGCGCGCTTGCGTCGTCCTGGAAGGCGCGATTGGCAATCAATTCGCCGTAAAGTCCGCCATCGTAGGAATAGTTGATCTCCTCAGTCATCAGGCCGTACAGAATCGGGCTTGAGCGGCCCTTGACCAGGCTGGCGTTGATGGTGATGGCCGGAGTCGCCGGGGCGCCGCCTTCGGCGGCATGCAGGAGGCCGGCGGTCGAAAGGGCCAGCAGGGCGGGCGCGGCGCGAAAAAGGCAGGGAGGCAGGGAGGTCGTTTTCATCGGAGGGGTTAGCCTGCATCCATCACAAAACCGATGAGATTGGGCAAGATTTGTCGGATTTTGTGATGGATGCAGGCAAGGAAAGGGAAACGGGCGGCCGGGCGCTCAAACGGCGGCCGGCAACTCGAGAACGAAGGTCGCTCCTTTGCCAGGGCCGTCGCTTTGGGCGTGGAGCGAACCGCCCATCTCGCTGGCGGCATTCGCGCTTGAATGCAGTCCGTAGCCGTGGCCGCCCGCCTTGGTCGTGTAGCCGAAGGCAAAGACGCGGGTGAGGTTTTCCGGCGCAATGCCGACGCCGTTGTCGGTCACGTATATCTGGACGCCGCCTTCCGTCGAAACACGGACGCCGATGATCAGCAGCTTCCCGGCATCCCGGGCCTGGTTCATCGAATCCTTCGCATTGCGGATCAGGTTGACGAGGATCTGCAGCACCTTCTGGCGCTCCACCTTGAGCGGCGGCGCCGGCGAGAACTCGCGGGACACGGACACGCCGTGCCGGTTCAGGGACGCATCGCTGATGCGCAGGGAATACTCGATCAGTTCGGCGGCCGGCACGACTTCCGTGATCCCTGAGGCATGAGCGAAGCTCTGCTGCGCCACCACGATCTGCTTGATATGATCGACGCCGTCCTGCAGGGCCTCGAGCTCGCGCACGGATTCGGTTCGCTCGGCCTGGAGGAGGGCTGCCAGCTGTTCGATATAGGCGGGCAGCTGGCGGCCGCGCGGATCGGTCGTAAAGAATTCCGCCAGGTGATCGCCCTGCTCCATCAACAGCTGGGCGACCTTGCTCACGCTCGGCACCTTGGACTTGCGGAGGCGCTCCGCCGCCAGGGATGCCGAGGTGTTCACGCTGTTGAGCGCGTTGCCGAGGTTGTGGAGGACGCCCGTGGCGACTTCGGCGATGCCGGCCAGCCGCGAGGTCTCGATGAGCTCCCGCTGCGCCTGGCGCAGCTGCTCCTCCGTCTCGCGGAAAACCGTCATGTCCCAGAATAGGACCAGCACGCCGATGGGATGGCTGTCGCGGAAGAGCGGCACTTTCTTCGCGTGAAGGTAGCGCTTCTTCTGTCCCTGGCGCTCGACCACGTTCTCGTACTCCAGCACCTGGCCGGTCTGCATGGCGCGCAGGTCGTCGTCGCGGGTCTTGGCGGCCTGGTCGGGGGGGGAGATTTCGCGGTCGCTTCGTCCAAGGATCTGATCGACCGGCCGGCCGACCAGCTCGGCAAAGGCGGTATTGACGTAGGTGTAGCGGCCCTCGGCGTCCCTGCGCGCGATGATCTGCGGCAGGCTCTCCACAAGCGAATGGTACAGGTATTCGGACGCCCGGATCGTCTCATTGGACTTGGCCAGCTCGGCCGTGCGCTCGGCAATGCGCCGCTCCAAAACCTCGTTTCTCCGGCGCAGGGCCTCGGTGCGCAGGCGGTAAATGGCCAGAACGCCCAATCCGAGAACGATCGCCGCCGCGCACCAAAACCAGACGGTTTCGTAGAAGACCGCTTCCTGCACGACGGCGAGGCTCGCTCCGGTTTCGTTCCAGACACCGTCGCTGTTGCATGCGATGACCCGGAATGTGTAGGAGCCGGGCCCGAGATTGGTGTAATAGGCCGTTCGCCGGGTCCCGGCCGCGATCCAGTCCGTATCGTGGCCTTCCAGTTTGTAGCGGAAAAGCACCCGGTCGGGCTGGATGAAGCTCAGGGCCGTGTAGTCGATCGTCAACGTCCGGGTGCCTGCCTTGAGCCGGACGACATTTCCCGTGTCCAGGGCCTGGTCGTTCCGGAGGACCCGTTCTATCTGGACCGGGGGGGCTACGGTGGAGATGGCCGAAACCATCTTCGTGTCGACCGCCGCCACGCCGCGCTGAGTTGCGAAAAATATCGTGTCGTTATCGGCCCTACACACGGCGGGAAACGCTCCGTAGATTCCGCTGCCTACCGGGGCGGGGCGGATTCCGTCGCTCGCGGCTGCCTGTCGAAACATCACGCTGGGCCGCTCGCCCCGGGCCACCGCGAGCAACTCCGACTTGGGAGCCCAGAGGATCCCCTTGAATGTTCCGATCCAGAGGTTACCGGAGTTGTCGTCGGTGATTGCCACCACGTGGTCGTTGAACGGCACGGCAAAGCTATCGGGATTCGACCAGCGGCCCTGGCTGTAGAGCACGAGGCCCTTTCCCCTCGTTCCAACCCACAGGTTGCCCTCCCGGTCGGGATAAACCGCAAAGACTTCGCTCGTCCTGAAAATCGAACTGGGGCCGTAAATGGCAATGGCGTCGTCCTTCAGTTTCACGACGCCGGAGTCCCGGAATACGAGCCCGATGTAGAGAGCCCCCTGCGCGTCCTCCGCAAACGTGCGGGCTATCGCGATGGCCGGGGGATTGGGCAGGGCTTTCCTGATCCGTTCGGCGTACGAGGAGTCGAATTGTCCATTCTGGTAGCGGACCACGCCGCCGCCCTCCTCCGCGCCGATCCAGATCGCCCCGGCCCTGTCCTGAAAGATCGCGTACACTCGCCCGAACTGGGGATACACATGCTGGCCGCCGTCCTTCCAGACGCGCAGGGAGGTGGTCGTCCCAATCCAGACGCTGCCATCGGCGGCCGGGCAAATCGTCGACACGACGCTGTCGGTTTCCACGGTGGAGCACTTTCCGTCCGGCGAGATGCGGACGACTCCACCGTTGGGCAGGCTGGCCCAGATGGCGCCCTCGCGGTCGATGGCCACCGCCCGCACATTTGCGTCCAGCGGAGGGTTCTTTGGCTCCAGCATCCGAAACGCCGACGAGCGGATCTTCCAAAGGCCCTCCGTGGGCGTGCCCACCCAATAACTGCCTTCGCGGTCCTGCATGACCCACCTCGCGTAGTCCACAGCGATGGGCACCGTCACGAACGACTCGGCGTCCGGCCGCTCCAACAGGTACAGCTTGTTGGCGGAAGCCCATACCTGGCCCTTGCTGTCCGCGTAAAGATGGCGGATCGCCGCATCGCCGAGCCCCTGTTCCTTTCCGTATTTGCGCATCTGGCCGTCGCGCAGCCGGAAAACTCCCTGCTCGGTTCCGAACCAGAGCGTCCCTGAAGGGGTTTCGGCCATGGGAACCCCCTGGTTGGAAGTCGCGCCGAATCCGTCAAAAAGCTTCAGGGTATCGCCCTCCAGGTAGGCCATGCCCTTGCTTCGGATCCAAACCCAGACCTTTCCCGTCGAATCCATGAACAGCGAGCGGACGTCGTGCAGCGGCTGCACAACCGGAATCACCGGGTCCTTGCGCTCGGAAAACTTGCCGTCCCGGTACTCCCAAAGGCCGTGCTCCAGGGTTGCGACCCATAGGCGCCCCGTCCGATCCTTCAGGACTGATGTGATGGTCATTCCGGACAGTCCGATCAGCTCCATTTTTTCCCGCCAGTATCGCGACAGGCCGCCTGAGGTTGCCACCCACAGCGCCCCCATATCGTCCTCAAAGAGAGAACGTATCTGGTTGTCCGCCAAGCCCGGAGTGTCGGAGACGCGGTAGGTGACAAAGCGGACGCCGTCGAAGCGCGTCAGTCCCGCCGTGGTGGCGATCCACACGTAGCCGTCGCGCGTCTGGACAACCGGCCATGCGGAATTGAACGGCAG
>CAZSEH010000064.1:16324-20536 GCA_964605835.1 uncultured Opitutaceae bacterium
TTCCGCTGCAATTTCGCTTCACGGAGGAACGCGCCGACGTTCCGCCGGATGCCAAGTCCAGGGGTATGGGATTCTGTCCCTATCTCCATCTATCGGCACTCAACCCTGGAAGCTGAAATCCTCCAGGTGGTGATGAGCAGCAGGCAGCCGGCCGCAGCGGACCAGACATACAGCCAAATCGCGCCATTCCAGCCGAATCGGTCGACCAGCATGCCGGTGCCCACCCCGCAGGCGGATGCCCCGAAATAGCCTAACAGGCCCGTCAAGCCGACGGCGCTCGATGAAGCCGCCTTGGTGGCAAAGTCGGCGGCCGCGACGGCGACGAGCAGCTGCGGTCCGTAAACGAGAAAGCCGAGGCATCCAAAAAGAAGCGTCATGACGAAGACCTGGCCCTTCGGGACGAGGAAAAGCGCGAAAAGCCCCGCTATCAGAAGGGCCATGAACGCCACCGACACCGGGCCGCGCCGCCCCTTGAACGCCGTGTCGGAGAGCCAGCCGGCGGCGTAGGCGCCGAAGATTCCCGCAAACTCGAATGCGGAAAGCGACACTCCCGCCGCGGTCAGCGTGAAGCTTTTTTCCTCGATCAGATACTTGGGCGCCCAGCTGAGGATCCCGATCCGGACGACGTAGACGAAGAAGTTGGCCACGCTCACGACCCACACCCACTTGTTCCGGAGAATGTGCTTCCGGAACACGCCCCAGAAGGGGGCGCCGGCCTCGGCGACGCTCCCGGGCGCAGCCCCGTCCTTGTAGACCTCGACCGGGGGCAGCCCCATGGCCTCCGGTGAATTGGTCAGGCGGTTCAACAGCCAGAACGAGGCGAGGAGGCACAGCCCCGCCGGGGCCCAGAACGCCGCCCGCCAGCCAAAGTGGCCGACCAGCCACCCGGCCCAGATCGCGATGACGGCCCCCCCGATCTGGTGCGAGGCGTTCCAGATGCCCCAGGCGCGACCGATTTCCTTCGGACTGAACCAGCTCGTCAGCAGGCGGACGCAGGGCGGGACGCCGGCCCCCTGGAAGGCGTTGTTCAGTCCCCAAAGGAGGGCGAATGAGACCAGGCCCGCCCCGAATCCGAAGGCGACATTGACGATCGCGGAGAACAGAAGGCCGAGGCTCAGCAAAAGCCGCGGATTCGCGCGATCGCCGATTATGCCGCTGAAGAATTTCGAAAATGCGTAGACGATCGTGGAGGAACTGAGCACGACCCCCCACTGCGTATTGCTGAAGTGGTGCTCGTCGATGATTGCCTTTGACGCCATCGGCAGGTTGTTGCGCAAAAAATAGAACAGCGCGTAGCCCGTCACCATCGAGTACATGACCCGCACCCGCCAATACCGGTAGAGGCGGTCGATCTGTGCGGCGTCCTTCGGCGGTTGCGGGGGCTCTGGTTGTTCGGCCGTCATGATCGGGGTGGATGGCAGGCGAGACCCTCTGCATGTGAGCCGGCCCCGCCCCAAAGGCGAGGCGATATTGGATCCAATCGTCTGGACTTGTGGACGGCCGCCAATTCACACTGCCCGGGGTTCCCCGCGCTGGCCGCAGCGCCTTCCCTTGCCGAATCCTGACGTCCCGATTGTCCACCCCCATGAAGATTTCCCGTCGCACAGCCATCAAGCTCCTTGCAGCCGCAGCGCCCATGCTCAGCGCCACCCGCGCATTGCGCGGCGCGGCCGGGACCGGCCTTCCTTCAATCCCGCCCGGCCCATTCGCAGGAACGCGCGCTTCGCTCAACGCGTATCAATGCCCGGCCTGGTTTCGGGATGCCAAGTTTGGAATGTGGGCCCATTGGGGCCCGCAGTCCGCGGCCGAGTACGGCGATTGGTACGCGCGCCGGATGTATGTCCAGGGCGAACCCCAGTACCGGCACCATCTCGAACACTACGGCCATCCGTCCAAGACGGGATTCAAGGATGTCATCGCGTCGTGGAAGGCCGACCGGTTCGATGCGGATCACCTGATCGGCCTGTATAAGAAGGCGGGCGCGAAATACTTCGTCAGCATGGGCGTGCACCACGACGGCTTCGACCTTTGGGATTCGAAATACCAGCCCCGCTGGAATGCCGTGGCCAGCGGCCCGCACAAGGACATCGTCGGGCTCTTCAAGAAGGCGACCGAGCGGCACGGTCTGCGTTTTGGCGTCAGCGAGCACCTTTCAAACAGCTTCAGCTGGTTTGGAACCGCGCACGGCAGCGATTCCACCGGCCCCCTGGCCGGCGTGGCCTACGATGGAAAGGATCCGCATTTTGCCGATCTTTACCATGACTACAGCCAGATGCCTGCGGACTGGGTCGAAAAGGCGGTCCATGGGCCGGCGAAGGGCGGGATGGCGATGAGCCGCACCGGCCCCGATTCGTGGCGCGAGAACTATTTCCAGCGGATCAAGGACCTCGTCACCCGGTACGAACCCGACCTCCTCTACACCGACGGCGGGATTCCGTTCGAGGACTATGGCCTCGCCCTCGTCGCCCACCTTTACAACACAAGCGCGAATCGCCACGGGGGCGGGGTTGAGGCCGTCTACAACAGCAAGAGCCGGCCCGACGCGGCCGCAGGCATGTGCGTCCTGGACGTGGAGCGCGGCCTCGTCGACCAAATCTGGCCCCGGCCGTGGCAGACCGACACCTGCATTGGCAACTGGCACTACGACACGCGGGCGCGCTACAAGACGCCGAAGCGCGTGATCGACATGCTGGTCGACATCGTCAGCCGCAACGGCAATCTCCTGCTGAATGTTCCGCTGCCGAACAGCGGCATGCCCGATCCCGCCGAACTGAAGGTCGTCGAGGAAATCACCGCCTGGATGGCGGTGAACAGCGAGGCGATCTACGCGACGCGCCCGTGGAAGATATTTGGAGAGGGCCCCGGAGCCTTGATACGTCCGGTGCCCGGCCAGCAGTTCAACGAGAACAGCCGCAAGGATCTGACGTCCGAGGAGGTGCGCTTCACCACAAAGGGCGCCACGCTCTATGCCTTCTTCATGGGCTGGCCCGGGAAGGAGGCCGTCATAGCGCCTCTCAAGACCACGAGTCCCAAGGTTGCAGGCAGGGTCGAAGACGTCGCGCTTCTCGGCCATTCCGGGCGGCTCGAATGGAAGCACGACGAACGCGGCCTGGTCGTCCAACTGCCGCCCCAGAAGCCCTGTGAGCACGCATATGCCCTGAAAATCGCCGGCCTGGCGACGGCCTGAGAAGTCGCTCAGGTCAAAAGCAGAACCTTGCCGGTGGTGCTCCTGCTCTCCAGTGCGCGCTGCGCCTCGGCGGCCTGGGCCAGCGGAAAGTCGGCTCCGATCCGCACTTTGAGCTCTCCCGCCGCCAGCCATCTGAATAGATCGTCGCTTCTGCCGCGCAGCTCCGCCGTTGTCTGTGTATAATGACCCAGGGTGGGCCGCGTAAAGTAGAGCGAACCCTTTTGGGAAAGAAGCAGGGGCGAGAACGGGGCCACCGGGCCGCTGGCGTTGCCAAACGAGGCGAGCATGCCGCGCGGCCTGAGGCTGTTCAGGCTGCCCTCGAAGGTGTCCCTGCCGACGCCGTCATAGACGACGTCGACTCCGCGCCCGCCGGTGAACTGCCGCGCGGCCGCGACAAAGTCGTCCTTGGTGTAGATGACCACTTGGTCGGCTCCCGCCTCCCTTGCAAGACGGGCTTTTTCCCCGGTTCCGGCAGTGCCGATCACACGGGCGCCTCGGAGCTTGGCTATCTGGACGAGGAGCAGGCCGACGCCTCCCGCAGCCGCATGGATGAGGGCGGTGTCCCCGGGCTTGAGCGAAAACGTGTCGCAGGCCAGGTAATGGGCGGTGAGACCCTGCAGGAGCAGGGCCGCCCCCTGCCGGGAGCTGACGCCTTCGGGCACGTTGACCAGGTGGGGGGCGGGGACAATGGCCTCATCGGCGTACCCGCCGCTCACCCGCGCACTCGCGACCCGGTCGCCCACCTTGAATCCAGTCACTCCGGCTCCGACCGCGGTGACGATTCCGGCCGCTTCCATTCCAAGCGTGAAGGGCAGGGGCAGGGGATACAGCCCGCTTCTCTGGTAGGTGTCTATGAAGTTGACCCCCGCCGCCTCCACACGGATCCGCACCTCGCCGGCCTTAGGATCGGGCACGGGCACCTCGTCCAGCCGCAACTTTTCCGCCCCGCCGTTTTCATGGACTCGAATCGCGCGCATGAACGGAATGGTTGCACGCATTCCCGTCTTATTTCAACTCCGGCGACC
>CAZSEH010000065.1:0-7718 GCA_964605835.1 uncultured Opitutaceae bacterium
CCGTTGGGCGCGCGGACGAGGCGATCTCTGCCTTTGAGGAAGCCCGCAGGCTGAATCCTTCCTTTATCGCTGCAGGCTGTTTCCTGGCGTCCCAGCACATTTTCAAGGGGGACCTGCCGGCTGCCGAAGCGGCTATCCGTTCGCTCCCGGCGGGCGACCAGTCCGACCGCTCCGTCTACTTCCGATGGATGATTGCCTTCTACAAGAGGGATGCCCGCGAAGCGCTTCGCATCCTGGAGAAAAGCCCGGTGCCTTTCTTCCACGACAACAATTTCTTTGGTCCGCGTGAAACGCTGGAGGGACTGACGCTGATCATGGCAGGCGACCAGGCCGGAGCCCGGGCTAAGTTTCAGGCGGCCGAAACGCAGCTGGCGAAGGAAGACGCCAGGGACGACGCGCCCGACAATCTAATCCACGCGCTGATCGCGGCCGATCTGGGCGACGAGGCCAAGGCCTTGGATTTCATGCGACGGCGCGATGCGGTCAACAACGACCTCCCTCTCTGGGCGGATGAGGCTGCGGAAATGCGCGCGGAGGTTTATACAGCACTGGGCAAGACCGACCAAGCCGTTGATGCGCTGGAATTCCTCGTGCAAAAGGCGCGCTGGGAGTCGCCCGCCTCCCTGAGGCTCAACCCGACGTGGGACAGCCTGCGGGGCAACGCCCGCTTTAGAAAGCTCAGCGAGGAGAAGCCTTAGCCCAAAGATTCCACGCGCTTCGTGAGATCTTCGGGCTGGCCAAGCCGCGCTTTGGCAGGAGGCTGACGCCTGCCCAGCCAATCGGCGGCCGCCGGCGGGTGGAACCCGCTTCAGGGGGCGGAAGGGCCAAAACAGCCCGCCGGCAGCGACAAAAAACGACCAGCGTTGCGTAGAATCTGAGAAGCGGCGGGACGCAAATGGGGCTAGATTGGAACCTTTACAATCAACCCAATCGCATGGCGACACTTACACCTCTCCCTCTGAACGACCTGACGATCGGCATGGCCGGCTCGGGCGGCGATGGAATTGTCTCTGCCGGCGAATCGCTGATGAGCGCGGTGGCGAAGCAGGGGTACTTCGCGATCCTCACCAAAAGCTTCGGATCGCAGATCCGGGGAGGGGAGTCGTCCTGCCGGCTTCGTATTGGCACCGAGCCGGTGCTGAACCGGGGCGGCACGCTCGACGTGGCTGTCGCGCTCAATTGGGAGGATTTCCTTCGTTTTGGCGGCGAACTCCCCATCGATGAGGGCACGGCCGTCATCTACGAACAAAAATGTGGCGCTCCGCCTGAGGCCCTGCATTTGGCCGGGCATCCGCCCGGCCTGATCCTCGCCGTGCCGTTCGAGGCGATGGCTCTGCAGGCCGCCGGCACCCGCCAGGCAAAGAACAACCTGGTCCTCGGTCTTCTGGCACGCTGGTTCGGCCTGCCGAGCGAAGCCATCGTCGCCGGCATCCGGAAGAGATTCGCTGCCAAGGGAGAGGAAGTTTTGCAGGGCAATGAGCGCGCATTCGCCCTCGGCTCCGACTATGCCGGCGCCAACCCGCTTGTGCCGGCCCGCTGCCTGAATCCGCCCAACACCGCCGGCATCCGCTGCCTGGTCACGGACGGCAACGAAATGTGCGCCAAGGCTGCGCTTTTCGCCGGCTGTCGGTTCTTTAGCGGGTATCCGATCACGCCCGCCACGGAAATAATGCAGCACATGCAGCGCGAGCTTTGGAAACACGGCGGCTCATTTCTTCAAGCGGAAGACGAAATCGCAGGCGCGGCCGCCGCAGTTGGCGCCTCGTTTGCCGGACGGAAGTCGATGACCGCGACCTCCGGCCCGGGACTTTCCCTCAAGGCGGAAGTCCTCGGCCTCGCCAGCATCGCGGAGCTGCCGCTCGTCTGCGTTGATGTCCAGCGCGGCGGGCCCTCCACCGGGCTTCCGACCAAGGGCGAACAGTCGGATTTGTTTGCCGCGGCGTTTTCCGCCCACGGCGACTCGGTGCGTCCGGTCCTGGCGCCAATCAGTGTCGCTGACATTTTCGGGGTGACGGTCGAGGCGTTCAACATCGCCGAACAGTTCCAGACCCCGGTGATCATTCTCTCCGACCAGGAAATCGCCCAGCGCAAGGAAACGGTTGCGGCGATCGACACCAGCCGCTTTTCGCTGATTGACCGTCTGGCCCCGACGGAGGCGGAACGAGTCGACTATGTGCGCTTTCGCTTTACCGACTCCGGGATCAGCCCGATCAGCCATCCGGGTATGGCGGGGGGCAACTATCTGGCGTCGGGGATCGAGCACGACGAGCGCGGGGAGCCAACCGCCAGTGGCGAGATTCATAGACGTATGAACGATAAGCGGCTGAACAAATTTGGCCCGCTGAAGCAGCGCCGTGACCTGTTTTCGTTCGAGGGCGACCCGAAAGCCCCGATCGGATTGATCAGTTGGGGCAGCGTGGCGGGCACGGCCCTGGAGGCCTTGCGTGCCGCCCGGGCGGAGGGAATCGAGGCAAAGCTCATGATCCCGAGGCTGCTCTATCCGATCGCCGAGGAGATCTATCAGGAATTCTTTGCCTCGCTCCGCACCTGTCTTGTCGTCGAGCAGTCGCACCAGGGGCAGCTTCACCGCCTGATCCGCATGTGGGTGAACGTGCCGAGTCAATTCGAGGCGATGGCACGCAGTGGCGCCAACCCGATCGCGCCGCGCGACATCCTCGAGGCGCTCCGCCTGAGGGCCGACCTGCCCCTCCATTCCCCCCGCCTGCACGCGAACAATCTCCCCAACCCGACATGATCTCCCCCGAAACCGCCGAAGGCGGCACTCCGAAGCCGGCGGCATACGTCGCGAAGGACTACCGCAGCGACCTGAAACCGATCTGGTGCCCGGGTTGCGGCGACTACGGCGTCCTCGGCGCAGTCTCCCGCGCGCTCGCGGCCATCGGCCGTCCGCCGCATGAAATCGCGTTCATCTCCGGAATCGGCTGTTCGAGCCGAATTCCCGGCTACACGACGGCCTATGGCTTCAATACCGTGCACGGCCGGGCGCTGCCGATAGCCCAGGGAATCAAACTCGCAAATCCGGACCTGCTTGTCCTTGTCGCCGGCGGGGACGGCGACGGGTTTTCAATCGGTGGCGGCCACGTGCCCCACGCCATCCGCCGCAATATCGATCTGACCTACATCCTGATGGACAACCAGATCTACGGCCTGACCAAGGGACAGCTCTCCCCGACCTCCCCGCGCGGCACCAAGACGCCAACCTCTGTCTACGGCAGCATGGAGGATCCGGTAAATCCTCTCCTTTACGTGCTCGCCTACGGTGCGGGCTTCGTCGCGCAAGGCGTGCCCGCCGACCTGGATGGCCTGACCAAGTTGATCGAGGAAGCGATCCGGTTTCCCGGATTTTCCTTCGTCAGCATCCAATCGCCCTGCGTGAGTTTCGGCGACGCGGAAAACCAGACCAAGGTGCAAAGGGCCAGGATGCGGAAACTTGAAGCGGAAGGCCATGACCCGGCCAACCGCAATCGGGCCATGGAACTCGCCCAGGAGTACGGCAAGACGCTTTTCACCGGAGTATTCTACCGCAATCCGAATCCGCCCCCGACCTATGAGAGCCGGATGAGAGACCTGCAGCGGGCCCCGTAGCCCAATTTCGCGCGTCGGCCAGGCGACTGTTTACTCAGCCATCTGATTGCGACCGCGCAGGCCGCGGGAAGGTGGCGGTGGGCCGATCCCAATGGTGGTGGTCATGCGCGCCAAAATCTGCGTGTTATCTCGCGATGTCATTTTCAGAACTCGGGTTGTTCTCCAGCCTTGTCCGAGGAGCCCAGGCCATGGGCTATGCCGAGCCGACTCCGATCCAGGCACGCGCGATCCCGGCTGTGCTCGCCGGTCGTGACCTGATCGCCTCGGCGCAGACTGGCACCGGCAAGACAGCTGCTTTCGCCCTGCCTGCCCTCAACCGCCTCGGTCCGCACCGCGCCGGCGGTCCCCGTGTGCTGGTGCTCGAGCCCACCCGCGAGCTCGCCGCGCAGGTCGAGGCCGCCTTCGTTCAACTTGGCCGGTTCACCGACCTCAAAACCCTCGTCCTGCACGGAGGCGTTGGCCTCGGGCCGCAACGCAACGCCCTTCGGGCGGGAGCCGACATTGTCGTCGCCACCGCCGGCCGCCTGCGGGAATTCCTGGACACCAAGATTCTCCGCTTGGACCTCGTGGAGGTGCTCGTCCTCGACGAGGTGGATCGCATGCTCGACATGGGCTTCATCGAGGATGTGAAGTTGATAGTGAAATCCTGTCCGCCGGCGCGGCAGACATTGCTTTTCTCCGCCACCGTGCCGCCCCAGCTGGAAGAAGTCGCGAGCTTCGCGCTGCGGGATCCGATCCGGATCGATGTCAGCCGTGATCAACCCGTTACGGCGATGGTCAATCACGCGATTCATGCGGTCGTCGCCGCGCAGAAGTTCACCCTGCTGCTCGCGCTGCTCCAGCGGGCGGACTTTCGGAGCGTGATCATCTTTGCCCGCACAAAGCTCGGAGCCGATCGCATCGCCCATCATCTGCGGCTGGAAAATCATGCCGTCGCCGTATTGCACGCGGACCGCACCCAGCCCCAGCGAGTCTCCGCGCTCGCGCAATTCAAGGGGGGGCGAAAAGGAGTGCTGGTCGCGACCAACATCGCCGCCCGCGGCATCGACGTGGCCGGCGTTTCGCATGTGATCAACTACGACGTCCCGCAGGACCCGGAGGACTACGTGCATCGCATTGGCCGCACCGGCCGGGCGCAGGAGACCGGCGAAGCCCTCATGCTTGCCTCGCCTGAGGATGCCGGTTTCGTGCACGCCATCGAAAAATTGATCCTCCAGAAGATCCCGCGGCTAACGCTCGCCGGCTTCGCCTACGAAGGAGGTCTGCCGCCCGTCGTCGATTCCTCGAAACCCTCCGCCATTCGACACCATCATGGCCGCCAGCATTTGGGGGCGGGCGGCCAGCAACGGGGCGATTCAGGCAAGAATCAAAGCAAAACCCCAGGCGGGCCCGCGCATGGTGGCGGAAATCCCACCCGCCACCCCAAGGGCAAGCCTGGCGCACATTGGCGCAGGCGCGAAGGGCGCTGATATCGTAAACGCCTACTTCTTCTTGTTCGCGGCGGCTTTTGCCTTCGTCGCCTGCTGTGATGTGATGAGCGCCTGCTTCTTTTGATTCAAGTCGCTGTTTTTCGACTGTTTTTGCGCCGCCTGTTTCTGTACGGATTTCGGAGATCTGTCGCCCATGGTGGATTTCTTTCGTTGGGTTGCCTCACCTTCGGAATATTCGTTTTCCCGTAGGCGTTGCTCCTTATATCCGGTGACACCGGGCAGTGGCAAGCCTCGTCAAGACGCAGGTTTGCGGTGGGATTGATGCCGCGTGCGCCCGGTCGGCCTTGCAACACCCGCCGTTTTTGGCAACTTGGCCGGCGTGCCATCGGCCATCGGCTCCCATTCCACGTCCGGATCCGCCCGCAAGGCGGTATTCCTGAGCTACGCGTCGGAGGACGCGGAGGCAGCGCGGCGTCTTTGCGAAGCGCTGCGCGCGAACGGTATTGAGGTTTGGTTCGACGAGGCCGACCTGCAGGGCGGGGAGAATTGGGAAGCGCAGATCAAGAAGCGGATCCATGAGTGCACGTTGTTCATGCCGATCGTCTCGGTGCAGACGCAATCGCGGCTCGAGGGGTATTTCCGCCGCGAATGGGATCTCGCGTCCGAACGCACCCACGACATGGCGGCAACGGTGCCGTTCCTCGTGCCAGTCGCGATCGACGAGACGTCCGAAACGAACGCGGAGGTACCGGACGAATTTTTTCGCGCGCACTGGATGCGCCTGCCGCGCGCGCTGCCCACGCCGGAATTCGTGGGCCAAATCGAGCGGTTGCTCCGGTCGCTCCCCTCCGGGGCGCCGAGGTCGCCCGCGCCGACCGCCCGGCCCGCGGCGCGCCCGCGGCGGTGGCTGTGGGCGGCGCTCGCCGCGCTCCTCGTCATCGGGGCAGGGACCGTGGCCGTTTGGGAAAGGCCCACGCCGGTGGCGCCCGCCGCCGGCGATAGATCCATCGCCGTGCTCCCGTTCGAAAACCTGAGCGAAGACAAGTCCAATGGTTATTTTGCCGACGGCGTGCAGGAGGACATCCTCACGGATCTCGCAAACCTCGGCGGCCTCAAGGTCATCTCCCGCACGTCGGTCCTGCAGTATCGCGATACGAAAAAGCCGCTGTTGCAAATCGGCGAGGAGCTCGGGGTGGCCTATGTGCTCGAAGGCAGCGTGCGCCGCGCGGGCAACCAGGTGCGCGTGACCGGCCAGCTTATCAATGCGCGCACCGAAGGGCATGTGTGGGCGAACACCTACGATCACGAGTTTGAATTGAAGGAGATCTTCGCCGTCCAATCCGCGCTCGCCGAGCAGATCGCGGTGGCGTTGCACACCGTACTGACGCCGGAAAAGAAGGCGCGCCTCGAAAGCGGCCCGACGCAAAATACCGCAGCTTATGACCTCTATCTGAAGGGCCGGGAGCAATTCATCACCGACGAAAATGTCCGGGATAGCGTGGCCAGAATGGAGCCGCTTTTTGCGCAGGCCGTGGAACTCGACCCGAATTTTGCCCTGGCCTGGTTGTGGCTCGCGCGCACTCATCTGCGAGCCTACAACATGCTGGACCATTCGGCTGCCCGGTTCGCCACGTACAAGGCTTGCCTCGACACGGCGGTGCGGCTCGCGCCGCAAGAGCCGGAGGTACTCCTCGGACTTGGCAATTACTACGAAGCCTCCGGCGATCTTGCCCGGGCGCAAACGCTCTACTTGCAGGTCGTCCAGGAATTTCCGAACAACGCGGACGCACTCGTCTACCTCAGTTATGTGGCCCGCAAGGAAGGCCGCTGGAGCGACGCTTTGGCAGACCTGCGCAAGGCCGTGATTCTCGATCCGCGTTCCCTCGGCACCCAGACACAGCTCGACCGGCTGCTCTACGCCCTTCGGCATTACGATGAAATGGAACAGCGCGCAAAATTATTGGAAGGAATCGGCGAACCCAAGGGCCTGGTGGCACGCTATTATACAGCGTGGGAGTCGTTCCAGGCCCACGGTTCGGGCCAGGCGATGGATGCGCTGGTGGGCGGCATTTCGCCTGAGGCGCGCCGCAGCGACCCCGACGCCGTCACTATATGCGCCCAGTGGGCCTTCACCCGGGGCGACGCCGCCGGGTTGATTCATTTGTGGGAGGGAGCGGGCTCGAACTGGCACTTTAGCTTCGTGGGGTCGAGCCCAGAACTCATTCCCGTGGCGCAGGCGTTCCTGAAGCTCGGGGAGCCCGGCCGAGCCCGCCCGTTGCTCGAAGAAAATCGCGACGCGCTGATCGCCCAGCTCGCCACTCAACCGGAAAACAGGTTCATCTGGTGCAACCTCGCCCTGTGCCACGCCATGCTCGGCGACCAGACCGCCGCGCGCGCGACCCTGGCCAAGTTGCAAGTCCTGCTGGACAAGACTACCGAGCTTCCAGCCACGGTGGATGCCAATCTTGCCGTCGTTTACGCGTGGCTGGGCGACAGAAAGCGGGCGGCGGACCTGCTGGCGGCCTCGCTGCGCCTGCCGCAGGTGCCGGACTTTGCCCGCGTCCCCTCGATCCGCCGCGGGATTGGCTGGTGGCCGCTGCAGGACGACCCGGCCTTCAAGGCGGTGCTCGATGATCCGCAAAACAACGCGCCGCTGTTCTGACGAGTTTTCCGGGTAAGACG
>CAZSEH010000065.1:7818-20369 GCA_964605835.1 uncultured Opitutaceae bacterium
TCGATGATCCGCAAAACAACGCGCCGCTGTTCTGACGAGTTTTCCGGGTAAGACGAGTGATTGACGCAGGTTTGTGCAAGGCTAGGATTCCGAGCGACGGAAATGCCTGACCAAACGAAAAATGCCATAGCCGAAGCGGAACGCGCCGGCTTTGATTTGAGTCTCATGGAACAGAACCTGAGGCTTAATCCGGAACAGCGTGTTCGGCAGCACGATCAGGCGTTGGCGCTGGTCGTGGAATTCGACAGGATCCGTCGCGCGCGCGATGCAAAGCTTGAGGGAATTGCTCCTGCTGCTCGTTGACTCCGGAGTCAACTTTGTCGTGATCGGGGGATTTGCGGGGGTTGTCCACGGCTCGTCGATTGTGACCCGCGACCTGGACATCTGCGCAGTTCTGACGACCGAGAACATTGGCAGGCTGCGGGTTGCGTTGAAGGATCTGAATCCGCGACATCGAATGACTCCGCAGAGACTTTCATTTCTTCAGGTGCCCAGGCCAGGTGAGACAGTGAACAATCTCTACTTGGAAACCGATTGGGGAGCGGTCGATATCCTGACGTCGGTTTCAGGGGTTGGCGACCTTGAACGGCTTGAGTCCAATGCTGAGACATTCGAAATCGACGGAAGGCGGTGCCGGATGATCGGCTTGGGCGACCTCATTCAGGCCAAGGAGGCCCTCGGCCGCGAAAAGGACCTTCTGGCGGCCAAGGAACTCCGCGCGATCTCCGCACGCCGCTCCGCTGGGGGCTGATCTAGGTTGACGGTGCCAATGCCTTGAGCCCGACAGCGCGCACGAGGCGTTGCTGACGAATGTCGAAGGTGAGGAAGGAACGAAACCCCAGTTCGAGAGCGCTGGCGACGTGGAGCACATCCAATGAGCGCGTTCCCAGGGTCCGGCTGAACTCGCGGCTGAGCTCCCCGGCGCGGGCCATTGCGGCTCGCCAAAGCAGGTCGACCTGGGTGTAGCGGCCCTGTTGGAAATCGTCGTCCAATGCGCCGAGCGCGGCTGCGAAGGAATGATCGTCAAGCAGCTTGCGGTGAGCCGCCAATGCGATGCCGTTGATCAATTCAACGCGGCCGTGATGAGTGACTGGCACGGGGCCACGGATCTTCGAGCGCCATGCCGTCATGGCTCGCGACTCCGGCTCGTTCAGATAGAGCTTCAGAAGCGCACTGGGGTCGGCGTAGATCTTGTCAGCGATCGCCACGGTTTTCCTCATGCAGGGACTGAGCTTGAGCGGCGGTAATCATGGCCGGCTGATACCCGGTCAGTCTTGCCCAATAGTCGATGGGCGGAGGCGTCTTGACAGCAGGCGGGGTATGCAACGTGAGGCGATATTTGGTCTTTCCGCTTTCCGAGAGCAGGACCTCGCCCTCCGATTCAACAAGTTTACGCACCTTTGGGAAGTGGTTGCGCAAGTCGCGAACGGTGGCAATGGTGGACATAGGGTGATACATAAATGTATCACGAAATGAATCTGTCAAGTTGAGCCGATGTCGGGTCCCGGGTCGGAAAGTCTGGATCAGGAGCGATGGATTATAGCCTATGGGTTCGCCTCAGGGGGGCACAAAAGGCGCCCGATTCAAGGGCCAAGGGGCTTGGGTGAGCGAAGCGTTCCGAATTGTGCTCGCTGATTTCGAATAGGTTAGCATCTTTTGCCCGATGTCCGGCGCCGTGTTTCTCAGCTACGCCCGCGAAGATACCGCGGCGGCCCAGCGCATCGCGGAAGCGCTGCGCAGCCACGGCGTCGAGGTCTGGTTCGACCAGAGCGAACTCCGGGGCGGGGATGCGTGGGACCAGAAGATCCGGAAACAGGTTAAAGATTGCTCCCTGTTCGTTCCGATCATCTCCGCGCACACCCAGGACCGGCACGAGGGATATTTTCGGCTGGAGTGGAAGCTGGCGGTCGACCGGACGCACCTGATGCTGGAAGGGGTGCCTTTTCTTGCCCCCGTCGTCATCGATGACACGCCCGACTCTGGCGCAGCTGTGCCTGGGGAATTTTTGCGTGTGCAGTGGACGCGGCTGCCAGGCGCGCTTCCAACTCCCCAATTCGTTGAGCAGGTCAAGCGTCTCCTCGCGGCGCCACCCAAGCCGGTGGCTGTTGGAGGGGATGAGACTAGAATTCAATCGCCCGCTCCACTCCGCCGATCGCCTTTTCCGCGCTGGGCAGCGGTCGTGCTGGGCGCTGGGGTGCTGGCCCTTGTCGCTTACCTCGCGCTGCGCCCGTCCGCGAAGGAGCCGGCGGCTCCCCCTCCGGCCGTCGCGTCAGCAGTTGCGCAGGCGACGCCAGCCGTGAGCGACAAGTCCATCGCCGTCCTCCCGTTCCAGAACATGAGCGCGGACAAGGACAACGCCTACTTCTGCGACGGGGTGCAGGAGGACATCCTGACCGATCTCGCCAACATCGGCGAACTGCGGGTTGTCTCGCGCACCTCTGTCGAACAGTATCGCGGGACGACCAAGCCGATTCGAGAGATCGCGCGGGAACTGAGTGTGGCCTGGATCCTGGAAGGCAGCGTGCAACGCGCGGGGAACAAGGTGCGCGTCACGGGCCAGTTGATCAACGCGGCCACCGACGAGCACAAGTGGGCCAAGGCCTACGACCGCGACCTTTCGGACATTTTCTCGATCCAGTCCGAGCTTGCGCAAACGATCGCGGCCTCGCTCCAGGCGGAACTCACACCCCAGGAAAAGGCGCTGGTGGACCGCAAGCCGACTGCGAGTCTGGCCGCCTACGATCTACTGCTCAAGGCACGCCAGATTTCGATCACGGGGCCAGTCAGCCTCGAGAAGAGAGCCGAGCACCAGCGCCTGCTTGAGCAGGCCGTGCAGCTCGATCCAAACTTGGCGGGTGCCTGGGCGGGATTGAGTAACAGCTATAGCGCCTACTACCTCACAAATTCATCCTACCGTACCCCGGAGATGCTCGCAAAAGCGCGCAACGCGATTGAAACGGCCAAGCGGCTCACTCCGGACGATCCAACTGTCATGATCGCGGAATCCATCTACTATACGAACTGCTTTCACGATTACACTCAGGCCCGAGCTTGTCTGGAGGCGGTCGCGAAGCGGTGGCCCAATCAGAACATTTACAGCAGTTTGGCCAATGTCGAATCCCGCGAGGGGAATTGGGCTGGCGCCTTGGCGGATTATCGCCGGTCGGCAAAATTGGATCCGCGCACCTTTACGACCATACTCGCGCAAGAACTTTGCCGCGCGCGTCGCTATGGCGAGGCCGCCAAAATCGCGCGGGAAGCGCTGGCCATGAGTCCGGACGATCTGCCCATGGGTTATCAGGCTGCGTACATCGCCTACGTTGCGACGGGAGATCCGGGCCCGATGACGGATTGGTTTGCCAGTGTGCCGGTGGGCCGGCGCTCGGAGATGGATTTCAAAGCGGCTCAGGCGGACTGGGCTTGGACTCGGGGCGATGCCGCGGAGTATGTGCGACTGCGCCGCGTTATGGCCGTGCCGGACAATCCACCCGAATCGGAGCCAGCGTTTGTCTTTGCGTTGTCGGTGGCGACCGCTCGGGAACGGGTTCGCGGGCTGATGGAACAGATCGTGAGCAAGAATGTGCAGGGGGGCGGCACGTCTGGTACCGTCTCCTGGGGTTATCGTGCCGAACAGCTGGCCTTTCTGGGCCAAATCGCAGCGGCGACTGACGCGTTCAACAGCTCCGTGGAGGGTCAAAAAGACCGTGGCGACGATCAAAGGTACGTGGGGCCTTATTCAGGGGTTAGGGCACGTCAATTGGCGGCGATCGGACGCAAGGACGAAGCCTTGGGGGAAGTAGCGCAAATGCTCAGTCTTCCAAACCCATATTTGCTGAGCGTCACCGTACTTCGCCATTCACTCAGTTGGAAGGCGCTCCAGGGCGACCCGCGTTTCGAGGCGCTGCTCAACGACCCAAAGAATAACGAGCCGTTGTTCTGATCCGTGGGCGACCCGGCCAACGCCGTCTTCCTGTTCTGCGCCTCCCAGGATGCGGAGGCCGGGCGGCACCGGTGCCACGACAAACCTCAGGTGTGAGCGGTTCGAGGAGCTCCTTTGCACAATCATTGGCCTCAACCTCGCCAGCTTTATTGACATCAAATGGATGGGCCCCCGCTGGCGGGAAACATCTGTCGTTGACGAGATGGGTCGAAAGCGACCCATTATGGCAAAAAAGAATCTAAACGAGTTATGTAGGACCCGTTATAAGTAATGACGTTAACGGATCATTAATGACCCATTATCTTGACATTATAGATTTAATGAGTTGTTTTATACTCATTATGGAGAAAGAATTTCTTTCGCCCCACGAACTCGAGATCTCCCTCGGGGGACGCCTTCGAGAGCTTCGCTTGCGGCGAAATCTCGCTCAGGCCGAGGTGGCGGCCTCCGCCGGCGTCGGCCGCAAGGCCATCTATTCGCTCGAAAACGGAGGGGGCTCGACGGTCGAGACGCTGCTGCGCGTCCTAAAAGCTCTCGGTGTCACCGATCCCATCGCCGCGCTCGCGCCGGCTCCCCAAGTGAGTCCTCTCGCCGTGTTGCGCTCCCCGAAGCCGCCGCAACGGGCCGGCCGCAAACCAAAGGGAAAAACGTCATGAGCGCCAAGGCGATCGAAGTTAGGATTTGGGGGGAAAGCGTGGGGGCGGTTGCGGCCGATCCCGCGACCGGGTGCTACGCCTTTGAGTACAACCCTGCCTGGCGCAGAACCGGAATTGAGCTCGCGCCGCTCACCATGCCCCTCACCGCCCGCCAGCAGGTGTTCGTCTTTCCAAACCTGGCGGATTCGTACATGCGCCTTCCGGCGCTTCTGTCGGACGCGCTGCCCGACGCCTTTGGAAATGCGCTCATTGACGCATGGATGGCAAAACATGGCGTCTCGAGGGACTCCATCACCGCGCTCGACCGGCTTGCCTACATGGGGCGCCGGGGGATGGGAGCGCTGGAGTTCCGCCCAACGCTGGGCAGTCAAAAGGAGAGCGCGAAGCCGATTGAGATGCAGCGCCTGGTTGAGGCCGCCCGCAATGTCGTGCATGGCGACCTCGCCAGCGACGCCCACGCCCAGGCAGCGCTTGCAAACATCATCCGAGTGGGAACGTCTGCCGGCGGCGCGCGGGCCAAGGCTGTGGTCGCATGGAATCCGGGGACGAACGAGCTGCGCTCCGGCCAGTTCGACGTTGAGCCGGGCTTCGCCCACTGGCTCCTCAAATTCGACGGCATCGGGAAGGATTTTGAGCTTGGGACCTCGGGAGGGTACGGCCGGGTCGAATACGGCTACCACCTCATGGCGAAAGCAGCCGGAATAGACATGGCGCCCTGTCGCCTGCTCGAGGAGAATGGCCGCGCGCATTTCATGACGCAGCGGTTCGACCGCGACGGCAATGCGAAGCATCACCACCAGTCCCTTTGTGCGATGGCGCACCTGGACTACAGGCAGCGCGGCACGCACGGTTACGAGCAGCTCTTTCTAGCCATAGGGGACCTCGGTCTTGACCCGGCGGCATACGAACAGGCATTTCGCCGGATGGTATTCAACGTGGCGGCCAGAAATTGCGACGACCACTCGAAGAACCATGGATTCCTGCTTCGTCAGGGCGACGGGTGGAGCCTCGCACCGGCCTATGACGTGACGCATGCCCACAACCCCAAAGGAGAGTGGACGGCTCAGCATCTCATGAGTGTGAACGGGAAGTTCGACGGGATCACGCGGGCGGATCTCGTTGCCGTGGCCGACCGGTTCAGCGTGCCGAATGCCAAGAGAGCGATCGGGGAGGTCGCCGCAGCGGTCGGCCGGTGGCGGGAATTCGCCCAGGCCGCTGGTTTGCCGGCGGACCGGATGGCGGAAATCGAGTCAGATTTCCTTCCGCTGGCCTGAACAGCTCTACCCGACTGTGGGCAGCCGGTTCACTGGGTCCGCGACCTCTTGCAAATCGGACCAAGGCCTAAAGGCGGCGTAGAAACTCGATGGGGCTGACAATATTCACGCCGCGAAACCTTCCCAATGGCAGGAGGTGCTTCTTGTCACCCGCAACGATCACGTCCGACTCCGAGGTCAAGGAGCACTCCAGGACCCTCTCGTCCCCTGGATCGGGAGTGGCGCCGCGGGCGCGCTGGTTCGGAAAAACCAGGATTGCCGATTCAGTCAATGCTTCGGCCCACTCAACGCAGGGATGGTGCGGGTATTCCCGGCGGAGCCGTTCCATGGTCTCGTGATACTCGGCAAGCAATTCGGGGCTGACCGCGGCCTCGCACCGGCCTTGGGCCCAGGCGGCAAGGCAGTCGAACGGCGCGCCGCGCCAGAGGCTCGCGCTGGCCACTACATTCGTGTCGAAGACGACCCTCAAGACTTGCTTCCCTTGCGGACACTTTCGACGGCCCGGGAAACGGCGGCTTCATCCCGCGACGACTGCCTCGGCAGCTCGCGCCCGGCCAACAGCAGGGACCGGACCCGGGCCGGAGTCAGCACCCGGCGCTTCCGCAGTACAATCAGGCCGTTGGAGCAGCCGATATCCAGCTCATCTCCATACTGAATCTGAGCCTGTTCACGGATGGCCTCCGGAATGACCATCTGGCCCTTGACGGATACTTTGGCGATCATCCGGTAAGGCTAGGCTTACTGAAGAAGGAGGCAAGTCCTCCGCGTTCATCGACTTGGTCAAGGGCGAGATGGGCTCGACGCTTGCTTTGGCCGGTTCCGCTAACGCTGGAAGGGCGAAAAAATGTGCGATCTGGGCGGATCAGCTACGGTCGACCCGGAAAGTGGTGTTCACTGTCTTGGGTGGGCGTTCAGCCGCTTTGCAGACCGCGGAACCGGAGCGCTGCCCAGACGACCCAAGCAAGACCCGAAATCCACAAACCCGCCGCCAGTCCGGAAGGCTCGTAGTCAAACTGGATGCGATGATGGCCGGCGGCAAGCGGCGTCGCTCGGACCACATAGTCGGCGGCCATGACCTCGTAGTCCGCTTGGCTGCTGCCGGGAAGCGACCGGGCATGCCAGTCCCGGCTGTACGGATCGGTGACCAAAAGAAGCGCTGGATCGGGAAGGTCCGCCTCGACCGTCAGCCGGTCGGCGGATTGTTCGATCACGCGGACGCGGCCGGGGACCGCGCCGGGTTGGGGCTGGGGACGAGGCTCGCGCTCCAAGAGCACCGTCTTCCGGGGATCGAAGCCCGGCTCGCCGAGAGCGGAGAGCAATGCGCGCCGATCAGGCACCACGCGAAAGTGCGAGACCAACTGGATCCGGTCCAGGGCGCCCGGTATTTCATGAGCCCTCAGACGGGCCTCTGAATCGGCGTAAAAAACATAGCGCAGGCGCAGGAGCGAATAGATCGGGGAAGGTTTGCTGAAGATCAGCTGCTGGATCGCATGGTCGGGATCGCCGCCTTGGGTAAACATCATGAACTCTGCGTACCGCCGGAGTAGCGCTGGGTCGTCGCCCCAAATGTCGCCCGTGCCGATCAGAAAACCATTGTTGGGCACGATCCGATCTTGGATCCGATAATCTCCGGGATGAGCGGCGATGTACTCGGTGATTTCCGGGTGTTCCGCGTCCGCGGCGTGAAAAAATCCGGACTGGGTCACGGCGAAGGCGATCATCTCGATCGGCAGCAGGGCCAGCAGAGCCAACCCCGCCCGAGGACGGGAACGCGCCGCGGCCAGTGCGGCTCCGCTCAGGATCACCAGCGCTCCGGCCGCGGCGAGCGATTGGCCCGCTTGCACACCGGCGGCCTGGATCGTGGCGGGGGCGGTGAAAGTGGCGGGAGCCAAATAACTTTCAGCGCTATCCCGAGCGTGGGCGAGGAAGGGAGCGATCCGCTCCGGGTTTGACCCCAGCGCCCAGCCGCCGGCCACGAAGGCGCAGCCGAGCGCACAACCCGCGAGCGCGAGAAAGAGGGGAGGCCGGCGGAGTCGCAAAAGAGCATCCGCTCCCCGTCCGATTGTCAGGACTAGAAAAAGCGCGGCGGGGAACGAGAATTTCGACCAGCCCCGAAACCGGCCGAGTCCCGGCCCGAATTCGTACAGCAAACGAAACAATGGCGTGTGGCTGCCGAGCGCAAGGACGAGCAGCAGGGCAGCTGCACCCAGATCCAGGCGGGTGATGCGCCGGTTCAAGGGATCCGCCGCCGCCACCAGAATAAGATAGAGTCCCGAGACCCCGAGAAAGAGCGACATTTCCCAGTAGACCCAGCGTCCCCAATACAGATGCCGGATGGATTCGCCGAAGAATCCGGGAGCGACCGCAGTCAGCAAATTTTCAGGTGGAAAGGAAAACTCGCCAGCGACGACCACGTCGAGACGCTGTTGGCGCAGCCCTTCGCTAGCCGCCGCCAGGCCGGGCAGGAGTTGCACGGCCGCCAGTGCCGCTCCTAGGAGATAAGCGGCGCCCAAGCCGGGAAACGCGCGGCGCCGTGCCTCGGGCAAGGCCAGGGTCCGGATCGCGGTATGGACCAGCGCCGCCACGCCCAGATAGAACACATATTGAATTTGACCGGCCAGGATTTGGAAAGCCACCGCCGCGCCGGCGAGCAGCATGCCCCGCCGCGTTCCGCTGTCCTGCCACTGCTCGAGCCCGGCGAACATCCAGGGCGCCCATGCGAGGGTGCAAAGATTGGGTAGCTGCCCCGCGTAAAAATGGGGGAATACCGGCCCGGTCAGCGGCAGGATCAGCCCGCAGAGCGCAGCGGCGACCGGATGCAATCCGCGCTGGCCGGCCCAGCGGTACATTCCGCCGCCGAGGATAAATCCGTGGATCAGCAAAGACAGATGGACCGCCCTGAATAGCGGCAGGACCAAAAAGAGGAGATTGGGCGGATAAAACACCGCTGATTGAAAGCCGGCGAGGAAGGGCTCTCCGGAGTACGTGTAGGGGTTCCACAGCGGTAGATGCCCTCTGCGCAGGGCTTCGGCGGCGAACGACCGCCACGCCAGAAACTGGTGGCTCAAATCCCCCGCAGCCGAGCCGAACAGCCAATCGGGGGGCAGCAGGAAGATGATCGCGACCCCCGCCAGAAAAAGGAGGGCGGCCGCCCGTGGGCACCATCGTTTCCAATCCGGGGATTGCGCAGGGGCGGCCATCCGCCGGCAGGTTCGCCGGGCGGTGGGCGCAGGGCAAACTGAAAACAGAAACGGGGCCGCCGATACGCGGCTGGAAGGCCGTTGCCATTGGGCGGTCAAGGCGAATTTGCTTTGGCGACCTCGAGGGCGAAAGGGCACGGCTGTCGCAGGTAGTCCTTGGCTTGAAATCGCGCAACATGCGGTGAATGTATCGATTATGCGCGTTGAGTCGTCACTCGTCGCTTCCGAAGACTGGTGGACCCGATCAGGATCGAACCGGTCCCTATGAGACGGGGTTCTGTTCTGGATTTGTTCCGCGTTTCCCCGGCCGTTTCTCTTGTTTTCCTGATAAGGCGAGTGGTTGACGCAGGTTTGCTCAAGGCTAGGATTCCAAGCGCTGGAAATGACCAAGTATCCTGTGCGGGAATGAATCCACTCAGATCTTCCGCCAACGATCCGCTCCATGGCATCACGCTTGAGGCGATGCTCACCCGGCTGGTGGAACGGCTCGGTTGGAAGGAAATGGCGCACGCCATCGATATCCGGTGCTTTAGGTACGACCCAAGCATCAAATCCAGCCTGCAGTTCCTTCGGCGGACTCCATGGGCAAGAAAGAAAGTCGAACAGCTTTACTTGCGGCGCGGAGTCGGGCCAAAGGTTTAGATCTTACCCAAACAGCATTGCTTGAATTTCTTTCCGCTGCCGCAGGGGCAGGGATCGTTGCGGCCCGGCTTGGGAGCGGTGGACCTAATGGGAGCTGGGCCCTCTCGCAGAGCGCGGGCGTAGATCCATGCCCCGTTTTCGCGCACGAACTCAGCCTTCTCGTGTAACACTATCTCTGCGCCATTTTCTACGCCGTAGGCCGAAAAATCGACGTAGGCCACGTCGGCGGATCGACCGGGCGCATGGCTGTGGATCGCGAGGCGAGTCCATTGCGTTTTCTCGACTTCGGTCGCACGGGAGAAGGGACGCGCCGCGGTCTCCTTATAGGTCCGATGCAGAAACTCGAAGTCGTGGAGAGCGTGCGCGGTGAACCGAGCCCTCATTAATTCCTCCGCCGCGGCTGCCCGCCGGTTTCCCGTGAGGATAGGTTGGCAGCAGGAGGAGAACGATTTGCCGCCGCCGCAGGGACAGCGGTCGGGGTCGGTGGACGGGGGCGGATTGAGATCCTTTGTTTCCATCAGTGCCAACCATCATATCCAACCTCCCGACCCGGCAAGAGCCAAGACGTGTGCTCAAAGCGTTGCGCGGGGCAGCCTCGTGACAGGCGGAGGCGTCGGCTCGGTCGAATGTATCGGGGCCGATTTGTGTCTCATCAACTTTCAGCGATTATTGCCGAGAGTCGATCGCTCAGGCGATACAGCACATAGGTACTCAGGCTCTCTTAAGTTCAACAGTTCACTTGACGGTCATTCTAAAACGACCAGTGTGAGACCAGTCTTTTTACAATGCACACAATCACCGTCGGCGCCTATGAGGCTAAAACCAACTTGGCCCGTCTCCTGGCCAAGGTCGCGAAAGGCGACGAGGTAATCATCACCAAGCACGAAAGGCCCGTGGCCAGGCTTTCCTCGGTCCAAACTGGATCGCGCATGACCCGCGCCGAGATGTTGAGCCGGCTCGACCAACTTGCGGCCCAAGTAAAACCCGGTCCGGATACCGCCAAGGACCTGATAACCGCCGGACGGAAGATATGAAGCCGATAGTCATCGATGGTTCAGCGGTACTGGGCCTGCTCCTTCCGGACGAGCGTAAGACAGAGTCATCGAAGAAGCTGCGGATTGCGCTCGAGGGCAAGTCCGTGGCCTACGTCCCCGCCCATTGGTGGGTCGAACTATCCAACGGCATCCTAATGGCCGAACGCCGCAAACGCATCACTCTCGCCGTGGCCACGGAGATTTTGAGCTTGGTGCAGGCCTTGGACGTATCGACCGACGACGAAACGGCTGCGAGAACGACCTCTGACGTGGTGGCGCTCGCTCGACAGAAGAACCTAACGGCCTACGACGCTGCGTACCTTGAACTTGCAATCCGCCATGGAGCGACCTTGGCGTCCAGCGATAAGGAACTCCTGAAGGCGGCGGTCGAATGCGGAGTCGAGGTGCTCGCCTGACCCGGTGCCAGGCTACTGGCGGCTGTGCCGCAGCACCGGGCGACAATCTATCTCGTCGCATATTACCTCGGGCTTCGTCGGGCAGAATTAAACCGATTAAAGCGGGGCGACTTCGACCTGGATTCGACTAAGCCAACAGTGCGAATTCCAGGGTCCGTATCGAAGAACGGAAAGGCGGAGCAATTCGAATTGCGCCCGGAGGTTGTTGCAGCATTGCGAAGGTTCTGGCCGACAGATCTGGCTCCATTTGCGTGGGCGTTCTATGGCCGAGTTCCGCAGATGGGGACTTTCAAGAAGGACCTTAGCGGGGCGGGAATTCCGTTTCTGGACGGGGAAGGGCGGCGCTTTGATTTCCACGCCTTGCGGGGGATGCTCTGCACGCACCTTCACGAGAAGGGCGTGCCCATGCGCGTGGCGATGGCGATGATGCGCCACAGCGATGCGCGCCTTACGATGCGAGTCTACACGGATGAGGCGAGAGTGCCTGTAACAGAAGGCATTGCGCGTCAACCATCGTTCGTGGCGGCTTGTTAGTTTTTCAGCCGATCGTGCGATTGCAGGCTCACGTAGGGCGGCAAAAACACCTGCAAAAAGCGGGTTACAGAACGCGTACCGGTGGCAGTGATGTTTGGTGAAAGGTATTGCCTAAATTGCGATCGCCGGGAGTGTGAGGGGAATTTTCCACTCCGCCCCTTTGCCCCATGAAAGAAAAAAAGTTATTGTTATCCCTTGCTGCGGGCGGTCTAATGCTTATCCCATGCACGGCGCGAGCCGATCAAGTCGATGACCTGATTGCTGATCTGCGCAGCGGCGCGGTAACCACGGTTGACGCGGTCAAGCGCGACGAAGCCCTCAAGGCGGACCAAAAGAAGGCTTACGAGATTTACTCAAATGGCCTCGCGGCGCTTTACGTCTTTGAAATCAAGGTTTCGATTCTTGAACCGGAAAAAGGAGGCGGATGGCCCTATCGGTCTTTCTTGGTGCTCGATATCGGCATGCGCGGAAACCTTACCCGAGCCCTGACGGAACGATTCGAGGAGAAGCCCGACTCCATGCTGGCCTTTGCATTGATCTGTCCCGCGCTCTACGCCCGGGATGACGGGTTGCTGGGCCGGGCGGAGTCATATCTCAAGGAGAACGACCCCTACCTCTATAAAATCGTGCAGGCGAAGATCGATCACTCTTGGCGGCCTTATATTACCTCGGGATTGAAAGCGGAAGACGCGAGGAAAGCCTGGACGCAAAAGTGACCGGCGAACTGGGAATGAACAAAGGGGCACAAATACGGGCACAAACTGCGGACGTTTCGGGGTATAACGGGACGCGAATGGTCGCAAGTAGTCTTTGGCTTGCAATCGCGCAAGATGCGGTGAATGTCGCGGTTATGCG
>CAZSEH010000066.1:0-20241 GCA_964605835.1 uncultured Opitutaceae bacterium
TCCTTCATGCGCGCGCAGTAGGCCTGGACGGTCTTGATGCTGACGCTCAAGTCGGTCGCGATCTGCCTTGTCGTCTGTCCCTGGCCGAGTCGCTGAAAAACCTCCATCTCGCGGTCGCTCAGGATGGCCATGGCTCCCTGCGGGGGCGGAGGCGCCCTCCCGACCATGCGCTCCGCGAGCCGGGCAAGCAGGTCAACGCTTGCATAGACCCGCCCGGCCCTCACCTGGCGGATCGCCTCGACGATGCGACCCGTGGACTCCCGCTTGGTGATGTAGCCGCGGGCCCCGGCGCGGAGCGCGCGCTCGGCGTAATAGATTTCCTCATACATAGACAGCACGATGATGGCCGTCCCCGGGTGGCGCGCCCGCAGGTCCTTGATCAGGTCCAGGCCCGAGCCGCCCTTGAGCGACAGGTCGACGATCGCGACGTCGGGCGGGGATGATGCCATTCCGGCCAGGGCGCCCGGAGCATCCTCCGCCTGGCCGCAGATCTCGAAGTCGCTCTGCTGGCGCAGGAGGCTGGCGAGCCACTCCCGCACGAGCGGATGGTCGTCTACTATGAAAATTCGTGAGCGCTGGACCATTCTGTGTCGGGATTGATCACCCCGAAGCCGATCCTGCGCCGGGCGCGCCGATAGGCAACACGAGAAGTTCGGGCATGGCGGCGCAGCATTCGCCTCTGATACCTCTTGCGGTAAGGGGCCGCAGGCGATTTGAAGTGGGGGTGAATGGCGATGCGATTTTGCATTTTGGGCAGCGGCAGTTCGGGCAACAGCGCCCTGATTGTCACCGAGGGGGCGAGAATCCTCGTCGATGCGGGCTTCTCGGCCCGCAAGCTTGAGCAGCTGCTGGCTTCATCCGGCGAATCGCTTGCGCGGATTGACGCCATCTTTCTCACCCACGAGCACGGCGACCACTCCTCGGCAATCGCGGGCCTGAAGAAATACCAGGGCGTGAGGATATTCGCCAACGAGGCGACGGCCGGCGCGATCCAGGAGCACCTCGACTACAGGCCCGACTGGGGGATATTCGAGACGGGCGCCCGTTTTCGCTTTCTCGATGTCGATGTGCAGAGTTTTTCCGTGCCGCATGACGCCCGGGATCCCGTGGGATTCCGATTTGCCAGCGGAATAGAGGGGGATCTTTTCTCGCCGCGCCGCAGCCTCGCCTGGCTGACGGATCTCGGCCACGCGCCGGACAGCATCCGCGCGTACCTGGGCGAATGCGACGTCGTCGTGATCGAGGCCAACCACTGCCCCCGCCTGCTCAAGGAGGATCGGCGGCGGCCGTGGTCGCTGAAGCAGCGGATCGGAGGGCGGCACGGCCACCTGTCGAACGAGGCCGCGCGGGAGCTTCTCACCGGCATCGCGAATCCGCGCTGGCGCCGGGTCTATCTCACGCACCTGTCGCGAGACTGCAATTCGCCGGCCGCCGTCGCCGCGGCCTTTGCGGAGGCCAGCCCGGCGCTCAGCTGCGAACTGTCGATCGTCGGGCCCGGCGAGGGAACGCCGTTCTACGATTTCAGCTGAGAGCTAGGCCGCGCTGGCGGGAGGGTCGTTCTTGAGGCTGTGCCGGTGCGCAATGGACCACATCAATACTGCGCCGACCACGCCGAATGGGGCCATGAAGTAGAAGTAGTAGTCCCAATTCCTGTCGAGCAGCCAGCCAAGGCCTTTCAGCGCCAGGGCCGCCCCGAAGTACTGGAAGGCGTCTATGACGCCGGAGGCGAATCCGGCCATTTTTCGGCCGCCGATGTCCATCGCCGCCGCCGGACCGAGGAGGGAGTGCGTCGAATTGACCGTAAAGGAAATTGCCACAAAAGCGGCGGCGACGGCTCCGGCGCTGTGCGCCTGGGCGGCGGCAAGAATGACGACAACCTGGATCAGGTAGATTCCCATCGCGACCGGGGCGCGCCGGCCCTGGAAGTACCGGTCCGAAATAATCCCGGATAGGAGCGATCCAACCGAGGCGGCCACGGGTATCAGGAAAAAGGTCAGGGAAGCGATCCCCGACGCATTCATGTCCAGGTGGAGAACCTCCTGCAGGTACCGCGGAAACCACTGGTCTTCACACTGCCGAACCGCGCCCGTGCATGCATAGGCCACCGCTATGATCCATACGACCGGGTTGGAAATGATCTTCCGGAGCACTGTCTTCATGTCGGCGCGCGCATCGGGATCCGCATGGTCCGCCTCGCCGGAGTGAACGCCGTGGAAGCCCGCCTCCTCGGGCGTGTCCTTGACAACCAGGGCCAACACCAGGGCCGCGAGCGAGGCGAGCCCTGCGGGAACCCAGAAGAGCCAGCGCCAATGCAGCGGGGGAACGCGCAAAAGGCCCATGAAGAGGAAGCCGGCGAGCAGCGCCGGGCCAAAACCGATGAAGATTCGGCTCAAATTGATCATGCAGCCGAAAATGCCCGCGAATGTGCCCCGCTCGGTCTGGCCGAACCAGGCTGCGTTCACCTTGATGAAACCCGGCGCGCCGAATGCCTGCATGTAGCCGTCGATGCTGCGGATGAGGACGAAGAGCCACAGGAGGCCCCAGAACGACGCGACGCCGAACAGAAGGTTCATCGTCACTGTTCCGATTGCGCCGATGAGCATGGCCCGCTTGCCCCCAAGGCGGTCGGTCAGAAGGCCGTTCACGATCTGCCCGATCGCGTAGGCGAGGAGCGCCGAGGAGATGATCGTGCTCATCTGCGACTTTGAGAAGCCGAACTCGTCGCTGATGGACTTGTTCGCTATGGAGAGGTTGTACCGGCAAAGGTAGAACGAGGTGTACATCAACCCGAGCGAACCCCAGTTCAGGCCGCGCCGCTGGCGGAACCCCGGGGGATGATTCGGCCGTCTGCCTCGGTGGTGTGAAGCGGAATTCGCCGACTCGCTGGAACTCATTGGTTACGATGTGTAACACAATCGTAACTATCTGCACCTACATTCTCAGGTTCTGGGCGCGCGATTCCGTCCTGGCCATGTGCCGGGGCGTCGCCAGAACTCGTCGCCCCTTCCGCCGTAATAGCCGTTGAGGACCGTGTCCATGACGGCGCTGGCCCGCCGGGCCGATTCACCGGTGCTCGGACAGGTCCCGCGCCCCAGCAGATCGTCCACGACCGACTGAATCATGGGCTGTTGAACGTGGGGCGGGTTCGGACGGACCAGCGGTTCCGACGACCCCGCGCGATCCCAGGCCAGGGGTTCGTCCCCAAAGACCGAAAAACGGAGCGTTCCCAGGGTGCCTGTCACTGTCAGGAGGTCGGCCGCCTCGTCCGAGGCGAAGTCCCACCGACCCCGGCCGGCGACACCCCCGGCCGTGAAGCTCATCGCGACCCGATCCTCCACGTCGCCGGCCGGTCCGGCGCGCTCCGCCGAGCCCGTGACGGCCTCAAGCGGGCCAAAAAGGAAATCGACCAAGTCGACCATGTGGGAGCCGACGTCGAGGAAGTGCCCGCCGCCAGCCTCCTCGGCGGAGACCCTCCACCCCGAGTCCTTGCGATGGTGCGGGGCCGACATCAGGTAGTCGATCGCCGTGATATCACCCAACGCCCGTTCCTGGAGCAGCCGCAGCACCGCCTGAAAGCGGGGCAGGGACCGGCGGTAGTAGGCCACGAAAAGGGGTTTCTTTGCGCCTGCGAACGCCGCGAGCATCCGATCGCACTCCGGGACGTGCCGGGCCATCGGTTTTTCGACGTAGGCCGGCTTGCCGTGTGCGGCGGCGCGCAGCGCGAAGTGCGCGTGCGTGCCGGGCGGGGTCGCTATGTAGACCGCGTCCACTTCGGGATCGGCCAGCAGGTTCTCAGCATCGTCGTAGGCGCGGGAGACGCCGTGGCGGCGGGCATAGTCCTCCGCCAGCTCGCGGTTGCGGCGCATGACCGCGATGAGTGCGGAGCCGGAGGCCTTTTGGAAGCCCGGCCCGCTCTTCACCTCGGTCACGGCTCCGCAGCCGATCATGCCCCAGCGGATAAGTTCTTTTGTCATGGTGGAATTGGGTGAGAATCGGGTTTTTCTGCTCAGCTGAAAAACACCCCGCCGTTGACATCCAGCGCAGCTCCCGAGATGAAGCCGTCGAACTCGCTTGCGAAGAACACCGCCGCCCGCGCGACGTCGTCCAGGTTGCCGGCCCTGCCGACCGGGATCGAGGCGATGATGGCGGCCTGCGCGTCCGGGGGCGTGTGCACGGCGTGGAAATTCGAACCCAGTATCAAGCCCGGGGCGAGTGCGTTGACGCGCACCCCCTTTGGCCCGAGTTCGCGGGCGAGCCCCCGGGTGAACGTGAGCAGCGCCCCCTTGGCCGTCCCATAGGCGGTGCCGCCGGGTCCGCCGCCGTTGCGCGCGGCCAGGGAGGAGAGGTTGACGATGCTGGCCCCGCCGGCCTTTTGCGCGGCGGCGACGAGGTGGGGCACGGCCGCCCGCGTGACCCGCCGGGCGCTGCCGAGATTGAGCGACATGACCTCAGCCCAGAACTCGTCGTCGCACTCCATGAACGGCCGTCGGGCAACCATCGAGCCGGCGTTGTTTATCAGGATGTCGAGCCCGCCCAGAAACTCCACCGCCTCTCCGACGAGCCTGTCGCATTCCCCGGCCTCGGTCAGGTCGGCGCCGGCGCCGGCACACCGCCGGCCAAGGCCCATGGCTTCGGCGCCGAGATCGCGCGCGGCCTGGGCGCTCGTCCGGTAGTGAACGAACACATCACAGCCAGCCAGGAGCAGATGCCGCGAGATCGCGAGTCCGATCCCTTGCGCGCCCGCCGTGACGAGCGCCCTTTTTCCGTTGAGCTTGTTCATGGGATTTGGCGCGCAATTCTGCCGATGTCTTCGCTCTTCGGCAAGCGCTCGTTGCTCCAAATCCGATTGCGCGGGTTAAAGGGCGTTGCAGGGATCTGTTTGCCGCCCCGGGCATGCCCGGTGTAGAGTGGATCCGAATATCCATGACAGCCGATTCCTTCCGCCGCACGAAGATCATCTTTACGCTCGGGCCTGCGACCGAAGGCGAAGCCATGCTCGGGCAGCTGATCGGGGACGGAGCCGACGTCGTCCGCCTCAACATGGCGCACGCGAGCCACGACTGGACGCGCGAAACCATCAGGCGCATTCGCTCCGTCAGCGCCCGCGTCGGCAGGGAGGTGGCTATCATGATGGACATCAAGGGGCCCGAAATCCGGACGGGGCTTCTCTCCGCGCCGATCGAGTTGAAGCCCAACGAGATATTCGACCTCACCGTCAAGCCGGGCGCGGAGCGCGAACAGGCCGAGGAGATCCGTTCGGTCGACGTCAACTACCAGGGTCTGATCAGGGACATCAAGGTAGGGGACACGGTCCTCGTCGACAACGGGCTGATCCAGCTCGAGGTGCTGGCCAAGAGGGACGCGCACATCCGCTGCCGCGTTCTGGTGCCCGGCGAACTCAAGTCCCGGCGGCACATCAATCTCCCGGGTGTGAAGGTCAACCTGCCTTCGTTCACCGAAAAGGACCGACTCGACGCCATCGTGGGTCTTGAGGAGGGGATCGACCTGCTCGCCCTTTCCTTCGTCCGTTCGGCCGAGGACGTGAGCCTGCTCCGCAACTTCCTGCGCGAGCGCAAATCGAAGGCGTGGATTGTCGCCAAGATCGAGGACCAGTCCGCAATCGCCAATCTGGAAGGCATTGTCGACGCCTGCGATGTCCTGATGGTTGCCCGCGGCGACCTGGGAATCGAATGCGCGTTCGAGGACCTGCCGGTCATCCAGCGCCGGGCGGTCAACGCATGCCTTGCGCACGGCAAGCCGGTCATCATCGCGACGCACATGCTCGAGTCCATGATCACGCAGCCGGTGCCCACCCGCGCGGAAATCACCGATGTCGCGAACGCGGTCTACGAGAGGGCGGATTGCGTGATGCTTTCAGGCGAGACGACGGTCGGCCGGTACCCGAGGGAGTGCGTGCAGATGCTCGACAGGATCGCCCGGAGGATCGAGGCCGAGGAGGAGGCCGACGGGGCGCAGCAGGCGGTGTTCTCGACGGAAAAGATGAAGATCCTTCACTCGGCGGTGATCCTCGGCGACCAGCTGCCCAATTCGAAGCTCGTCACGTTCACGCGCCATGGAATGATGGCCCGCGGCCTTGCCGCCCTGCGGCCCGTTCACTCGCCGATTCTCGCGTTCACGCCCTATCCGGAACTCTTCCGGCAGCTGCGGATCCTGCGCTCGGTCGAGCCCTACCTCATGCCGTTCCTTCCCGAGCCCCACCTGACGATCGAGAGCGCGCTGACCCTTCTCCAGCGCGAGGGGCGCGTGAAGTCCGGCGACAAGCTGATCGTCGTCACCGACATCATCGCCCAGGACAGGCTGGTCGACAGCGTGCAGCTGCGCACGGTGCGTTGACGCGACGGCAATCAGTGCTACTTCTTGGAGTGTAAATGCCTGCAAAACCCACCAAAGCGGCCTCCCGGGCGCGGCGCGCCGGCGACGCCTCCGACGCGCGGGCGGGTTCTGTTTACATCACGCGCCAGGTGCATTTCAACGCCGCCCATCGGCTTCACAACCCGGAATTTGACCGGAATTGGAATTCGAAAAGTTTCGGGCAATGCACGAACCCGCACTGGCATGGGCACAACTATGTGCTTGAGGCCACCGTGGGCGGCGTGCCTGACCCAAAGACCGGCTACATCGTCGACCTTGCGAAACTGAAGGAGATCCTGAACCGCTCGGTCGTCGAGCGCTGCGACCACCGCAACCTGAACGAGGAGGTCGACTTTCTGCGCGGAATCATACCCTCGACCGAGAATCTGGTCGTCGCCTTCTGGCGCGAGATCGAGCCGCATATCAAGGGGGGCCGCCTGCACCGAATCCGCCTCTACGAAACCCCTCGAAACTACGCCGAATACTTCGGACCCGCATGAGCAAGAACAAGCGCATGTATCTGCATCGCTCCGCCGACGGCTCGAAGCCCCGCATCGCGCGCGGCTACGACCGCGGCTTTTCGGCGACGCCCGCCTATCGGAGGACGCTTCCGGACATGATGGAAGCCGCCCACGACGCCATCCAGGGGGCGAATGTCCCGATCCAGCAGGTGGGTGTTTCGAACTTCAAGCTGCCGCTCCGGTACCGGACGAAGGAGGGAGGGGTTGTGACCCTGGAAACGAGCATCACCGGCACGGTGTCGCTCGAGGCCGAGCTCAAGGGGATCAACATGAGCCGGATCGTGCGCTCGTTCTATGACCACAAGGACGACGTCATGACGGGCGAGCGCGTGGGCCGGATCCTCAAGGCGTACCTGCGAAAGGTGAAGACCAAGGACGCGCGCCTGAAGCTGTTATTCTCCTATCCGCTGATCCAGAAGAGCCTGCGAAGCGGGCTCGAGGGATACCAGTTCTACCGGACCATTTTCGAAGGGGTCATGACAAGCCGCGGCGAGTACCGCCGCTTCGTCCATTTCGACTTCGTGTATTCGTCGGCGTGCCCCTGCTCGGCGGAACTCGCCGAGCATGCCCGGGACGCCCGCGGGGTCTACAGCGTTCCCCATTCCCAGAGGAGCAGGGCGCGAATCATCCTCGAGGAGGTCCCCGGCAGGAAGATCTGGATCGAGGACGTCCACGCCCTCTGCCTCAAGGCGCTGCAGACCGAGACCCAGGTCATGGTCAAGCGCGAGGACGAGCAGGCTTTTGCGGAGCTGAACGGCGCCCACCTGAAATTCGTCGAGGACGCGGCGAGGCTCCTTTATCGCGCCTTTGACACGGAGCGGAAGGTCAAGGATTTCCAGATAGCCTGCTCGCATCTCGAATCGCTCCACTCGCACGATGCGGTGAGCGTGATATGCAAGGGAGTGAAGGGCGGCTTTACGGCGGACTTCCAGGACTTCGAGTCGCTCATCTGTTAGCGCTCCAATTCGGATATGGCTGCGCCTGTCGTAGTGATCACGGGGGCCTCCCAGGGCATCGGTGCCGCGATTGCCCGGGTCTTTGCCGCCAAAGTCCGGGGAGTCCGCCTTGCGCTCGTCGCCCGAAGCGAAAGCCGCCTGCGGAGGGTGGCGCGCGAATGCGTGCGTCTCGGCGCCGACGCGCAGCCCTTTGCCTGCGATTTGACGGACGAGGCTGCAGTCGCCGCAATGGCCGCCGCGGTCCTGAGGCGCTGGCGCCGGGTCGACGTCCTCGTCAACAACGCCGGCTCCTTCCGCAGCGCGCCCTTTCTCAAGATGAGCATCGCTGAGTTCGACGGCCTGGTCTCCGCCAATCTGCGGAGCGTATTCCTGGTATCCAGGGCTTTCTGTCCCGCCATGGCGCGGCGGGGCCGGGGCGATGTCTTCAACATGAGCTCGATAGCCGGGCTGTCCGCATATCCGGGCGGCGCCGGCTATTGCGCGGCAAAGTTCGGAGTCGCGGGCTTGTCGAAGGTCATGCGGGCGGAACTGAAGGACAGGGGCATCCGGGTCTGTTGCGTGTATCCGGGTGCGACGCACTCGCCATCCTGGCGCGGGAGCGGCGTCCCGGCCGGAAGGATGATGCCCGCTTCCGACGTCGCGCGCGCCTTTCTCGATGTCTACCGGATGTCCCGCCGCACGGTCGTGGAGGAAATCGTCCTCAGGCCCATCAAGGGCGACGTCTGAGGAGACGGTTCGGCCGTCCAGATCCGTATTGCGGTGGGCACCGGGCCGCCCCAGAATCTGCCCAAATGACGGTGGGGCATTCTTGCTGTCGATGTCTCGCAACACTCGCGATGGGTTTGCTGGCGGTCCCGGTTTTGGCCCAAACGCCCAATTTCATCGGCATCATCAAGCTCGACGAGTATTCCCAGCTCAACGCGGATTCGCTGCAGCCGGGAGCGTCAGACCTCGCTGCCGACGTGACGTTTGCCTCTGCGGTGCCGGCGTCTACAACGGTTAGTCTGCAGGGGCATGGACAGTTGGTTGTTCTGCAGCTCCAGTCCGACGGGTCATATCAGGCTCTCCAGCAGTACAACTCCCGGGCGGCATTGGACGCAGCCTTTCCGGACGGCACTTACACGGTTTCGGTTTCAGGGAGAGGGCCTGCATCGACAACCACGTTCGCCGTGGCATTCGGAAGCGCCATTCCCGGGATACTTGTCACGAATTTCACCGCGCTGCAGGCGTGGCAGAACGTGTATCCCACGTTCTCTTGGCAGCCGATCCCGGGGGCGGCCGCCGCCGACGTCCTGTCGGTCGGTATTTCCAACTCGGCCGGCGCTGATCTTATGTCTTCTTCGCCCCCGGGGAACGCGACTGGCACCTACCTTTCAGGGCCGTTGCCGATTGGCGTGCTTTTGACGTGCGACCTTACCTACGCGCGGGACAGCTATTCATACGCCAATGGAGGCGCCACGGGCATCGCAATGGGGAGCGGGTTCAATGTTGAATTCACATTTGAATGCGCACCCATGGCTCCCGTGTTCTTGCTTCAGCCGGCCTCTGTCGTCCTGCAAGTGGGGGCGACCGCGACGATCAGTGCAAACGCCACATATAACACTAATGACCCGACGAGCTATCAATGGTATAAGAATGGAGTCGCGATTCCGGGCGCAGTGTTGTCGATCTACACGATCTCGAACACCAAGGTTTCCGACGCTGGAACCTCCTATACGGTGCAGGCAACCAATGAAGGTGGGACGACGGTCTCCAGTTCGGCGGTCGTCGCGGTTTCAGGCTCACTTTACCTGAGCCCTTATGCCGGCCAACCGGGAGTCGCCGGCAATGCGGACGGACCTGCCGCCATGGCCACTTTTGGCCAACCGTCGGTCATAGCGGTGGATTCCCTGGAAAATATCTATGTGGGGGATTTCGGGAACCACACCGTTAGAAAAATCACGCACGCTGGCATCGTCAGCACGATCGCTGGCATGGCTGGCCAGCGCGGCAGTGTCGACGGCCTGGGAAGCGCCGCGCGTTTCATTGGCCCTGACGCGATAACCGTCGATACCGCGGGCAACATCTACGTCGCGGATGGTTTTGACGCGATTCGCAAGATTGATCCCACTGGAATGGTGACGACCCTTGCAGGGGGCACGATCGGCGCAAACGACGGAGTCGGTATTGCCGCACAGTTCTCGTTTCCGACCGGATTGGCGACCGATGCCGTCGGGAATATTTACGTTGCAGATTCACAGAGCAACAGGATCCGCAAGGTCACTCCAAGTGGAGTGGTGACGACGCTTGCAGGCTCTCAAACGGTTGGAACCGGCGACGGCGTTGGCAGTGCCGCGCAATTCTACCAGCCAAGAGCTGTGGCCTGCGATGCTGCGGGAGACGTTTACGTGGCGGATTGTAGCAACGCCAGGATTAGAAAGATCACGCCATCCGGCAGCGTGACAACGATCGCAGGTTATTCATTGAACGGCGGTCCGGGGCGGGGCGGGACAGACGGGCTCGTGGGCTCCGCTACTTTTGACCATCCCGGTTCAATTGGTCTGGATCCCTCAGGAAACATCTACGTGGGTGACTACAACGGTTTGAGAGAAATCACGACGCAGGGCATTGTAGTCACGCTCGTTGGAGGTGCGTCCGGGTCTGGCAATCAAATGTACAGGTGGGGGCTGTTTGCGATCAGCTCAAGTGGCTCGATTTACGTGGCTGACAGCGCTGACTCTTTGGTTTTGAAGGCCGCACCTATCGCCGGTAGCACGAACCCGGAATTGACCTTCGTCCAGCAGCCGCAATCCGAGACGGTTGCCATGGGCAGCAGCGTCTTGTTGTCGGTTTCCGTCGCGGGTCCGCTGCCTACCTACCAGTGGATGAAGAATGGAGTTCCGATATCTGGCGCGACGAGCGCGCAATATTTCCTGACAGGCACGTCCGGCGCCGATACCGCGTCTTATTCGGTCCAGGTTGGCAATGGAATCGGTTCGGTCGTCTCGAATCCGGCCGTCCTGACCGAAACGACCACGACCGACCCCGGCCGGCTGAGCAACCTTTCCACCCTGGCGGTTGCGGGAAGCGGCAGCCAAACCCTGACCGTGGGTTTTTTTACCGGCGGTGCGGGCACAACGGGATCGCAGCCTCTGCTGATTCACGCCTTGGGACCGGTACTGTCCACGTTGAGCGTTCCGAACGTAATGCCCGATCCCCAGTTGAAAGTCTTCTCCGGTCAAACCACCGTTGGTTCGAACTCCGGCTGGGGCACGCCTTTGAGCAACCAGGTGGCGGTGATCGCCGCGGACAAGGCGACTTACGCCACCGCGCTGTCGGATGCCACCAGCAAGGATTCGGCGACTGTCCTTCCATTCGTACCTGGCGGTTACACGATCCAGGTGAGCAGCGCCTCGGGCGTCACGGGCAAGACGCTGGTTGCGTTTTATGACGACACCCCCTCGGGCGCCTATGCGGCGGCGACGCCGAGGCTCATAAATATCTCCTGCCTCGTCCAGGTGACTTCGAACAGCAGCCTGACGGCGGGTTTTTGGATCGGGGGCAGCACATCGAAAACCGTTCTGATTCGCGCCGACGGCCCGGCCCTCACGGCGCAGAAAGTCACAGGTGTCATGCCCGATCCACAACTGACGGTTTACAACGCAGCAGAGAATGTGATCGCGTACGATTTCGGATGGGGCGGAAGTCCGGTGCTCGCCTCCGTCGCCGCTTCCGTTTACGCGCAACCGTTCACGAGCACCACCAGCAATGATTCAGAAGTCCTGCTCACCCTGGCCCCCGGTGGGTACACCGCGCAGGTGAGCAGCGTCAGCAACACCGCTGGCAATGTCATGATCGAAGTCTACGAGGTCCCGTAATCGATTCGAGAGCAAGCCCATCCAAGACGGATAGGGGCCGGCTCTTATGGAGACCGCAGAAATCATACCGTCGGTTGATCACCAGGAGGACTTCAGATTGATCAATTGCCCGTCGCTGCAGGGGCCCGCGTAAAGATCGGCTGCGACCGTCTTTTCGTGGAAGTAATGGAGCGTTCCTGTCCTGAAGAAACGGGTGACTCTGTCCTCACGGGGCGGGACGACGACGTCGGGAGCCTTTTGATCCGGGGAGACATTGGGATCGGTCGCGATGGCGGCAGGACCTGCCGGCGCGGGCATCGCCGCAGGCGCCCGGTCTGGCTTGGGGGTCTTTTGCGAATCGGCGATCAGCATTTCCGTCAATTCCCTGCGCAGGTTCGCGGAGGGACTTGACGCTGCGTCCGTCGCGGCTGCATTCGGCGTCGACTGCGCCCTCAGGACGGCCTGCGTTGCCGGCAAGAATGAGGTAAGGAGAACGACACACCAAACGGGCTTCATTGGATGAGAGTGAGAACACTCGCGGTCCAACAATATTCCCGGTTCCTCTCCGAGTCAAAAAAGGGTATTCTGGCCGCCGGACGGTTTGAGGCCGACGGCGGTGTAGCCCTTTGCGGTGAGGACGCGGCCCTGGGGGGTCCTCTGGAGGTAGCCCTCCTGGATCAGGAACGGCTCGTGGACCTCCTCAAGGGTCTCGGCCTCCTCGCCGACGGCGACCGCGATCGTGCTCATGCCGACGGGGCCGCCGTTGTAATTGTCGGCCATCGTGCGGAGCATGCGCTTGTCCATCTCGTCCAGGCCCGCCGCGTCGATCTCAAGGAGCGCGAGGGCGGCCGCCGCGGCGTCCCGCGTGATCCGGCCATTCGCGCGTTCCTGGGCGTAGTCCCTTGCGAAGTGGATCAGATTGTTCGCGACCCGCGGGGTTCCGCGCGACCTCGCCGCGATCTCCCGTTCGCCGGCCTCGTCGATTTCGACTCCGAGGAGCCGGCAGCTCCGCCGCACGATGCCCGAAAGCGTGGCGACGTCGTAATAGTCGAGCCGGGTCTGGAGCGTGAAGCGCGAGCGCAGCGGAGCCGTCAACAGGCCGCTGCGCGTCGTCGCGCCGACAAGCGTGAACCGCGGGATCGACAGGCGCACGCTGCGCGCGTTGGGCCCCTGGTCGATCATGATGTCCAGGCGGAAATCCTCCATGGCCGTGTAGAGGTACTCCTCCACCGTCTTCGGGATGCGGTGGATTTCGTCGATGAAGAGTATGTCGCCCTCCTCGAGATTGGTGAGCAGACCCGCGAGATCGCCCGCCTTCTCGATCACGGGCCCCGAGGTGACGCGCACGTTCTTGCCGAGCTCATGGCCGAGAATGAAGGCGAGGGTTGTCTTTCCGAGCCCGGGCGGCCCGGAGAAGAGAATATGGTTGAGGGCTTCGCCCCGCTTCCTTGCGGCGCCGGTCATCACGAGCAGCCGCTCGATCGTCTTCGCCTGGCCGCTGAATTCCGCAAACGAGAGCGGCCGCAGGGCCGCCTCCGCCGGGCCCACGGGCGCCTTCAGGGTGGAGCTGATGAAATTGACGCCCTTTTCGGGTTCGGAGGCCATATTATCTCCATTCCAGTTCGGCGCCGAGCGCCCTCAGGTTTTCGACAAACTTCGGGTGGGCCCGCTTGATGATCTCCGCGTTGCGAACGACGCTTTGGCCGGGAATGGAGGCGGCCACCATGGTCAGGGCGACGGCGGCGCGGATGACGTAGGGCGAATCCACGACGGCCGGGCGGAGAGGCCGGTTGCCGAAGACGATGATCCGGTGCGGATCGCAGACGACCACATGGGCTCCGAACTTGGCCAGCTCTGGCATCCAGGAGAATCCGTTCTCGTACACCTTGTTCCAGAAATGAATCGTGCCCTCGGCCCGGGTGCTGAGGGCGATCATGACGGGCAGCAGATCGACCGAGAAATACGGCCACGGCGCGGCCTCGATCTTGGCGAGCAGATTTCGGGTCAGGGGAGGCTCGATCGCCAGGCGCCGGGGCTGCCGCTGGAAGGCGGTATCGCCCTCGTGCTCGATCACGACCCCGAGTTTGCCAAACGAACGCGCGATCAGGTCGAAATGGTGGGGAAGGGAATTCTCGACCCGCACGGCCCCGCCGGTAATGGCTCCAAGGGCGAGGAAGGTGACCACTTCGTGGTAATCTGTGTTGATCCGCACCGTCGCGCCGTGGAGGCGGTCGACTCCGGAGATCGAGAGCCGGCTCGTTCCGATTCCGGCGATCCTTGCCCCCATGGCGACCAGGGCTTCGCACAGGTCCTGGACGTGCGGTTCGCTCGCCGCATTGATGAGAACCGAGTTTCCCTTCGCCGTTGCGGCGGCCATGGCGAAATTCTCGGTCACCGTGACCGACATGTAGTCCTGCCAGTGCCGGCCGCCCCGGAAGCCGTCGGATAGGGTGATTTCGAGGGGGTCGCCCTCGTTGACCTTTGCGCCGAGCGCCCTGAGGACGTCGAGGTGCGGGTCGATTTCCCTCACGCCGAGGGAGCAGCCCTTTGCGTCTGACGGTAGATTGATGCGCCCGAGGCGGCGAAGCAGGCTTGGGTAGAGGAGCACCGTCGAGCGCATGTCCCGGGGAAGTTCGCCGTGCCTGAGGGTGCTGCGAAAGCCCGAGTGATCGAGGCCCATCTCCCCGGTGGCCCGGTCCCAATCGATCTTCGAACCCTGCGCGCGAAGGAAGGCGACCAGTTTGTCCAGGTCCGTTATGTCCGGGACATTGGTCAGGCGCATCGGCTCGTTGGTCAGGAGGGTCGCACAGAGGATCGGGAGCGCGGAATTCTTGTTGCCGGAGGGAATTACGGTGCCGGTGAGGGGCTTGCCGCCGTTGACGATGAGATCAGCCATGAAAGGTTGCGACTTGCGCAAAAAAGGCGTCCGCAGCGGATGCGAACGCCTCTAGACTGCGCGCACGGGTGTGCGCCTTGGCAAGGATTAACTTATGCTCCTAGATATAGCCGCCGCCCTGCTGGCCCTCGGGACGGGGGCCGCCTTGATTGCGGCCCCTGCCGCCGCGATGGCGCCTGCGATGTTGCCCGCCACCGCCCTGGTCGCCGCCGCGGCGTTCGAACGGCTGCCCGCCGCCCTGCTGGGACTGGGGCATGCCGCCGCGTTCGCTGCGTTCGCCGCCCTGGTTGCCGCGGCCTCCGCGCCGACGGCGCCGGAAATCCTGGTCGCGGTCGCCCCTGCCGGGCTCGAAATCGCGCTGCGGAGCCGGGCTGGCCGACGGGGCCGGCTTGCCCAGGCCCAACAACCGCTTCAGGCGGCCAAGGAAGCCGAGAGGCTTTTCGACCGGTGCCGCAGCGGGTTGAGATGGACGGAAGTCGTCGCGCGGGCGCTGCACTTCGCTGCGGAATGAGGGACGATCATCCCGGCGTTCGTCGCGCCGTTCGTCGCGGCGGTCGTCGCGCCGGGGCGACGGCGCGAATTCCCGCGTGCTGTCCCGTTCCACCGCATGGGACTTGTCCCAGTGCAGCTGGGTGCGCTTCGTCTCGGCCGGAGGGAGAATGTTGAGCTGCGATTTCGCGTCCTGGGCGGGCATTTCAGGCTTCGGAGCGGGTTCCGCGACGACTCTTTCGACCGGAGGCGCGCTAGGCGCAACCGGGGTTGCCGGCGGCGCGGCTGCAGAAGGTGGCTTGGGCGGCACATCCATCTGGGGCGGCTTTTGGTCCGGAGGGTTGGCGGCCGGTGTCGGCATCGCTTCCTCCTGGGAGCCGTCGGCGGCCGGTGCGGAGACCGCGCCGCCGAAGGGGTTCTTGTACTCGCGTTGTGCGACGATTACTTCGACGGAGGTCGGCTGGTAATCCCCGGATTTCGGGGACACAGATGCGGATGTGCGGGCTGTCGGGCGTTTTCCCCGGAGCAGGCCGGAACCGCGGGTCGTGCCGAATGCGCCGGTCGGCTGGGCGGTGCTGGTGTTGGCTGGCGCATCGGTGGCTCCTGCGGGCGCTGCCGGCGCCGGAGTTTTGGCACTCGGGGCGTCTTGTACGCCGGATGGTACGGGATCTGTCATTTTATGCTTTTCTTGTTTTATGGGCGCTCACCGAGGGGTCGGGAGCAACTGGGTTTCGAAAGGCCGGCGGAACGCTTGGGTGATGCGCTCGGACGCTGGCTGGAAGGGAGCAGCATGGCCCCGCTGGCATCAAAGGGCAACTGCAATCGGGTGTAGTCCGGGCTTAAACAGCGCCCTGTTGGGCTGTTGCGGGCTATTCGCAGAACAGGATGCAGACCGGGCGGGGGACGGCGATCTCGCTGTCGGTCCTGTCCAGGCGTCCGCTCCCAGGATCCACGCGAAACAACACGACGTTGTCGGTGTCGCGATTGGCGCACAAGAGCCACCGGCCGTCCGGAGAAAGCGCAAAATTGCGCGGGTGCTTTCCGCCGCACGGCACGACCTCCACGGAACGGAGCGTCCCCAAGGCCGGATCGCGCGCGAACACGGCGATGCTGTCGTGGCCTCGGTTGGATGCATAGACGAATCTACCGTTCGGATGGAGGCGGATCTCCGCCACGGTGTTCAATTCGTGAAAATCCGACGGCAGTGTGGAAATCGTCTGTTTCAGGGCCAGCGCTCCCCGTCCGCCGTCCCAGGAATACACGCAGACCGACCCGCCCATCTCGTTTGTCGAGTAGAAGAATTTCCCGTCAACGGAAAACTTGCCGTGCCGCGGACCGGCGCCAGGCGGGGCGGCGGCGAAGGGCGGATCGTTTGGAGTCAGTCCGGCCGCGGCCGGATTGATCCTGTAGACAAAGATCCGATCCAACCCGAGATCGCAGGCGAGGGCGAAGCGGTTGTCCGGGGAGACCGTGATCGAGTGGGCATGGGCCTGGGCCTGCCGGTCGCGATTCGGCCCCGGTGGACCGCGGTGCTCGATAAAGGCGCTTCTCGCGCCCAACCGGCCGTCCGGACCGATCGGAAGCGCGCAGACATAGCCTGCGCCAAAATTGGCGGCGATCGCCATTCGCCCCGTTGAATCGACGGCGACATGGGTCGTCGCGCCGCCCCCGGTTGGTTCCTGGTTCAGGAACTCCAGCCGTCCCGACATCCTGTCCACGGCGAACGCGCTGATCCCGCCGACCGGGGCCGCCGGAGGCGGGTCCAGGCTCAATTCACCCGTCGAGTAAAGGTGGAGGTGGGCGGGATCCAGGGCCAGGAAGGTCGGATTCCGGGCCTCGGCAGCAAGCCAGGGCGCTGAAAGGACGCCGCCCTCCGGATCGAGCCTGAGGGCGTAGATTCCGCGGCTGGTCGTATTGGTGTAGGTGCCGATGAATACGAGCATGGGTGCGGCGGAGAGGGGAACGGCGCCAATAAGTGCCGTCGCAATCCAGAAGTGGCAAGGTTTCATCCCTCTACCACCTCAATCAGACCCCGGACTGCATCGCGAAGGTTTTCTGGCGTCGCAGCACCCAGCACAATTGACAGCAGGAATATCCTCACGAGGAGATTGCTGCCTCCTACGACGTCCCCGGGCCGCCATCCGGCCGGCAGACCTGCCGGCTGCATTGGCGGCCGGTACTGACGTCGTGATTGGGAATCGGCAGCACCCGACGAGGGAGGATATTCCTGCTGTCAATTGTGCTGTGCTGTCGCACCTTGACTTGCCGTTGCGGGCGGGTCGGACTTGCCCCTCGCATGGCAAAAACCGAAGAGCCCAAGATCATCTTCTCGATGATCGGCGTCTCAAAGAAGATCGAGCGCAAGGAAATCCTGAGGGACATTTCGCTGTCGTTTTATTACGGGGCGAAGATCGGAGTCCTGGGACTCAACGGTTCGGGCAAGTCATCGCTCATGCGGATCCTCGCGGGCCGCGACCAGGAAATCGACGGGCGGGTGCATTTTGAACCGGGCTACTCCGTGGACCTTTTGGAACAGGAGCCGCACCTTGAGCCCGGCAAGACCGTGCGCGCCTGCGTCGAGGAGGGTGTGCGGCATCTGACCGAACTGACGGAGGCGTACGATGCCACTTGGGACGAACTGGGCGATGCGAAGGATGAATCCGTGAAGGAGGCCATTCTCCACCGGCAGGGCGAACTCCACGAAAAGATCGAGGCCCTGGGAGCCTGGGACGTCGCGCCGCGGGTGGAGATGGCCATGGAGGCACTGCGCTGCCCTCCGCCCGAGCGGATCGTCGACGGCCTCTCGGGAGGGGAAAGGCGGCGCGTGGCGCTCGCCCGCCTGCTTCTCAAGGAACCGTCGGTCCTTCTTCTGGACGAGCCGACCAACCACCTCGACGCCGAGAGTGTGCAGTGGCTGGAGCAGCACCTCGCGCGTTATGCAGGGACGGTGATCGCGGTGACCCACGACCGGTACTTTCTAGACAACGTGGCCCAGTGGATCCTGGAGCTCGACCGCGGCCACGGGATTCCCTGGAAGGGAAACTATTCGTCCTGGCTGGAGCAGAAGCAGCGACGCCTGGCGGTCGAACAGCGCACCGAGGACAGGCGCAGCAAGGCGATGGCCCGGGAGCTGGAATGGATTCACCAGTCCGCCCGCGCAAGGCAGGCCAAGTCCCAGGCGCGCATCTCCGCCTACGAGGCCATGCTCAAGGCGGACGTTGCCGAGGAGGAGAAGTCGTTCGAAATCGTCATTCCCCCCGGCCCGCGTTTGGGAACCCTCGTCGTCGAGGCTTCGGGCCTGGCCAAGGGATACGGGGAGAATCTTCTATTCGAGGATCTCAATTTTTCGCTTCCGCCGGGCGGAATCGTCGGGGTGATCGGACCCAACGGAGCCGGCAAGACGACCCTTTTCCGCCTGATCACAGGAGCGGAAAAGCCGGACGCCGGGACTCTGAGGGTCGGCGAATCGGTCAAAATAGCTCAGGTGGACCAGTCGCGGGACTCGCTGCCCGGCGAACAGACCATCTTCCAGGCGATCAGCGGGGGCGAGGAGATCCTGCGTCTCGGCGGGCGCGAGGTGAATGCCCGCGCCTACTGCGCGCAGTTCGGCTTCACGGGACCCGACCAGCAGAAGAAGGTGGGGATATTGTCGGGCGGGGAGCGCAACCGCGTCCACCTGGCGCGCCTCCTCAAGGCCGGGGCCAATCTTATCCTGCTCGACGAGCCGACGAACGACCTCGACGTGAACTCGATCCGGGCCCTCGAGGAGGCCCTGGAGAACTTTGCCGGGTGCGCGGTCGTCGTCTCCCACGACCGGTGGTTTCTGGACCGGGTGGCGACCCATATCCTCGCGTTTGAGGGCGAGAGCTCCGTGCATGCCTTTCCGGGCAATTATTCCGCCTATCTCGAAGACTATCGCAGGCGCAGAGGCAAGGATGCGGATCAACCGCACCGGATCAAGTACAGGAAGCTTGCCCGGGCGGCCAAGTGAATCCCCGAACGGTGACCGCGGGCCTACCGTTTCCTCAGATTCACAAGGCGTTCGCCCGCGGCATGGAGCGTCTCCGGTTTTTTTGCGAAGTTGAGCCGGATGTACCGGTTCTCCCCGGGGGCGAAGAAGCTCGATCCGGGGACCGGGGCGACGCCGACCTCCCGGGTCATCCAATGCGAGAACTCGACGTCGCTCGCCCAGCCGAAGGATGAGATGTCCACCATGACGAAGTAGGCCCCCTCGGGCCGCGTATACGAGAGTTCGGCCCGATCGAGGTAGCTGAGGAGAACGTCCCGTGAGCGTGCATAGATCGAGGCGAGCCCGTCGTAGTAGGTGTCCGGAAAGGCGAGCGCCGTGACAACCGCGTGCTGCAGCGGGGCCGCTGCTCCGACGGTCAGAAAGTCGTGCACCTTGCGCGCCTGGGATATGATCTCCGGGGCGGCGTGCACGTAGCCCAGGCGCCAGCCTGTGATGGAAAACGTCTTGGACAGGGACGAGCACATCAGGGTGCGCGTTGCCATGCCCGGAAGGGTCGAGAAGTAGGTGTGGCGGTGCGGAGGAAAGACGATGTGCTCGTAGACCTCGTCGGTGAGGACGAACACGTCGTATTCCTCGGCGGCCGCGGCGATCGTCTGAAGCTCGGCGCGGGTGAACACCCGGCCGCAGGGATTCGAGGGATTGCAGAGGACGAAGGCCTTGAGGCCGCCGGCGAAGGCGCGTCGCAGCTCATCCGGATCGAACCGGTAGTCCGGGGGATGAAGCGGCACGAGAACAGGCTGGGCGCCGCAGAGAATCGCGTCGGCCGAATAGTTCTCATAGAACGGCGAGAACAGGCCGACCTTGTCGCCTGGGTCGCAGACGGTCATCATGGCCACCATCATCGCCTCGGTGGCGCCGCACGTTACCACAAGTTCGGTTCCATCATCGACGGGAAGGCCGGTGAAGCGCCGAAGCTTGGCGGCGAGGGCGGCCCGCAACTCGGGGGCTCCCCAGGTGATGGCGTACTGGTGGCGTCCGGCGTCCATCGCGTCCTTGCCCGCCTGCACGAGCTCGGGCGGCGGATCGAAATCGGGGAAGCCCTGGGCGAGGTTGATGGCGCCGTGCCGCTGCGCCACCCGCGTCATTTCGCGGATCACCGATTCGGTGAAGACGGACGTGCGTTTCGATGTGCGCGGCATGA
>CAZSEH010000067.1:0-20214 GCA_964605835.1 uncultured Opitutaceae bacterium
TCGAACCCAGGCAAAGAGAGCTTGGAGCTTCGTAAGTGGCTGCCCGGCCTGGATTCGAACCAGGACTAGGTGAGTCAAAGTCACCTGTGCTACCATTACACCACCAGGCAAGAGAGTAACCAGCCAGCGTGCAATGAGGGGTCGATGGGTCAAGGGTGGAACGCGCCTGCGGGGCAGGCTGCGGGCTGCGAACTTCCCTCTCGGGTTGATGGTTGCTGACACTGGCTGTATGTGTGATCCTGTGGCCCAGACCTGATGGATCGAACACCGGACTCCCTGTCTCCCACCCAACGCGCTTTCCTGATCGGCGTGCAGACGCCCGACATGCCGGAGGGCGAAGGGGAGGAGCTCCTGGCGGAGCTGACCGAGCTTGTCGAAAACCTCCATTTTGAGGTGACGCGAACGACGCTTGTCAACCTGCGGCGGAGATCGCCGGCCCTGCTGCTTGGGGAGGGAAAGGCGGGCGAGCTGGCCGGCCGCGCAAAAGAGGACGGCGCCAGCGTGATCGTCTTTGATGCGGCCCTTTCGCCGGGGCAGCAGCGCAATTGGGAGGAATTGGCGGGCCTGGCCGTGATCGACCGGCAGGAGGTCATCCTTGAGGTGTTCGCCGACCGGGCGCACACGCGCGAGGCGGGTCTTCAGGTGGCGCTTGCGCGCCTGGAGTATTCGCTGCCGCGCCTGACCCGCGCCTGGACGCACCTTTCCCGGCAGCGCGGGCGGGGCTCCATGGGTGGCGAGGGCGAAACCCAGCTCGAGCAGGACCGGCGCGTCGTCCGCGACCGGATCGCCCACATCAAGTCCGAGCTCGTCGCGGTCGTCCGGCAGCGCGACGTCCAGCGGCGCAAGCGCCAGAGGGTGCCCGTTCCCACGGCGGCGATCGTGGGGTACACGAACTCCGGAAAATCATCGCTTCTCAATGCGCTGACCGGCTCGCGGGTCCTCGCGGAGGACAAGCTCTTTGCGACGCTCGACCCGACGACGCGTCAGATGGAGCTGCCCGGGAACGGAAAGCTCCTCATCACGGACACGGTGGGTTTCATCCGCCGCCTGCCCCACGGCCTTGTCGAGGCGTTCAAGGCGACCCTGGAGGAGGTCGTGGTCGCCGACTTCCTGGTCCATGTCATCGACGTGACCAGCCCCCATTGGGAGAAGCACCGGGCGACGACCCTGGGCGTCCTGGCGGAACTGGGGGCCGCCGACCGGCCGACCGTCACCGTTTTCAACAAGATCGACATCGCCGATCCGGCGCAGATCGCGGACGCGAAGCGGCTGGCTCCCGGCGCCCTGCTTGTCAGCGCCCGCACGCGCGCCGGTTTGCCGGGGCTCGTGGAGCGCTTCCAGGAGCTTTGCGCCGGCAGCGGCAGCCAGGTCGAGCTGCTCGTGCCGCCCGACCGGTACGACGTCGTCGCGCGCCTTCAGCGCGTGGGACGGATTCTCAAGGAGGAGCACCGGGAGGACGGAGTCGCCCTCCTCGCGCAGTATCCTCCGGCCCAGTCGGGGTTCTTCGCCCCGTTTCTTGCCAAGCGCGCCAAATCCTAACGAAGCCGGGAGAAGCTTGCCTGGAGCAGCTCGAGATCCGTCGCCCCGGGCTTCTTCTCCCGCGCCTTGGCGATCAGTCCGGCCTCGAGCACATTCTTGCTCGGGCGGTTGGACTCGTAGAAGACGCCAAAGACGCCCGGCCATGGCAGCATCGCAAGCCGGTAGGCGGCCAGGGCGTCCGAGGGATCGTGGCGGAGCGAATCCTCGGGCGTCCCGTCGTTCTTCCTCTCCTCGATGATTCGGAATTCCCCGCCCTTGCGCGGAACGGCCGAGTCGAATGCCCCGGGAAAGAATTCGACGCACTCGGAGAGGATCTCGACGACCGAGAACCCGTCGTGTCGCGCGGCCCGCAGCATCATCTCGGTCATGTGGTTGACCTGCGCCGCGTGGCTGCGGGCGACGAACGTGGCCCCGCTGTTGACGAGCGTGCGCATCGGATCGATGGGCTGGTCGATGGAGCCCCCCGTGTCGGTCTTCGACTTGAAGCCGACGGGAGAGGTGGGGGAGGTCTGCTTCTTTGTCAGGCCGTACACGAAATTGTCCATGATCACATAGGTCATGCGGACATTCTTTCGGGCCGTGTGGACAAGGTGGTTGCCCCCGATCGAGAACCCGTCGCCGTCGCCGCCGAAGGCAAAGACGTGAAGGTCGTCGCGGCCGAGGCTTATGCCCGCCGAGAAGGGTAGCGACCGCCCATGGATGAAATGGCCGCCGTATGTGTTGACAAAATACGGGAAGCGCGACGAGCAGCCGATCCCCGCCATCAGGACGATCTTCTCGTGGGGGATCTGGAGCTTCTCAAGCGTCCGGTAAAAGGACGCGAGGACGGCGAAGTCGCCGCAGCCGGGGCACCAGGTGGGATGGTCGGCGGCCAGCGCCTTCCTCGTGAGGGGCGCCGGGGGGACTGAAGGGGTTGCGAGGGCTGCTGCGGAAGATGACATGGGTGAGGGGAAGGGGGCTCTTGGGAAAATGGGTGAAAGAATTGCGTGAAACTCCGGCCTTCAGGCTCCGTGGCCGTTGCTGCCGTTGCGGTGAATGCGGGCGTTGACGCCATCGACAATTTCACTGACTTTGAACGTGAGCCCGTCGGTCTTCGTCAGGCTGCGGATGGAGGGAAGGGCGAGGCATCCCCGCAGGTGCATGGCGAGCTGTCCGAAGCCGTAGATCCCCTCGTCATTCATCTCGACGACGATCACATTGCGGTATCGCTTGAAGATCGTCTCCAGTCCGTTCGGCAGCGGATTGATGTGGCGCAAATGGAGCTGGCCGGCCTTGACGCCTGCCGACTGCAGCCGCCGGATCGCCTCTCGCACGGGACCCCAGGTCGAGCCCCATCCCACGACAAGGACATCGCCGTCCGGATCGCCGAAAACCTCGGGCAGAGGCAATGTTGCTCCGAGCGTTTTGATCTTGTTGCGGCGCTTGGCCGTCATCTTCGCGTGCAGACCGGGGTTGGCCGTCGGATGGCCGAGTTCGTCGTGCTCCAGTCCGCTCACCGTGGGAAACTTGCCCGTGGCGATCCGGGAGCCAGGCGTCGCGTGGCGGGTGATCCGGTCGAGCGGGTAGGGCTTGAAATCGGCGCCGCGTTCGGAGAGGTCGGGCTTCGGATCGACCATGACCTTCGAAAGATCCGGCTGGTCGAACGCCTCGATCCGGGTCGCGAGCGACTGATCGGATAGGATGATGACGGGCGTGCTGTACTCCCTTGCAATCTGGGCGGCCTCGAGGGCGACCTGGAAGCAGTCGGAGACGTTCTTCGGGGCAAGGACGACGCGCGGGGCGTCGCCGTGGCTCCCGTAGATTGCCTGCAGGAGATCGCTCTGCTCGACGTTGGTCGGCAGGCCCGTGCTCGGCCCGCCGCGCTGGACGTTGATGACGATCAGCGGAATCTCGGCCATGACGGCCCAGCCCAGCGCCTCCATCTTGAGCGACAGTCCCGGGCCGGAACTGCCGGTGACCGCGAGATGCCCGCCAAACGAGAATCCCAGGGCGCTCGAGACGGCTGCGAGCTCATCCTCGGCCTGCACAAAGATTCCCCCGTATTTTGGAAGCTCCGCGCGCAGAATCTCCATGATGGAGCTCCACGGCGTGATGGGGTAGGCGGCGCCGTAGCGCACCCCCGCCGCGATCAGGCCGAAGGCAAGAGCCTGGTTGCCGTCCATCGTGACCTGGTTGGCTCCCGACGTGCGAAGGCCGCTCATGTCGAAGCGGCAGAGGCTTTCGCGGATGCCGTCGGTCGTGTACCCGTAACCGGCGTCGAATGCGACCAGGGCGTTGCGGACGATGTCCTCGGATCGCCCGCCGAATCGTTCCTTCACAAGCGACGTCAGCTTGGCGGCGTCCAAATCGAAAATACGGGCGAGCAGGCCAAGGACGAAGATGTTCTTGCCCTTGTCATTGGTCGCTCCCCCGACCGCCTCGACCGTTCGTCCGGTGATCGGGATCCCGATCGAGGTGAAGCGCTTCTCGTCGGGCGCGGGAGTCACATGATCGGAGTCGTAAATGAGGACGCCACCGGACCGCAGCGAATTGATGTGGCTTTCGTAACTGTGCTGATAGAACGCGACAAGAAAGTCCGCGTCGTCTCCGGCAGACAGGACCTCGCCGGTCCCGATCCTCACCTGGAATATGGACGGCCCTCCCGAAATGGTCGAGGGGATCGTCATATAGGTCATCACCTCCTGGTCGGATCGGCCGGCGAGGCGCGCGAGAAATCCCCCGATCGTTTGAATACCGTCCTGGGAGTTTCCAGCCAGGCGTATGACTACGTCGTTAATGGGGCGGGGTAGTAACGGGGACGCTTGCCCTTGGGAAGGCGTCGCAGACGAAATTGCCATGGGTTTTGGGACACGGTTGCCGCCCGGTGGGGTGGTTGTCAATGGCCCCGATTTCCGGATGGCGGCCCAGTCCGCGGAAGCCTCCAAATCGGATTCATACCTGTGCTTTAGAGTATGGTGACGATGGGTTTACCCCTAGACAAGACACGCTTATTGAACGATAGTGGTGGGGTAACCCCAGTAATAACCCAAGGTCACATGAAAAAACTGCTGCAACTGAGCTTCATCCCCCGGAGTGCCGATTTTGGCCTCCTTGTCCTGCGTCTGTGGCTCGGCCTCACCCTTCTGCTCAATCACGGATGGGACAAGGCGATGAACTTCTCGCAGACAGTCGATTACTTCGCGAAGGGCGGCCTTGCACCCAAGTTCATGGGTGCCTGGACGGCAGTGGTTCTCGTTGTCTTTGCGGAGGTCATTGCCGCAGCCGCCCTTGCCGTCGGGGTCGCCACCCGATTCGCAGCCCTTGTCATCACGATCGAGATGGCCGTGGCCTTCTTCGGGTTCCATCATCATTCGCTTGGCGGGGCGCCTGTCCCTGGCGAGCTGGCGTTTCTTTACCTGGCAGGGGCGGTGACCATTCTTCTGGCGGGCGGCGGCCGCTTTGTCCTCTGCAAGCAGACAAACGACGTTTCGGGCCCAACCCAGTAGCCCTTAACCCCTGGCTCAAAGACCCCGGCTCGATTTCGCAAGCCTTGCGGCGATCGCCGGTTCCGCTCCGAGCGTTCCCACGAGCCTGTCGAGGTAAGCAGGTTCGCGGACGGCGGCTGCCTTGGCGCGCGCCCAGGCAAGCCGCCCCGGGATGTCCAGTCTGGCAGCGATGTCGGAATAGTTTTCGAGCGTCAGGAATTTCTCCAGATACCGCGTCTGGTCCTGCGCGAGCCGCAGGCCGATGGCCTGCCGCGCCAGCAGACGGTCGCGGTACCAGTCGCTTCGAAGCAGCGCCTCGCGCTTGAAAAGGTCCCTGAACACGCGATCGTCGCTGTTTCGGCCCTCCCAGGCGCCGTCGCGCATGATGTGCAGGAGCGCCTTGAGCGGCGGGCATGCCTCCTCAATGGATCCGTCGGCGAAATAGTGTCCCGCCGCATCGCGCATGGCCGCGACGATATTGTCCACCCCTTCGGCGAATACATCCTGGTCCTGCGTCTCCGGACGGAGAAACTCGTCGTCGAAAATGGCGCTCGGATTGCCGAGCACGCGGCCGAAGAAGGTCTGGACGAACCGGCCCGTGATCCGCCAGCCGAGGCGGCTCGCCAGGACCCGCTTTCCCATATAGTCGAAATCCTTGCACCGCTCGAGGAGGCCCTCGCGGATCAGGTATTCGGGCTCGCGCTCCGGAGGGGTCATCCGGCACCAGATCTCCGGCACGAGCAGGCTTATGTCGTGGTCGACGCGGTGGCGGGGGCCGACCCAGCCGGCGGCCGTCGAAAAGATGGGAAGGCCTGTCAGGATGAATGAGACGAGGGCCGCGTTCAGGTCGTAGATCGGCGGGAGCGAGTTGAAGGGCCCCTTGGTGAGGGCGCCCTCCGATCCGGCCCCGGTGGTCGAGGGCGACTTGCCCGTGAGGCTCGAAATCAGGTCCATGAACGCCTCGGGAAGCTCCTGGTAGTGGATCGGGGCGAAGACGCAAAGCGGCCGGACACCCGGCTCGGGGGGATTGAGCCGCCGGCCCATCAGGACGGAGCCCACCGGAAACTGGGAGGGCCCGGTGGCCTCGACCCGGCGGAAAAGCCGGGCGCCGGTGTGCGCGATGTAGGTCGCCCTGGGATCCTCGAGATCGGGCCTGTTCTGGAGGTAGCGGGGATTCTTTGACGGCTTTCCGTCGACGAGCCGCGGGTGCGCGGGCGACACGAGGTAGGCCGGGCCGCTGCCGGCGGCGAATCGCCGGAAGATGTCGCGGATGGGCTTCGTGAAGTTCTCAAAGCCGAGCGTGTCGTCGATGATGTCCTGCGCCGCGCCGACCGTGAGGGGTTCGTAGTTCGAAAAGAACAATCCGTCGCGGCTGAAGTCGCGCTCGGTGCGCCTGTCGTATCCGCGGACGATTGCGTCATCCGGCCTCTGGAAAAGCCGCAGCTCGCAGTTGTGGACGAACTTGACGGAGGGTTCCTTCACCCAGGCGGGAAGGCAGGGCACCTGGTCGCGGGGCACGACCGTGGAGGCGGTGATGTCGTCCTCGACCTGGATCTTTTCGGCCGGCAGGTAGTCCGTCCGGAGGGTGAAGGTCCGCCAGCCGCCGTCCCTAGTGTAGCCGACCCGCAGGTAGTGGGTGAGAAGGCGTTCCTCGTGGTACTTGAGCTCGTGCCCGGGCCGGGCGTTGATCGTGTCCACGCTGAACTGGCGCCGCCAGTCGTCGCCCCACTCCGGCTTGTAGAGGAGCTTGACGAGCAGGACCAGGTCGCGGATGGACCGCGGTATGGAGCCGAGCCAGGCGTTGTACTCGTCCGAGTAATCGGAGCTGCGGCTCAGGAGCTTGATGACGCTCCCGAGCGAGCGCTCCGGGCTCAGGATCTCCCGGCCGCGCGCCTTGTTCAGCCTCGGGTCGCGGAACCGCTCGGTGTAGTCCCGGCGGAGGATCGAATCGACGCGCTCCAGGTCGGAGGCGAGGTCGCTCACGAAGACCGGGCCCGTGAAGATCGCATCGGCGATCGGCTTGGAAATCTCCGACTTGCCGCCCCCGGACACCGTGCAGGGCTTGTGGCACAGGAGCCCCTCCGCCGTGGTGCCGCGCAGCCGCCAGCGGCGGCCCTCGTCCGGCTTCACCAGCTCGACCTTGTAGCCGGATGGCAGCATGTAGGTGATGCCGGGCAGAAGCTTCAGGCCCGGGGAGCCGGCCCAGCTGATGCGCTGGGTGCGAAGGTCGAACGAGGCGTCCGCTGGAACGTAATAAATATTGGGATACAGCTTGTCCCGGGCCCAGCCGTCGGGAAGGAGTTCGGCCCGGTCGCCCAATAGCGCCGCAGCCTCGGCCAGGGTGTGCTGGACGTCGGGCAGGTTCTGGGGGAGGCGGAAGTGCTCGCCCAGGTCATAGCTTGGGAAGGCGATCGCCCCCCCGGCGTGCTCCTCCTCGGCCCCGCCGAGCAGGTTGGCGGCGTAGCTGATCTGCGCCTTCACCTCCTTCTTGCAGTACCCGAAGTAATTGTCGGAGAGGATCGTGACGATGACGCCTGAGGCGTCGCGGGCCGTCAGCTTGAACGGGATCCCGTCGTTGTAGGGCTCCTTGGGGTCCCTCCAGCACATGCCGTCGCGGCGCTGGCGCTCCGTCGCGGAGTCCCAGCCGGGGAGCCCGAGTTCGGATTTCGAAATGCCGTTCAGGTGCGTGGCCAGCACCACGCATCCTGTGTGGCCGCTCCAGTGCTCCGGATTGAGCGCCGAGTCCCGCTCGGGAAGGAAAGGGTCGCCCGCGTTCCCGAAGACGCTCTCAACGAAGTCAAGGTTGGCGACCAGGCTCCCGGGCGCGAAAAGGCGCGTCTCCATCGCCCGGGCCGGAGAGACCCCGGGGACCTCGGGGACGACGGTCGGCCGGAGGTAAAGCGAGACGAAGCACTCGGCCTGGGCCTTTTCGACGGCTGTGAACGGCAGCCGGAGAAGCTCGGGCGGCGGCGCCAGGGCCCGGGCCAGCAGGCGTCCGAAGACGGCCGCGGGCACCGCCTTCTTGTCATTGGGAACCGGCAGCCCTCCCTCGGCGACGTGGAAAATGCCCTGAGTGGTCCGCCTGTCGCTGCGGGGATTGTGGAGGACGCCCTGGACGAGCCGGTAGGACGAGAGGATCGGGCTCGAGTACTCGTCCCGGCCCGGAGGAAGCGACAGGGCGCGGGCCAGGCCCGCCCTGTCGAGGACGAGAGTCGTCGGGGGCAGATGGGCGGACGCCGCCTGCCCGTCGAGGTACTCGTATAGGAAGTTCTGAATCCGCTGATCGACCGGGCACAGGCGGCTGGCGAGCGCCCGGTCCTTCTCGCGGCTCAGGCTCAGGAAGTGATCGACGAGTTCCGTGAAGCCGTCATCGGCCGGCAACGACACGACGGGCTGTCCTATCTCGCGTAGTTTGAGATTGAGGTAGGCCAGGAGCCGCGTGTCGCCGGAGTCTCGATTCACCGTTTTATTTCTTCTTTGCCGCCTTCAGGTCGGCGACGGCGGCCTGCGCGGCCGCAAGCCTCGCCACAGGGACGCGGTATGGGCTGCAGGACACGTAGTTTAGGCCCAGCTTGTGGCAGAACTTCACGGAGTCGGGATCGCCGCCGTGCTCGCCGCAGATTCCGATCACCAGATCGGGCCGCGTGGCCCGGCCCTTCTCGACGGCAATCTTCATGAGGAGACCCACGCCTCCCTGGTCGATTGTGGCGAACGGGTTGCGCTTGAAGATCTCCGCCTCCTGGTAGGGTGCGAGGAAGGACCCCGAATCGTCGCGGCTCATGCCAAGGCCGGTCTGGGTGAGGTCGTTCGTGCCGAAGCTGAAGAACTCGGCTGTCTGGGCGATCTCGTCGGCCGTAAGCGCACCGCGCGGGACCTCTATCATGGTCCCGACCTTGTAGCTAATCTTGACCTTCTTTTCCTTCTGCACGGCGGCGGCGACCTCATGGACGATGGCGGCCTGCAGATCAAGTTCCTTCTTGAATCCGACGAGCGGAATCATGATTTCCGGATGGACCTTGATTCCCTCCTGCTTCGCCTGGACGGCGGCCTCGAAGATCGCCCGGCTCTGCATGGCGGTGATCTCCGGATACTTGATTCCGAGGCGGCAGCCGCGGAAGCCGAGCATGGGATTGAACTCGTGCAGCTCGTGCACGCGGGCGACGATCTTCTCGACGCTGATGCCGAGCTTTGCCGCCAGTTCCTGCTGCTGCTGGAGCGTGTTGGGCAGGAACTCGTGCAGCGGCGGATCGAGGAACCGGATCGTGACCGGAAATCCCTTCATCGCCTTGAAGATGCCGTGGAAGTCCCCCCGCTGGTAGGGAAGAATCTTCGCGAGCGCCACTTCGCGGGCTTCCTTCGTGTCGGCGAGGATCATCTCGCGCATCGCATCTATGCGATTGCCCTCGAAGAACATGTGCTCGGTGCGCGTGAGGCCGGTGCCGGTCGCGCCGAAGGCGATGGCGTAGTTCGCCTGTTCGGGAGTGTCGGCGTTGGTGTGAACCTCAAGCTTGGTCACCTGGGAGCACCATTTCATGAGTTGGACGAAGTTGGTGTATGTGCGGCTCTTTTTTGCTTCGGCGTCGCCATGCAGGAGCCCCTGGATCACCTCCGAGGGGGCGGTCTTGATTTCGCCTGCATAGACCGTGCCGGCCGTTCCGTCTATCGAGAGAAAATCGCCCTCGGCAAACTTGCGGTCGCCGACGGTGAGTTCGCGGGCGTCGTAGTTGACCTGCAGCGCACTCGCACCGCAGACGCAGACCTTGCCCATTTGTCGGGCGACGAGCGCCGCGTGCGAGGAGACGCCGCCGCGGGCGGTCAGGATGCCCTCGGCCGCGATCATGCCGCGGAGGTCCTCGGGCGAGGTCTCGACGCGAACGAGAAGGACCTTCTGGCCCTTTTCGGCGGCTTCGACCGCCCTCTCCGCGTTGAAATAGATCTTGCCGGTGGCTGCTCCGGGTCCGGCGGGCAGGCCCGTCGCGATGACGGGGGCTGCGGCGACCGCCTTTCGGTCGAAGATGGGCGCGAGAACCTGGTCGAGCTGGTCGGCGGGCACGCGCGTGACGGCGGTCTGCCAGTCGATGAGCTTTTCCTTGACCATTTCGGCCGCGATGCGGACGGCGGCGACGCCGGTCCGTTTTCCATTCCGGGTCTGGAGCATGTATACGACGGAGTCCTGGATTGTGAACTCGAAGTCCTGCACGTCCCTGAAGTGGGACTCGAGGATCTGGCGGATGTGCTCCAGCTCCTTGTAGGCGGAGGGCATCACGTCATGGAGGGCCAGGACCGGCTGTGGCGTTCGCACGCCGGCGACCACGTCCTCGCCCTGGGCATTCATCAGGAATTCACCGTAGAACACCTTCTCGCCCGTCGCCGGGTCGCGCGTGAATGCGACGCCGGAACCCGACTTGTCGCCGGTGTTGCCGTAGACCATCGCCTGCACATTGACCGCGGTGCCCCATTCCTGGGGAATGTTGTACTTGCGGCGATAGACGATCGCGCGGTCGTTCATCCAGGAGCCGAATACGGCCCCGACGGCGCCCTGCAGCTGTGCCCAGGGATCGGCAGGGAAAAGGCGGTTTGTTCGCTCCTTGACCAGGGCCTTGAAGCGGACGACGAGCTCCTTCAGGTCGTCGACCGACAGCTTCGTGTCGTCGAGGTCGCGATCCTTGTAGCGCTCCCCCTTCAGATTGCTGATCACGGTCTCGAACGGCTCGTGGTCCTCGTCGGGACGCTTCTGCACTCCCAGGACGACGTCGCCGTACATCTGGACGAAGCGGCGGTAGCAGTCCCAGGCAAAACGGTCGTTGGAGGTCTTCTTTGCGAGGGCGGCGACGGTCTGGTCGTTCAGGCCCAGGTTTAGGATCGTGTCCATCATGCCCGGCATCGAGTCGCGGGCGCCGGAGCGCACGGAAACGAGCAGCGGATCGACCAGGTCGCCGAACTTCTTGCCGACCTGGCCCTCGATCGAGGCAATTCCCGCCTTCACCTGCGGATCGAGCGCCTTGGGATACGTGCGCTTGTTGGCGTAGTAATAGGTGCAGACTTCCGTCGTGATCGTGAAGCCGGGGGGCACCGGCAGGCCGATGCGGCACATTTCCGCGAGGCCGGCGCCCTTGCCCCCGAGCAGCGGACGCATGGAGCCATTGCCATCGGTTTTTTGTCGGCCGAAAAGATATACGTATTTCGGCGCCATGGGCTTGGCAGATTTTGAAGAGGAGGAAGCGACCTTTCTGGAGGCTCCTTTAGCTTTGGATTTGACGGCCATAAGTAGGGAATTTGACGGTGAAAAACGCGGGCCATGCGCATGATGGCGCAGGTGCTTGAGGCGACAGCCTAACGGCCGCGCTGTCAACCGCGCAGGCTCCGCTTCCGTGGCCAAAAACTGCCTATTTCTTGCCTGCCTCGCGCTGCGCCCTGAGGGTCACGCGGAACATCTGCAGGGCGAGCCAAAAGACGGCGGACAGGCAGGCCGAAGTGACGGCGCCCCAGAGGCGGATCATGGCCGGGTCGTTCGACGGGACATGGCTTGCCGCAACCCGGTACATGAAAACGAAAAAGGCGACGACAAGGACCGCATCGACGGCGAGGCTTGAGCGGGTGACCAGTTTCTTTTCGGGTTCGGCCATGGAGCCTGAAAAGAGACAAATGAACGGGGCATTGTCCATGAAAATGTCCTCGAATCCGGGCCGCGGACGCCCCCAGGGCCCATTTTGAGATAGCCTACCGCCGTTCGGACCTTCACATTCGCGCCGCATGAGCGAATCGAGCCTTAAGATTTTTGCGGGCAACTCGAATCGGGCGCTGGCCGAGGCGATCTGCAAGTCGGTCGGAGTTCCCCTGGGCGACGCCATTGTCACTAGTTTTCCCGACGGCGAGACATTCGTGAAGATCAACGAGAATATCCGGGGGAGGGACGTCTACATCATCCAGTCCACCTGCCCGCCGACGAACCAGCACCTGATGGAGCTGCTGATCATGATCGATGCGGCCCGGCGCGCCTCGGCCCAGCGCATCACGGCCGTGCTGCCCTTCTTCGGCTATGCCCGGCAGGATCGGAAGGATCAGCCCCGGGTCGCCATAACGGCCAAACTCGTCGCCAATCTGCTGGTGTCGGCCGGAAGCAACCGAATCCTGACCATGGACTTGCACAGCCAGCAGATCCAGGGCTTCTTCGACATCCCCGTCGATCATCTCTATGCCTCCCCCGTCTTTTTCGAGTATCTTGCCAAGGTCCGGAGCGACCGGCTGGTCGTCAGCTCGCCCGACGTCGGTGGAATGAAGATGGCGGCGGCCTATGCCGGGGTTCTCGGGGCCGGCCTTTGCTTTGTCGCCAAGAAACGCCAGACGGCGACGACCGTTGAGGCGATCAGCGTCGTCGGCGAGGTGGATGGCCGCGACATCCTGATCGTCGACGACATCACGGAAACGGCGGGGACACTCGTGGCTGCGGCAAAGCTTCTGCGGGACCACGGCGCGCGAACCGTCCGGGCGGCAGTCAGCCATTGCATCCTGAACGAGGTTGCCTTCGAGCGGCTGAGTTCGGGCCTCATCGACGAGCTGATTACTACGGACTCGGTGCCGATCGACCCGCACGGCCTGCCCGTCAAGGTTCTGAGTGTCGCCGGCCTCCTGGGCGAGGCGATCCAGCGCATCAACAGCAACGAGAGCGTCACCAGCCTATTCCGCATCAAGGGCTTCTGATTTCTGACGGCTTGCTTTTGACCGACCGGCCCAGGTTTGGCAACGTGCCCGCCGGCTAGCACCGTCGGACGATCCAATTCATGAAATTCAATCTGGCCACCGGAGTGTTGATCCTTGTTTCGATTGCCTTGGTCCCTGTTTTCGGCCTCGAGGCCAAGGACAAGCCCTCTCCGTCCCTTCCCGTGCTTAAACGGGACGCCTCTCCGGTCACCGAGGGGCGTCCGGGGCCGGTTGCGACCTACGCCGATGTCGTGGAGCCCGTTCAGAAGGTGGTCGTCACGATTTCTTCGTCGAAGACAATCCGGGTCCCCGTCAATCCGCTGCTGAGGCAATTGTTCGGCGACCGTATCCAGATCCCCGGCCAGGAGAGGAAAGAGGAGGGGCTGGGCTCGGGCGTCATCGTCTCGCCCGACGGGTACATTCTCACCAACAACCATGTGGTCGAAGGGGCCGACGAGCTGAAGGTCGCCCTTTCCGACGACCGCAAGTTCACGGCCAAACTCGTGGGAAGCGACGACAAGACCGACGTTGCGGTCATCAAGATCGACGCGTCCAGCCTGCCCTCGGTCACGCTGGCAGACAGCGACAAGCTGCGGGTCGGCGACATCGTGTTCGCGGTCGGGAATCCGCTGGGCGTCGGGGAAACGGTGACGATGGGAATCGTTTCGGCCAAAGGCCGGAACCACCTGAGCCTTCTGGGCGAGATCGGCGGCTACGAAGACTACATCCAGACGGATGCGGCGATCAACATGGGCAACTCCGGGGGCGCCCTTGTGGATGCCAGGGGACGGCTCGTAGGAATCAACAGCGCAATCATTTCGCCGTCGCGCGGAAACGTCGGAATCGGATTTGCGATTCCCGTCAACCTCGCCGCCTCCGTGATGAAGAGCCTCATCCTGACTGGCACGGTCTCGCGGGGCTACCTCGGGGCGGACACGCAGGTCATGGCGCCGGACGTCGCCGAGCAGCTCGGGCTTCCTGCGAACACGAAGGGCCTGATCGTCTCGGACATCACAACCGATTCCCCGGCCGCGAAGGCGGGGCTCAGGGTCTCGGACGTCATTCTCGCGATCGACGACAAGCCCGTGTCCTCCAAGGAGGAACTCCGCCTCGCTGTCGCGGAGCAGCCGCCGGGAGCCAAGGTCTCGCTGAGGATCATCCGCGACGGGAAGCCGTCGACCGCCGCCGTCGTCCTGGGCAGCACGCCGGAGGTTTCGAACGAGCTGCTGACGGGCGTCAGCGCGGTGCCGCTGACGGACGACGCCCGCCGCAAGCTTGGAATCGACCCTCGGGTCAACGGGCTATTGATCACGGACGTCGACGCCAGTTCCCCGTATGCGGAAGTCCTGGCTGCAAACACGGTCGTCATGGAGATCAACCGCACGGCGGTCGCCAATCTGGCCGCGGCCCGCGCGCTCCTGCAGAAGGGCCGAAACCTCCTGTTCGTCTATCACAACGGAACCCCGGGCTTCCTCGTCGTGACCGTCCGGTGAGGGATTTTCAGCTTCCGGGCTTCTCGACGGGAATCTTCGCGAGCCAGTCCGGCAGGGCGTCGGCGGGATAGGTGGGAAAACTGAGCTCCAGAAGCGAGACGGCGGGGATGTCGAACCGGGCCGACCCGGCGCTGCGATCGACGAGCATGGCCAGTCCGGCCGCCTTTCCGCCGGCCCGGCGGATGATTTCCACACACTCGAGGACACGGCCGCCCCGGGTGACGACGTCCTCGGCGATGAGCACCGGCTCGCCCGCGGCGATCGTGAATCCCCGGCGAAGGACGAGCGCATTGTTATCCTTTTCCGCGAAAATATAGCGGGCGCGCGCCTGCCGGGCCACCTCCTGGCCGATAACGAGTCCTCCCATGGCCGGCGCGAGCACGGTGCTGAACTCGAGCCCGGTCTTCCGGACCCTGGCCAGCAGCAGTTCGGCCAGGCGGCCCACGGCATCCATGTCCTGGCACACCTGCGCGCACTGGAAATAGTGCCCGCTGTGCAGCCCCGACCTCAGGACGAAATGGCCCTTCAGGAGCGCCCGCGTGCGCGTGAATATTCCGAGAATCTCCTCCTGGATGGGGTCCATTCCGCAAAGTTGGCGATCCCGGCCGGCAACTCAAGCGGGGAAGCGACGGCGAAACGCAATGAACGGCTCGTTCGTTCTGTTCAACGGGCGGCGGGCTGTTAAGCTGGCAGCATGATTCCGCCGACTCTCACGCCGCTTGAGGACGAGCTCGGCGATGTGCTGGAGAAGGCGATGCGCCGCGCGGGCCTGGGCGAGGCGGAGCTCGGCGCCAGGGCCCGGGTCGAGCCCGGCAGGATTCTTGATGCGATCGACTACCGTCCGGCCCTCGATGCCGACGAATTGCGCCGCCTCGCCGCGGCCCTCGGCCTGAACGAGGTCGGGCTTTGCGCGCTCGGCGCGGGCCGCTACCCCCTTCCCGACATCAAGGGGCTCCCTTTTTGCGTGTGGCCCCTCCACATGCCCTATGGGATCGGAACCGTGAACGCCTTCCTTGTGGGCGAATGCGGTTCCTCCGGGGCGATCCTGTTCGACACGGGCGCTGGGATCGACGCCCTTGTCGCGGCGTGGCCGGCCGCGGTCAAGAAGGTCACGGCTGTATTCCTCACGCACGTCGAGGCGGAGCACGCGGGCGGCCTCTGCGAGATAGTCTCGCGCTTTGGAGTTTCGGAGGCGTTTGTTCCGGAAGGGTCGGCGACTCCCTGCGGCCGGCCGGTTTGCGAGGGCGAGACCAAGTCCTTCGGCCCGCTGGAGATTTCGGTTTTCAGCACCCCGGGCCATGCCAGGGCGCACAACTGCTATTTTGTCCGGGCACCCGCGGCCCGGGCGGGCCGGGCGCTCCTCGTGGCCGGCGACCTGGTCTTCGCGGGCTCGGCGGCCGGAGGTTATTTCTCCCCCGAACAGCTGGAAAGGCAGATCCGGCGCGTCCTCAGGGCCGTGCCCTCGTCGACCGTTATCGCGCCGGGGCACGGCCCCATGACAACCGTCGAAAACGAACTCCGGTACAATCCGTTTCTCGGCTGAAATCCTCCATGAACTACAAGAAGATCCCGATGGGCCTGAACAAGAAGATCGCGCTTGTCGCCCACGACAACAAGAAGCACGACTTGATCGAATGGTCGAAATTCAACCGCGACCTTCTCGCGCACCACAAGGTCTATGCGACCGGAACGACCGGGACCCTGCTTTCGCAGGAGCTGAACTTTCCGATCGAGCGCCTGGAGAGCGGCCCTCTCGGCGGCGACCAGCAGATCGGTTCGAAGATCGTCGACGGCGAAATCGACTTCCTGATCTTCTTCTGGGATCCCCTCGAGCCGCAGCCGCACGACCCCGACGTGAAGGCCCTTCTTCGGATGGCGGTCGTCTGGAATATTCCGATCGCCTGCGACCGCGCCTCGGCCGACTTCATCATCTCGTCGCCGCTCATGGACTTGAAGTACGACCGGATCGTTCCGGATTACGCTTCCTATCGCAGCCGGTTCGTTCCGGAGGCGCAAAGCCCGGCGGCGGCGGCTCCTGCCGCGGTTCCGTCGGCCGCCAGTGAGGCGAAAGCGTGAGGGCGTTCCTGCAGCAATTGAACCCCAGCCCCGGATGAAAACTCTCGGGCGGCTTCTTCTCCTCCTCGTTTTTTCCGCCGCGACCCGGGCGTTGCTTCCGGGCTCCACCGTGACCGTGGGAGTCGACCGCCCGGGCGCGCAGATCAACCCCGCAATGTGGGGCGTCTTTTTCGAGGACATCAACTTTGGGGCCGACGGCGGTCTTTATGCGGAGCTCGTCAAGAACCGGGGCTTCGAGTTCCCCGAACCGCTGATGGGCTGGATTCAGATCAGCCCGTCCAAGGCAAAGGGTGATCTGTCCGTTCGATCCGGGGACCCCTTCGCCCCCGGCAACCCGCATTACGTCCGCCTTCAATCGGAGGGAACCGCCCCGTTCGGAATTTCCAACGAGGGCTTTCGCGGCATGGGTGTGCGCCAGGGAGAAACCTACGATTTCTCCGCGCAAGTCCGCGGGATTTCCGGCTCGCCAAAGCTCACCGCGGCGCTGTACGGAGGCGACGGCACGCTGCTGGATTCAGTGAGCCTGGAGGGCTTCGCCCCGGCCTGGAGCAGGCGCTCCGCTGCGTTGCATCCGAAGGACACCGATCCGAAGGCGCGGCTGGCCGTCCTTGTCGAAGGCAGGGGAACCGTGGACCTCGACTTTGTGTCGCTCTTTCCCGGGCACACCTGGAAGAACCGCCCCGGCGGCCTGAGGGCGGACATGGTGCAGGCCCTGGCGGACATGCATCCGGGTTTCATGCGCTTTCCGGGGGGTTGCATCGTCGAGGGCAGCGTTCTCGCCCGCCGCTACCAGTGGAAGAACACGATCGGTCCGGTTGAGGAGCGGAAGCTCCTCTTCAACCGCTGGAACAATGAATTCCTCCACCGCCCGACCCCGGATTACTACCAGTCGTTCGGCCTCGGTTTCTTCGAATTTTTCCAACTGTGCGAGGACATCGGCGCCCGGCCGCTGCCGATCCTCAACTGCGGCATGGCCTGCCAGTTCAACTCCGGGGAGCTTTGCCCGCTGGACCAGCTCGACCCCTACATTCAGGACGCGCTCGACCTGGTCGAGTTCGCCAACGGCGCGGCGGGCAGCCCGTGGGGCGCCAGGCGCGCCGCGATGGGCCATCCCGCCCCGTTCAACCTCCGGATGATCGGCATCGGCAACGAGCAGTGGGGCCTGCAGTACTTCGAGCGCTATGAGCGGTTCGCGAAAGTCCTGAAGGAAAAGCACCCGGAAATCTCGCTCGTCTCCGCCGCGGGCCCCGATCCGGCCGACCCGCGTTTCCGGCTCGCGTGGACGAACCTGCGCGAACTCCACGCCGACATCATCGACGAGCACTGCTACGCGCCGCCGGAGTGGTTCTTCTCCAACACGCACCGCTACGACCGGTACGACCGGAACGGGCCCAATGTATTCATGGGTGAATACGCGGCGCAGAGCGTCGCCACCGTCAGCACGAAAAACCGCAACACGCTCGGGTGCGCCCTGGCCGAGGCCGCCTACCTGACCGGGCTCGAACGCAACGCCGACGTCGTCCGCATGGCGTCCTATGCGCCGCTCTTCGCCAACACAGAAGCCTGGCAGTGGACGCCGGATCTGATCTGGGTCGACAGCCTCCACGTTGTCCGCACGCCCAGTTACCACGTCCAAAGCCTCTTTGCCCGAAACCGGGGCGACCGCGTCCTGCCCGTGGCTTTGAGCGGGACGGCTCCCGGGGAAAAGGAGCGGCTGTTCGCCTCGGCCGTGCTCGATCAGGCTTCCGGTGAAGTGATCGTCAAACTTGTGAATGCCACGGCCGGCGACTCGGCCATGACCGTCGATCTCGGCGGAGTTGGAGCAATCAGGGGCGGCACGCTCACAGTCCTCGGAGCCCCGGACCTTTCGGCTGAGAATACAATTGCGGTCCCGGACCGGGTTGCGCCGCGGCAGAGCGTTTTGGCGCCGGACGGACCGAGGTTCGATCTCAATCTGCCGGCGAACTCGTTCGGCGTCCTGCGGATTGCCGTGGGCGGCTGACGCGATCATCGATCGCGCCTTTTCCGGCCACGCGCCGGGATTTCAGGGGAGACCGGCGCCTGGCACCTTATGCCGCGCGGTTCGTGTAGAAAGTGAGACTAATGCTAGGTTGACTTGGGACTACGGAATTAGATACAATAATACAGGCATATCCTTGATATGATGAATAAACGTATTTTATCCTACGTTGTCCCCCTGTTCATTTCGGCAACGACCGCCTTCGGGCAGTCGTTCTACATGCTTGGAAAGACACAGATGAACTTCCAGTCGAGCGCGAGCGGCCCGGTTGCGATGGCGAACATGCCCTATATGGGCAACTGCTCTGCGCCAACGGCGGCGACACTCACTCCGCCGGGCCTGCCCGGGACGGCGTTGATCTTCAACTCGAGCAAGAGCGACTATGAATTGTCCGGGGTCTATGCGACGAAGGCGGCGTTGGACGCCGCCCGTCCAAACGGAAGCTACAGGATCAGCGGCAGCGGCATTGCGACGGCGACGGTCAACATGGGCAGCGACATATATCCCGTGACCCCGCAGGTGACCAACGGGACCTGGCAGAACAACGTACTCGTGGTCGATCCCACGCAAAGCTACACGATCAACCTCAACAATTTTGCCACGTACGCGACGGGCGGCATCGGGGGTTACGAGGACTTGAAGATCACGAGCGAGGGCGGCTCCGACAATATGACCCTCGAGCAGACCTATTGCACGATCGCGGGCGTGGGGGCCACGGTCTCGCAAACGCCATTCACCTCGTATGTCATTCCGGCCCGCGCGCTGACGGCCGGACAGCCCTACAGGCTGGTGGTCTCCTACTACGGTATCTCAAGTTACGATACGACCACCATTCCGGGAGCGGGCGTGGTGGGCATGTATCAGAGCACCCTCATCGTCTATATCGTGGCCAGGACGTCCACGTCGATAACGCCGCCTGTCATCGCCGCCCAGCCGGGGAACCAGGCGGTGGGGGCGGGATCCCCCGCCCAGTTCCTTCCCACGGTGACTTTCAACGGATCGACGAGCGTCCCGAGCAACACCTCCGTCTTCTGGTATTTCATCGATCCGCGTTTCGGCGCCGGAATTGTCGGAGGCGGCACAAAGTACACGTTTGCAGGAACCCCGTGCAGCCTGCAGGTGAACAGCGTCGCCGCCGCGGATGTCGGCTCGTATTACCTTGAAGTGATCAACGGCGGCGGAGTTGCGATAACCTCAAACGTGTCCCTGAGCATCGTGACCAATCCGCCTGCGATCACGGCCCAACCGGCTGCATCCCAGTCCGTCAACGCCGGGGCCAACGTGACCCTGAGTGTCACCGCCACAGGCGCCGCGACGTACCAGTGGCGTCTCAACGGTTCAAACGTCGCCGGCGCCACCAACGCGACGCTTTTGCTTTCCAACATCGGCACGACCCAGGAGGGAAGCTACACGGTCGTCGCAACCAATGGCCTGGGTTCCGTGACGTCCAATGCGGCGAATGTGGCGGTCTCCGTCAATTCGTCCCTGTACAACATCTCCTCGCGGGCCTACATAGGCACCGGTCCCTACCAGAATCTCGTGGCGGGTTTCTACACCAACGGATCGGGCACGAAATACGTCGTTGTCCGGGGCATCGGCCCGAATCTTGCGATCGTCGCCCCGACGCTCGCCGGCCAGACCCTCGCCAACCCGAAACTGACCCTGTTTAACGGAAGCGCGGCCGTTCTCGCGACGAATTCGGCCTGGGGCGGCGGCACGACCCTGACCAACGCCTTTGCGAGCGTCTATGCCACTCCGCTGCAGCCCAGTTCCAACGACACGGCGGCGTTCATGAGCGTCCCGGCGGGCAACGGCATCGGCTACACGACGCAGATCGACGGCTTGAACAACGGGAGCGGGGTGGCCCTCGTCGAGGTGTACGACTACGACTCGTATGTCGGCGCTCCGGCCTCGCGCCTGA
>CAZSEH010000068.1:0-20130 GCA_964605835.1 uncultured Opitutaceae bacterium
TCCAGGGCTCCATCGCCGGTTGCGACGACAAGCGGCGAAACCGAAAGGATCTCCCCGGGGGCGCCGTACCTGCCGCGAACGGGGGGCGAGTCGGTCTCGGCCCACCAGATGACCAGGCGCGCCCCGCCGATATCGGTGAAGGCGCCGGGATAGGGATCGGTGACCGCGCGGATCAGGTTGAAGATCTGCGCCGAGGTCTCGCGCCAGGCGATGCGTCCGTCCTCGGGCGTCCGCCCGCTGAAATACGTCGCCTGCGACTCGTCCTGCGGAGTCTCTTTGGCCGTTCCGGCGAGCAGGGCGTCGATCTGCCGCGAAAGAACGGCGCGCGCGCAGGGGAGAACCTTGCGGAAGGCGTCGCCGGCCGTGTCGCGGGGACCGATGTCCACGCCCTCGGAATCGACGACAGCCCCGGCGTCGGGCGCCCGCACCATCCGGTGAAGCGTCATTCCGATGCGCGGTTCGCCGCGAAGGACGGCCCAGTTGATCGGCGCCCGGCCGCGGTATTTCGGCAGGAGGGAGCCGTGCATGTTGAATGCTCCCAGCGGGGCGAGATCGAGGATCCTGGTGCTGATCATGTTTCGGTAGTACACCGAAAGGATGAGGTCCGGCTTCAGGGCGGCGATTCGCTCGATCCACTCCGGGGTTCCGATCTTGGGGGGCGTGAATATCGGGATGCCCCTGGCCCGCGCAGCGAGGGCCGGCGTCTTGAACCAGATCTTCTCGTTCGGGTTGTCCTCGTGCGTGAAAAGGGCGACCACGCTGTGCCCTCGCTCGAGGAGGAGGGACAGGCACTCGTAGCCCACTTCGCTGTAGCCAAAAAAGAGGATCCGAGGCCGGTCCGTCATCGCTCCGCATCCCCCTCCAGGATCTGCTTCACATGATATTTCTGGCGGACGCGCACGACCAGGTAGGTCCTGCCGACGTATTCCCCGATAAGGCCGATTCCGACCATCGTCACGCTGATGAGGAAGAACAGGATTCCGAACAGGGTGAAGAGCCCCCCTTCCTCCGGCCCGAGGATGAGCCGACGCAGAGCGAGGATGACGACCAGGACGAAGCTGCCCGCCGAGCAGGCGAGCGCGAACATCGTGAAGTACTGAAGCGGCGCGAGGGAAAATCCGGTTATCAGGTCGAAGTTCAGCCGGACGAGCCTGTAGAACGTATAGTTGGACACGCCCGCGTGGCGTTCCTCGTGCCTGACGCCGACCTCGGTGGGATTCCCGGAGAAGGTGTAGGCGAGGGCCGGGATGAAGGTGTTGATCGCCCCGCTTTGCACGACGGCGTCGATGACCGGGCGCCGGTAGGCGCGGAGCATGCAGCCCTGGTCGGTCATTTCGATGCTCGTCGTCTGCCGGCGGACACTGTTGATGATCTTCGATGCCATTGTCCGGAAAAGGCTGTCGCGCCTTTCGATCCGGAAGCCGCCGACGTAGTCGTGCCCGGCGTCGATCAGGGCGACGAGCTTCGGAATCTCCTCCGGGGGGTTCTGCAGATCGGCGTCCAGGGTCACCACGATGTCGCCCCGCACCCGCTCGAACGCCGCCATGATGGCCATGTGCTGGCCGTAGTTCGCGTTGAAGTCGATTACGCGCGTGACATCCGGACGCGCCGCGAACTGGGCCTTCAGGAGCGCGAATGAACGGTCGGCGCTCCCGTCGTTCGTGAAGATGACCTCATACGGGCGGCCGAGCCCGTCGAGGACGGGGTAGAGCCGGGCAAAAAGCGAGGGAAGGTTCGGCTCCTCGTTGTAAACCGGTATGACGACGGAGAGCTGCGGGGCGGCGCTCATGGAAGCGGGATCATGTTATGCGCTTGATGGAATAAAATCACGAACCGAGTCGCGTCCGGATCAGCGCCTCCCGTGGCCCTCCAGGATGGAGGCCAGCGCCTCCACGACGCGCACGACGTCGGAACGCGCCATCGCCGGAAACAGCGGCAGGGTGAGGATATTGCGCCCGGCGTACTCGGCGTGCGGGAAATCCCCGTCCTTCCAGCCCATGCGCCGGTAAAGGGCGAAAAGGTGGATCGCCGGGTAGTGGACGCCCGTCCCGATTCCGGCCGCGTTCATGAGGCCCATGACCTCGGCGCGCCTGATGGCCAGCCTCTCCTCGGGGAGCACGATTTGAAACATGTGCCAGTTCGTGGTCTCGAAATCCGCGGGCGGAAGCCCGAGCCCGAGGGCCGCCATTCTCGGCGCGGCCATCAATTCGAAGTAGGCGCGGGCCAGTTCGGCCCGCTTCCGGTTGAACTCGTCGAGGTGCGGAAGCTGGCCGAGCCCGATTCGCGCCGAGACGTCGGTCAGGTTGAACTTTCCCCCGGCCCGCTCCACCTCCATGCCGTCGAAGCCCGTCCGCACGACCCCCTGCAGCCGGTACTGCTCGGCGAGCTTCGCCTCGGCCTCGTCGTTCAGGACGAGGCAGCCGCCCTCGGTCGTCGTCACGTTCTTGTTCGGGTGGAAGCTGAAGGACACGAAATCGCCGGTGCTGCCGATCCGGCGCCCGCCGAAACGGCTGCCAAACGACTGCGCGGCGTCCTCGACGACGCGCAGCTTGTGCCGCCACGCAATCGCATAGAGCCGGTCGCGATCCACGGGAAGCCCGGCGAGATCGACCGGCAGGAGGGCCTTTGTTTTCGGCGTCATCGCCGCCTCGATCCGGCCGAGGTCGATATTGCGGGTCGCCGGATCGATGTCCACGAAGACCGGCCGGGCCCCCACCGCAAGGATGACATTGCTCGTCGCGACCCAGGAAAGGGGGGTCGTGATCACCTCATCGCCCGGGCCCACCCCGGCGATCCGCAGGGCGATCTCCATCGTGCAGGTTCCCGAGTTGAACGCCCGCACCGGGCGCCCCCCGCAGTGCTTCGACACCTGCGACTCGAATTCCCTCACCTGGGGGCCCGAGGTCAGCCAGCCCGAGCGCAGCACATCGGCGACGCCCGCAATCGTCGCCTCGTCGATCGTCGGCCGCGTGAACGGCAGGAAAGGAAGGCCGGGCTTTGCTGCGGTCTGGGATGGAGCGGAAACGGGCGCGGGCATGTCAGGGTTGGTTGCTGAACAGATAATGGTCCTCGGTCTCGCCGAGCAAATGATATTGAAACCCGCTGTCGGCAAACAGTTCCCTCACATCCGATTTTCGCGCGACCGCGTAGACCCGGCCCGGACCGTTCCAGAGCAGGCGAAAGCCCCTCTCGTCCATGAACCGGCCGCTGGCGCGCGCGGCGGGGTCCTCTTCAAGCTCGAGTTCGCCCTTGTATGAAACGACGCCGACCGTCCGGCCCGCGTAGAATAGGAAATCATGGAAGAACTCGTGGTAGTGGACCACGGTGTCCCCCGCCCCGGCTTGAGCCTTGACGATGAGCGCGAGCGGCTTCGTGCCCGGCTTTGCGAAATGCGGCGCCGCGAAGGTGATGATCGCAAGGAAGAGCGCCATCATCGCAAGAATGCTGATCTGGGCCGTGAGGAGGCCGTACCTGCGCGCGTGACGCGGCACATAGAACGCGCCGGCGAGGAGGACCGCGGCAAGGATGGCGGCGTATGGGCGAAGCTGTTCGGCCTTCGCCGCGTCCAGCCGGACCATCCCGGGACGCAGGACGACAACCCCCAGGCAGATCGCCAGGAGTGCGCAGGCGGCCGAAAAAACCCACATTCCGGCCGGCACCTTCCCCAGGTCTTTTGTCGCGTCCCGGGCGAACCAGGCTCCGATCAGAACGGCAAGGGGTGGGAAGACCGGCAGGATGTACGGCGGCAGCTTCGAGTGCGAAGCCGAGAAGAAAAGAAAGATGAATCCGGCCCAGGTGAGCAGAAACCAGGCATCGGCGTTCTCGTCCCGTTTCGCCCAGCCCCCGCGAATTGAGTCGCGCACGGCCGGCCAGAGGAAGGCGATCCACGGGAAAAGGCCCGCGGCGACCAGCGGAACGAAGTACCACCAGGCGCCGGGCCGGCTCGCGGCCGAGGTCCCGAACCGCTCGAAATGCTCATAGAAAAGGTAGCGGTGCGCCCAGGTCGGGTTGCGCATCGCGACCAGGATGTGCCAGGGCAGCGCGACCGCGAGGAACAGGAGGGCTCCGCTCGGCAGGTAGATCGGCCGGAGCCGCTTCCACTGCCTCAGGGCGAGCAGCCATAGGAACATCACCGCCCCCGGAAGGAGAAACCCGATGAGACCCTTCGCCAGGGTCGCCAGCGCCGCGCTGAGGTACAGGTCGTAGAAATAGCGCCGGCGCCCCGGTCCTGCCGGCTCCCGGACGCCGAGCAGGAATGAAAACAGGGCGCGGCTCATCAGAACCGACACCGCCATGTCGAGGAGCAGGAGGTGGCCGATTCCGAAATAGAGAAGCGACGTGCCGAGGACCGCCGCCGACGCAAGGCCGGCTTCGCGGCCGTAAAGCTTGCGCGCGGCACCGTAGGTCAGGAGAACGCCCCAGAGCGCGAACCCGGCGGAGGCCGCGCGCATCGATCCCTCGCCCGGACCGAACAGCCGCAGGCACTCCGCCGCGACCCAGTAGACGAGCGGCGGTTTCTCGAAATAGTTCACCCCGTCGAGCCGCGGAGTCACCCAGTCGCCGCTGGCGACCATCTCCCGCGGGATCTCGGCGTATCTGCCCTCGTCGGAATTTTGCAGCGGGGCGTAGCTCCCGAGCCTGAAAAAGAAGATCGCGCCGAAAATCAGGGCGAGCGCCGCGTAATCGCGCCACCAGCGGGATTCGGGGGAGGCCGGTTTCATTGCGGCGGCAGCCGGCCCGTGACCCGGAATCGAACGTGGACGACGGGGTCCACGGTGAGGATCAGAAACCGCCGGTAAATCGGCAGGCCATAGTCGCGGGTGTCTAGGCTGGTGTCACCTTCCACGGTCAGGATTCCTTGCTCCAATTTGATCTTCACTGGAAAACTGGCAGCGCCCTCGGTTCCGTGGAACTTCAATCTTCCGCTGGCCGCAAAATTGCCGCGGCCGTCCGGCGCCAGGCTTGCTATGGAGAGATCCCCGTTTGGAAAACTGCCTTCCTGCAGCCAGTTATACATCTGCGCGTCGCGCTCGTCGTCTCCGGTTTTCAGGTTTGCCAGGACAAAATGAACCTGTCCGGAAACCCCGCCGATGTTTCCGCCCGGGACCGAGAGGTCGGCGTCAAAATCGGTGAAGCGGGCGGTAACGGAGTCGATCATCGCCCGCACCCCGACCTCCACGCTCGATCGGGCCTTGTCGACCGCGAACTTCTGGTCCGCCGCGCAGGGGGCGGGCGGGCACAGCAAGGCGGCCAGAATGGTTGCTCGGGCGAGTTTCATCCGTCGGGGGCGATCCCATTCAGACCGGTCCGGGACGCCCACCGCAACCTTTCTTCGGATACTGGCCCTCCGAAGCGGGGCACTTGACGAGGGACCGCCCGCCCCGTCAAATCGCGCCTGAAATGCCCGAGACCCGGAAGTTCACGTTCATCTGCGGCCAGGACGATTATCTCGTCGGGCGAGCCGGCAGGGAACGATTCGAGGGGATGGCGGCCGGAACGGCGGATGAATTCTCGCGCGAGGTCATCAGCGGCTTCGCGGCCAACGTCGATGAGGTCGCCGCGGCCGTGAACCGGTTCCGGGAGGCGGTGCAGACCCTGCCCCTGTTCGGCGGCAGGCGCGTCATTTGGCTGAAGGACGTCAATTTCCTCGGCGACACGGTCACGGGGAAAGCGGAAAGCACCGGGAAGCTCGTCGAGGATCTTCAGGAAATCCTGGAGGCGGTCGTGCCCACCGATGTCGGCGTCCTCGTGACGGCGGCGCCCGTCGACCGGAGGCGGTCCTTTGCGAAGTGGTGCGAAAGGAACGCCGACTATGTTCTCACCGATTCCGACGGCAGCGCGCTCGAGGCGCTCTCCGCCGTCGTGTCGGCCGAGGCCGACAGCCTCGGGGCCGATGTGGAGCCCGGCGCCGTCGAACTGCTGGTCGCGAAGGTCGGCGCCAACACGCGCCTTCTTGTCGAGGAGGTGCGCAAGCTCGCGAACTACGCGGGCGGGGCCGGCGGGGGCCGCATCCGGATCACCGAGGAGGCCGTCGCGGAGCTGACTCCCAATTTCGCGGAGGGCGATTTCTTCGAGGCGTCCGAGGCCTTCTTTTCGGGCAGCCTGCAAAGGACCCTCGATGCGCTGCACCGCCATTTCTTCGCCGGGGGCGATGCGCGTCCCGTGATCACGGCCCTTCAGAACAGGAACCGCCTCGTCCTGCAGATCCGGGCCCTGGTCGACTCGGGCGACGCCTGGACGGGCCCGCGCGGGCTGGAAAACCTTTCGAAGGCCGCCGCCGTCCACGCCGCAAAATACGCCGAGGCCGCGACGGTGAAGAGCGCCTACAACCTCTTCGCGCAACACCCCTATTACCTGGGGAAACTCTGCTTTCACCCACCCCCGCCGCTCAGGCGCCTGATCGACAACCAGAGGGAGTTCATCTCGGCCTTCGAGGAAATCCTCCGCCGGCCGGACGAGCAGGAGGAGGTCCTGCGCGACATGGCGGTCCGCTGCCTGGCGGCGTGACTCATTTTCCGTTCGCTTAAACACCCGGGCAGACCTTACTCACTCGTCCCGCCGTGAACGAAGCGCCCCAACCCGCCACCCCAATCCCCAATGTCCTCGCGGAGCGCTATGCGTCCGATGCGATGAAGGACATCTGGTCGCAGGGCGGCCGGATCGGGCTCGAGCGGGATTTCTGGATAGCGGTCATGAAGGCCCAGCGGGACCTGGGGGTTCCGATTCCCACCGAGGCGATTCACGACTACGAGCGCGTCAAGTCCCGGGTGGATCTCGCCTCCATCGCCAAGCGGGAGCGCTCCACGCTGCACGACGTGAAGGCGCGGATCGAGGAATTCTCCGACCTGGCGCGGCGCCAGTTCATCCACCTCGGCCTCACGAGCCGCGACCTGACCGAGAACGTCGAGCAGCTCCAGATTCTGAAGGCCCTGAAGGTCGTCCAATTCAAGGCGGCGGCGGCGCTTCTTTCGCTCGCCCGGCTGGCCGAGACCCATCGCGACCTGATGATCACGGCCCGGACGCACAATGTGCCGGCGCAGCCGACGACCCTTGGAAAACGCCTGGCCATGTTCGGACAGGAGCTTCTGGCCGCATTCGGCCGGCTCGATGAGCTGATCGCCCGTTATCCCGTCCGGGGCCTGAAGGGGGCGGTCGGAACCCAGCTCGACCAGCTGACCCTTCTCGGCGGAGATGCCACCAAGGTGGCGGCCCTGGAAACGCGCGTCCTCAAGCACCTGGGCTTCCGCGCCTCGCTCGGAGCGGTGGGCCAGGTCTACCCGCGAAGCCTCGATTTCGAGGTTGTGACGGCCCTGCACCAGCTGGCCGCGGCGCCGGCCGGGCTTGCGACGACGATCCGGCTGATGGCCGGGGCGGGCCTGCTGACGGAGGGCTTCCAGGAGGGCCAGGTGGGATCCTCTTCCATGCCGCACAAGGTCAATGCGCGCAACTGCGAGCGCATCTGCGGGTTTGCGACAATCCTCAGCGGCTATGTGACGATGACCGGCGCCCTGGCGGGGCACCAGTGGAACGAGGGCGATGTCTCCTGCTCCGTGGTGCGCCGGGTGGCCCTCCCGGACGCTTTCTTCGCAATCGACGGGCTTTTCGAGACGCTGGTGACCGTCCTGGCCCAGATGGAGGTTTTCCCGGCCGCGATCCTCGCCGAGAACGAGCGCAACCTGCCCTTCCTTGCGACGACCACGATCCTCATGGAGGCCGTCAAGCGCGGCGCGGGCCGGGAGACGGCCCACGCGGCCATCAAGGAGCACGCCCTTGTGGCCGCAAAGGCCATGCGCTCGGGAAGCGGGACGGCGGACCTTCTCGGCCGCCTGGCGGCCGACCGGAGGATCGGCCTCGGGAAAAAGGCCCTGCAGGCCATCCTGTCGGAGAATGCGCGATTCGTGGGGGCGGCGCCCCACCAGGTCGATGCGTTCGTGGCCGAGGTGGAGCCGCTCGGCAGGCGGTTCAAGGGCGCCGCGGACTACAAACCGGCCCGGCTGCTGTAATTTTCATTTGCCACCGCCCGGCGCCGCGGGCTTGATTTGACCTTCGCGCCGTTTCCAATCTCGATCCACAAAACACTCTCTCATGACCGAACTCGTAGGCAACGTCCTGGTGGGCCAATCCGGTGGACCCACTTCCGTCATCAACGCCAGCGTGGCCGGCATCGTCACAGAGGCCCTGAACCACGCCTGTATCGAGGAGATCTACGGGGGGTTGAACGGTGTCCTTGGGATACTGCAGGAGGACCTGATCGACCTGGCCTCCGAATCGCAGCAGCAGATCCGCGCCCTGCGCCACACGCCCGGGGCGGCGCTCGGCACGTGCCGCTACAAGCTCAAGAGGCAGCAGGATTTCGACCGCGTCCTGGACGTTTTCAAGGCCCACAATATCCGCTATTTCTTCTACCTGGGCGGAAACGATTCCCAGGACACGGCCGACAAGATTGCCAAGCTCGCCGTGACCCAGGGCTATGACCTGCGCGTCATCGGCGTGCCGAAGACGATCGACAACGACCTGGCTGTGACCGACCACTGCCCCGGCTATGGAAGCGTCGTCAAGTATCTGGCGACGGCGGTCCGCGAAATGGCGTGCGACAACGAGGCCATGGGCCAGGGGGACCTGGTTTCCATCATCGAGGCCATGGGCCGGAGCTCGGGCTGGATAGCGGCCGGCACGGCGCTGGCGAAGCGGCGCGATCATCCCCACGATCCCCCGCACATCATCCTCCTTCCCGAGGTGCCCTTCAACCAGCAGAAGGTGCTCGATGAAATCCGGCGCATCCTCAAGCGGGAGAAGTTCTGCCTGATCGTTGTCGCCGAGGGGCTCGTCGATGCCGACGGCAACTACCTTGCGGCGGATGCGGCGACCGATGCGTTCGGGCACGCCCGCCTCGGCGGAGCCGGGGAAGTCCTGGGCGAGATCGTCGAGAGCAATATTCCCGGAGTGAAGGTGCGCGTGGCCCGGCCCGGCCTCATCCAGCGCTCGGCCGCCCATTGCGCGTCAAAGACCGATTCCGACGAAGCCTTCATGGCCGGCCAGGCGGCCGTGCGCGCCGCGATCGCCGGCGAATCCGACAAGATGGTCACCCTGGTGCGGGGCGAAACCGACCACTACACCTGCGAGACCGGGCTTGCCCCGCTCAGCGACATCGCAAACGGGGTCAAGAAACTGCCGCGCGAATGGATCAACGAGGACAACGTCAGCATGAATTTCCAGTTTCTGCGGTATGTGCAGCCCCTGATCCAGGGTGAGATCGTCGTGCCGCACGAGAACGGCGTTCCGAACTACGCGCGCCTGGACCGGGTGACCGTCGACAAGGTCCTGCCGCCCTACGAGGTCTAGACAGACCCCGCTTGGCAGAGACCGGACGACCGAGCCGAGTGGCGTCTTCAAAGGAAAAACCGTTTTGGGGCGCCGTCCTGACCTGGATCGGGTCCGCCGCCATCGCCGCATTGTTTCTTGCCGCGCTGCAGCGGCCGCCGGACGGAACCGAGCGTGCCGAGCTGGCGCAGTTCATCGGCCGGTTTCACCCGCTTCTGGTACATGGCCCGATCGCGCTCATCCTGCTCGTCCCGATTCTCGAAATCGCGGGCGCGTTCCCGCGAACCAGGCACCTGCGCGCGGCTGCCGGCTTCGTCCTGGGACTTGCGGCCGCGGTGGCGATAGGGGCGGCGCTTGACGGATGGCTTTTGGCGCGGAGCGGAGGCTATGGGGGAAACCTGGTCGTCAGCCACATGTGGGGCGGGATCAGCCTGGCCGCGGTCAGCCTCGCCGCCGCGGGTGTCCGCCGGGTTTCCGCGGGCCGCCCGCCACGGGTTGCGGCGTACCGCCTGCTCCTTGCCTCGGCCATTCCTCTCCTGGTTTGGACAAGCCACGGGGGCGGGGCGCTCTCGCACGGGGACACTTTTCTCACGCAGTACATGCCGGATGGCCTGCGTTCTTTTCTCGGCGTCGCCAAACCGAAGCCAAGGCCGGTTCTCGCCGTCCAATCCCCGGCTTCCGCGACCCTTTACTCGACCCGGATCGCCCCCCTTCTCGATCAAAGATGCGTCTCCTGCCATGGGCCCAAGAAGACAAAGGGCGGATTGCGCATGGACTCCTACGCGGGGCTCATGAAGGGGGGTGAGGACGGTCCTGTCATCGCGCCCTGGCAGCCCCTGAAGAGCGAGATCTGCCGCCGCATCACCCTGGAGCCTGACGACGACGATTTCATGCCCAGCGGCGGCAAGAAACCCCTATCCCCGGACGAGGTGAAGCTGATCCAGGATTGGATCGCCGCCGGCGCCTCGGACCGCCAGCCCGCCGAATAGGCCGCTTATTTCGTGAAGTCGCCGACGTTGGCCGCGGTCACCAGCTTGAATGGGATGAAAGCCTTCTTGTCGTAGGGCTGGCCCCGCACGATGCGGCAGGCCGTTTCGACCGCCGTCGAGCCCTGGGCTCGGGCGTCCTGGAATACGGTGGCATCGAGCCTTCCCGCCTTCACCATCTGCAGGGCTTCCGCGATCGCGTCGATGCTGACGACGGGGACCTTGTCCTTCAGGTGCGCCTGCTCGAGCGCGTGGAGGGCGCCGATCCCCATCTCGTCATTTTGCGCGAACACCGCATCGATCCGGCTTCCATAGGACTGGATCCAATTTTCCATCAATGACATGGCCTTGGCCCGGTCCCAATCTGCCGTCTGGTCGGCGATGAGCGTCAGGCCGGGGTATCGGGCGAGGACCTCGCGGGCGCCCTGGGCGCGCTCGATCTGCGCAGCCTGGCCCAGGAACCCCTGGATCATGACGACGCTTCCCTTTCCGTTCAGGCGTTGGGCGATGAAATCCATGGCGATCCTGCCGGATTCCTCGTCGTGCGATCCGACGAATGCGGTCGGGGTGGCCCGCGTCTCGGAATTGACGTTCACAACCGGTATTCCGGCCGCGAGGGCCTTTTCCACGGCGGGCGAACTGCCGTCGACCTCGCAGGGGTTGAGTATGATTGCGTCGACCCCCTGCGCGACGAAGTTCTCGGCCTGCTGCACCTGCCTCGCCGCATCGCGCTGCGCGTCGTTGACGATCAGCTTCACCCCCAGTTCGGCAGCCCTGGCCTCCATCGCCTGATCGAGCATCACGATGAATTCGGAGGAGAGGTTGAGGAGCGACACGCCGATCACGATCTGACGCCCCTGCGGCGCCCCCGCGGGCGGCTTGGGCGCGGGGCGGCAGCAGGCAAGCAGCGACGCCGCGATCAGGAGGCAGGTGGCAATTCCACGGCGTTCAATCAGGTTCATGGCAAAATCCTTTTTCCCGGCTTTCATTTCCGTGCCCGCTGCTGCGCGCATACGGCTCCGACGATGATGAGTCCCTTTGCGATCTGCTGGTAGTAGGATGACACGTTCAGCAGATCGAGGCCGTTGTTGATCTCGCCGATGAGGAGCGCCCCGAGAAGCGTTCCCGACACGGTTCCGACTCCGCCGGACAGGCTCGTGCCGCCGATGACGGCGGCGGCGATCGCGTCGAGCTCATAGCCGAAGGCGGCGTTGGGCTGCCCGGCGGTGATTCGCGAGGCGAGGACCACCCCTCCCAGGCCCGCCGAGGCGCCGCAGGCGACATAGGCGAGCAGCTTGACCCGCTCGACATCGATGCCCGAGGCGCGCGCGGCGTTCTCATTGCCCCCGACTGCGTAGATGTGGCGGCCGACCCAGATGTGCCGGAGGAACACATGGGAAAGGGCGGCGACCGCGACGAGGATCAGCACCGGATAGGGAATCCCGAGGCAGTCGCCGGCGGCGATCCGCGCAAAGCCGGGGCTCAGGTCGGTCACGGGCCGCCCTTCGCTGACGACCAGGGCCAGTCCCCGGGCGGCCGTCATCATGCCCAGGGTCGCGATGAACGAGGGCACGCGCCCCCGGGTCACCACGATCCCATTGACAAGGCCGCAGCCGGAGCCGGCGAAAATGCCGGCGAGGACGGCCGCGGCAAGGGGCACGGCCCCCGGATGGGCGAGGCTTGCGGCAAAGACCCCGGCCAGGGCCGCGACGGAGCCCAGCGACAGGTCCACCCCGCCGGTCAGAAGCACGTAGGTGACACCGATCGCCAGGATGCCGTTGATCGAAATCTGGCGGATCACATTGACCAGGTTGGCGGGCGCGAGGAACCGCGGATTGAGGACGGCCAGGATCGCGCCGATGGCGACAAGGGCGATGATGAGCATGTACGGCCCGGCGATCCGGCGGTACCGCTGCATAAGAGGAGCACTGTCTGCCTGGCGTGGCATGGGTCAGTTGGGCATAGCGCACCGCAGGATTTCCTCCTGGGAGGATTTCTTCGGATTCAATTCGGCGGCGAGGGCGCCCTCGCGCATCACGAGGATTCGGTCGCTCAGCGCAAGGATCTCGGCCAGTTCCGAGGAGGCGAGGATGATTGTCCTGCCCTCCCCCGCCAGGCGGGAGATGATGGCATACACCTCCATCTTCGCCGCGATGTCGATTCCCCGGGTGGGCTCGTCGAGGAGGAGGATCTGCGGATCGGTGAAGAGCGCCTTGGCGATAACGACCTTCTGCTGGTTGCCGCCGCTGAGAAGGTCAACCTCCCGGTTCCGATCGGCCGGTTTGATGCCGAAGGCCCGGATGCGCTCGTCCGCCATCCGGCCTTCCAACTGGCGCTGGATGAATCCCGCCCGGCAGCAGCTTTGCAGGTTCGACAGCGTGAGATTCGACTTGATGGACATTCCCGGGACCAGGCCGAAGCCCTTTCGATCCTCGCTGACGAGTCCGATCCCGCGCCGGATCGCATCCCTCGGGCAGTCCACGCGGACTTTTTTCCCAAATACGGAGATCCCGCCCGAGTCCGCGGGGGCCAGTCCGTAGATCGCATTGAGGAGATCTGTCCGGCCGGCGCCCATCAGTCCGGCCAGGCCGATGATCTCGCCCCGCCGCGCAGTGAAGCTGATGTTCCGGAATCTTCCGGCCTTGGTCAGGCCGGAGACCGCCAGCGCCTCGCCTCCGATCGGCACCGGGGCCTTGACCCAGAGCGAATCCATCTCGCGTCCGACCATGCGAGCGATGAGGGCCGGCCGGTCCAGCCGCGATGTCTCCTCGGTGCAGATGTGGCGCCCGTCCCGCAGCACCGTGACCCGGTCGGCCATCCGGAAGATCTCGTCCATCTTGTGCGAGATGTAGATCAGCGCCACGCCGCGCCTCTGCAGATCGCGCATCAGGGCGAAGAGCGCCTCCGCCTCGCGCGACGAAACCGCCGAGGTCGGTTCGTCCATGATGATGATCTCCGCCCGGGACGCGACGGCCCTGGCGATCTCCACCATTTGCATCTCGGAAACCGACAGGCTCCGCATCGGCGCCGCGGGGGAAAGGCCCATGCCGAGAAGCCTGAGGAGCCGCCCGGCATCCTCCAGCTGCCTCCGGCGGTTGACCCATCCCAGGGCCCGCCTGCCCGGATCCCGGCCGATCAGGATATTCTCGGCGACGGACAGGTTTGGGAACGGCATCAGCTCCTGGTGAATCATCGAAATGCCGGCAGCCATGGCTTCGTGGGCGCTTCGCAACCGGCAGGGCCGGCCCTTCAGGCGGATTTCCCCGCTGTCCGGCCTTTCCAATCCGGCCAGGATCCTCATCAGCGTGGACTTGCCGGCGCCATTCTCGCCCGTCACCGCATGGATCTCGCCCGCGCGCACGTCCAGTCGGACATCGTCCAGCGCCTGCACTCCCGGGAAGGCCTTGGAGAGATTCCGCACCTCAAGCACGATCGGCGATTCTGTTGGACTGGGGGGCATTTTAACCGGCGGGGGGCTGGCCAGACAATTGGCACGGGCGAAAGGCCGTCAATAAGACAGCTCAGCTCGTACTTGCGGAACACAAGAGGCTATCCGAAAACAGACAATGGACAGTGCGGTGCAGATTTTGGTCGGGAGCAAGGCGACGCCGAGGAGGCAATCCTCAGAGAGGCTTGCCCCGAGGCGGCAACGCGGCTCCAGGCCAAAAGATGCGCTGCAATGGCCTTTGGCAGTTTTCGGATAGCCTCTAGAGTAGCGTCTTGCCCTGCTCCGGCGGATGGGAAAACTCATCGGCTATGCCGCCCCTGCCATGAACAAAGTGTACCCGAAAGCCCAGGACTCATTTTCGCGCAGGGACTTTGTGAAGCTGGCCTCGCTCGCGGGAACGGCCGTCACCTCGGGCATCGGCCTGGGCCCGGCGGACGGGCGCGCGGCCGATGCTCGGCAGGAGCACGGGGGATCCCTGCCCCCGGAAAAGCCCCTGGTCGGTTTCCAGGCCGAGGTGCCCTATTTGATGCAATATGGCATCGAGCGGTTTCTCGAAGACGTGCAGGCGCGGGCCGGCGTCAACGCGCTGTTCCTGCACGGCGACCTCTACAATGCCTCCTGGAACGGCCTGGACAAGTCGTCCCATCCCACCGGGAAGTTTGCGGCGGCCAATCCGCAATACTACCGCGACGTCGGCATGACGCCCAGGGGCCTCGGACCGGGCGACTTCGATTTTCCAAAGGCCATGCACGCGATCACCTCGGCCGCCAGGAGGCGGGGGATGAAGATCTTCTCCTGGGTGATCGAGGACAACCGGGCGCAGCTGCCGATCGAGGGCATGGATCAGCTTTACGAGGTCGACCTCCACGGGCGGCGGACGGACGGCCATCCGGGCGGACCCTGCCTCAACAACCCCTATTTCCGCAACCTTCTCGCCGGCGAGATCGAGGACCATGTCCGCTCCTACGACGTCGACGGTCTGCAGCGCGGGTCGGAGCGGCAGGGGCCCCTGAGCAACGCACTGGGCGCGTGGCACCACGGCTCGACCAGCGATCCGGGACGCGTTTCCTGTTTCTGCGAACATTGCATCGCCAAGGCGAAAAAGCAGGGGATCGACACGGACCGGGTCCGGAAGGGATTTCTGGCCCTCGAACCCTACGTGAGGGACGGGCGCGCGGGCCGGCGTCCGGCGGACGGATACTATGTGGAGTTCTGGAGAATCCTTTTGCGGCACCCCGAGCTCCTGACCTGGCAGACCTTCTGGTCGGACAGCATGCGGGAGACGCAGCGGGAGGTTTATGCGAAGGTGAAATCGATCAGGCCGGAGATCCCGGTCGGATTCCACATCTGGCAGAACGCGTCCTTCAACCCGATCTACCGGGCGGAGCAGGACTACAGGGACTACCTCGAATACTCCGATTTCCTGAAGCCGGTCGTCTACGACAATCCCGCGGCTGAGCGGATGGCGTCGTACATTTACAGCGTAACGCAGAACATCTACGGCGACCTGGGCCGGCAGGAGGCGCTCGACTTCGAATACCGCGTCATGGGCTTCACCGGGAAGACCTATGACGAGATCATCGGCGGCTCCGAATCCGCCTACGAGCAGCAGTTGCGCAAGCTGGCTGTAAACGACACCCCCACCCCGGAGCGCCGGTTTGCCCGGTTTTCCAGCGACTATGTCCTGCGGGAGACCCGGCGCGCAGTCGAGGCGGCGGCCGGATCCCGGACGCAGATCTGGCCCGGGCTGGGCGTCGATGTGATCGAAAAGAACAGCACCCCCGAAAGCGTCCGGGACGCGGTCGGCGCGATATTCAGGGGCGGCGGCACCGGCATGATCATCTGCACAAGCCATGCGGCGATGAGGCCGGAGAACCTGAGCGCCGTCGGAGCGGCTCTGCGCGAGCTCAGGCTGGCCTGATCCGCCGCGCATCCAAAAGCGAACCCCAAGGCATCCATGCAACCGGTCTCCCATGCCGGCGGCCTCAAGGCCGCCGGCCGAAACGTCAAGCAACGGGTCGAGGGCGCCCTCGCCGACAGCGGCGGCCTGCTGCGGCTGGCCCCCTGCTGGGTGCCGCGCTCCTTCCTCCACCCGGGCCGGAGGCTCAAGCTCCACACCGACGACCTCTACGCCTTCGGCCTCAACCGCGGCGGAATCGACGAGCGCTGGTTCGCCTCCACGACGCCGGCGGCAAACGAGAACCGCACGCCGGACGAGGGCCTGAGCTATGTCGTGGCCGGCGGCAGGCGGTTCACCCTCCAGCAGGCGGTGGCCGAATGCGGCGAGATGCTCCTGGGAAAATCGATCTGGAAAAAATACGGGCGGTGGCCCGTTTACTCGAAATTCTTCGACAACATGGGGCCGATCCCGCACCACCTGCACCAATCGCAGGCCCAGGCCCGGCTCGTCGGCCAGGAGGGAAAACCGGAATCCTATTATTTCCCGCCGCAGCACAACCCTGTCGGGAATAATTTTCCGTACACGTTCATGGGCCTGGAGCCCGGCACGACCCGGGCGCAGGTGCGCAAATGCCTCGAGAACTGGAACCGCGGCGACAACGGAATCCTCGACCTGTCGCGCGCCTATCGGCTGACGCCGGGCACGGGCTGGCTGATCCCGCCGTGCATTCTCCATGCCCCCGGCTCGCTTTGCACCTACGAGCCCCAGTGGGGATCGGATGTCTTCGGCATGTACCAATCCCTGGTGGAGGGGCGCGAGGTTCCATGGAGCCTGCTCGTGAAGGACATGCCGAGGGACAGGCACCGGGACCTGGACTTCATCGTGGACCAGATCGACTGGGAGGAGAACCTCGATCCCAATTTCAAGGACCACCATTACCTGGAGCCGGTGCCGGTCGCCGACACCCGCAGCGAGGGCTATGTCGACCGCTGGGTCGTGTACGGCCGGATCAAGGGCAGGCAGTACTTCACCGCCAAGGAACTGACCGTCGAACCCCGGGCCCGGTGCACCGTGAGGGACAACGGCGCCTACGGCCTGATCACGGTGCAGGGCAAGGGGCGGATGAACAAGCTGGCGCTCGACTGCCCGAAGCTGATCCGCTTCACCGAATTGACCGAAGACGAGGTGTTCTGCACCGAGTCCGCCGCGCGCGGGGGAGTCGCGTTCGAAAACACGAGCGACGTCGAACCGCTGGTGGTGCTGCGCTACTTCGGCCCGGATGCAAATCCCGATGCGCCGGAAATCGGAGCCTATCGCAAGGCGGCATTCTGACGGTCATTGCGCAACAAAATCCGGATTTTGAGGAGGCTGTCCCCGGAAACCCCATGAAAACGCTCAATATTGGAATCGTCGGCTACGGCTTCATGGGCCGGGCGCACTCGAACGCGTTCCGGCAGGTGAACGCCTTCTTCCCGCTTGAACACCGGCCCGTCCTGAAGGCCGCGTGCGGCCGGGACGCAGCCAAGGTGAAGGCTTTCGCGGACAACTGGGGCTATGAGTCGGTCGAAGCCGACTGGAAGAGGCTGATCGAGCGCCCCGACATCGACCTGATCGACATCGCCACCCCGAACAACCTGCATGCGGAGATCGCGATCGCCGCCGCGAAAGCCGGCAAGATGGTCCTTTGCGAGAAGCCCCTCGCGATGAATGCCCGGGAGGCCCTGAGGATGGTGCGCGCGGTTGAGTCGGCGAAGGTGCCGAACATGGTCTGGTACAATTACCGCCGCGTCCCCGCCGTCACCCTGGCCAAGCAGCTCATCGACGAGGGCAGGCTCGGCCGGATCTTCCACTACCGGACCAAGTTCCTTCAGGACTGGACGATCAGCAAGGATGTCCCCTTGGGTGGAGCCAGCACTTGGCGGCTCGATGCCAAGGCCGCCGGCAGCGGGGTCACGGGCGACATGCTCACCCATTGCATCGACACGGCTCTGTGGCTGAACGGCGGTATAGACAAGGTCACCGCAATGACCGAGACCTTCATAAAGGAGCGCAAGAACGTGGAAACGGGCCGGATGGAGAAAGTCGGGATCGATGACTCGAGCGTGTTCCTGGCCCGGTTCAGGAACGGTTCCCTCGCAACCTTCGAGGCGACCCGCTACGCGCGGGGCCACAAGGCGCAGTTCACCCTCGAGATCAATGGCGAATACGCCTCCATCCTCTGGGAACTCCACGACCTGCACCGCCTGCAGTGGTTCGACCACCGCGACCCGGGCAACCTCCGCGGATGGAGCTCGATTCACGTTTCGGGCGCAGAGCACCCCTACATGAAAAATTGGTGGGTGCCTGGCCTCCAGATCGGCTACGAGCACACCTTCATCCATCAAATCGGTGATTTTCTGAAGGGGCTGGAGGACCGGAAACCTGCCGCCCCGACGTTCCGCGACGGCCTCGCCACCGACCTTGTCACCGACGCAGTCCTCAAATCGGCCAAATCCGGCCGCTGGGAAGCGGTCCGAACGCCTGCTCCCTGAAAAGGGCCTGTCCCTCAATAGTGCCTGTCCCCACAGGTATCCCTCCAAGGGGCCTGTTCCCGCAAGGTGCCTGTCCCTCCACGGTGCCTGTCCCCATCGAATCGGCGTTTTTTGCCATTGTTGCTGCGTAACTTGCGCTTTTTGGGGTTACAGAGCCCGTTACCTTGACAAATGAAACTGAGTCTCATTCAGTAGTACAGTCAGACCGAATCGCACCCGAATAGAGCCTCCAGATGCCCACAACCAAGACCATCTCCAAGCCCTCCCGAATGAGGCTTACCGAGCTCCCCAACGGGGAGAGCGGCCGGGTCTGCGACCTGGACGGCGAGGTCGGGACGTGCGCGCGTCTTCGGGAAATGGGCTTTTGCGAATCGGCCGTGGTCGAGAAGGTCGCGGGCCAAAAGACCCTTCTTTGCCAGCTTTGCGGGACCCGCATTGCCCTGAGCGACCGGGCCGCCGACCACATCGTCGTGGAGTTGATCCGCGGGGTGATCTGAGCAATGCCGGTGCAGGCTGAAACCAGGCTCTCCGAACTCCCTGTCGGGGCCTCCGCGATCGTCCGCGCGTACCCGAAAGGCGGCGCGTCGTTCCTTCGGCTTCGCGAGATGGGCGTTCTGCCGGGCACATCCGTGAGGCTCGTGCGCACGGCCCCCCTCGGCGACCCGATCGAGATCAAGGTCCGGGGCTACAATCTCACCCTGCGCAAGAGCGAGGCCGAGCACATCGTCGTCGAGCGCGTCTGACTCATGGCTCCCTCGCATCCGGTTCCGGGCGCTCCGCGCGTCTTTGCGCTGGTCGGCAACCCAAACTGCGGCAAGAGCACGCTTTTCAACGCCCTGACCGGGCTGAAGCAGAAGGTCGGCAACTACCCCGGCGTCACGGTCGAGAAGAAGATCGGCACGGCCTATTCCCAGCACGGCCAGGCGATGACCGTGATCGACATGCCGGGAGCCTACTCGCTCGCGGCGCGATCGCCGGACGAAGCCGTCACGCGGGACGTCCTTCTGGGCCGGCGGCCGGACACGCCGATGCCGGACCGGATCATCTGCATCGTCGATGCGAGCAACATCGAGCGAAGCCTCTATCTGGTGCACCAGATCCTGGACCTTGGCCGGCCCGTGATCCTGGTCCTCAACATGATGGACATCGCGGTGAAGAGCGGCTTCACGCTGCGAACGGCGCGGCTCGAGAAGGAACTCGGGATACCCGTCATCCCGTGCGAGGCCGTCAACGGCAAAGGCCTGATCGACCTGAGGCTCGTGATGAGCAGGCCCGATCTGCCCCTGTCCCGCCATGCCTGGAACGTGCCCGCGGCGATTGCGCCCGCGGTTGCGGAGCTCCAGGCCTCCCTCGCCGGCGATGAAAAGCCGCCGCTGAGCGCGCGCGCCGAGGCCCTCCTTCTCCTCACCGACCAGGACGCCGTCAGGGTCAGCGGCTCGACGCAGCTCAGCGAGCGGACTTCCGGGATCCTCAAGGGATGGCAGCGCCGATGGGAAAAGGAGGGAACGGACTGGGCCGCGATCCTCGTCCAGTCGCGCTACGACGCGATAGGCCGGATCGCGGGCGAGGTCGTGCAGCGGGTTCCCATCGGGCCGAGTGCCACCGACCGGATCGACATGGTCGTCACCCACCCTGTCTGGGGCTGGATCATCCTTGCGGCGGTGATGACCCTGGTCTTCCTCGGCATTTTCACCCTGGCCGAGTATCCGATGAATTGGATCGACCACCGTGTCGCGGGCCTGGGCAACTGGGTGCGGTCGGCCCTTGCTCCCGGCGACCTGCGCAATCTCGTGACGGACGGCGCGATCGCGGGCGTGGGCAGCATCCTCGTCTTTCTTCCGCAGATCCTCATCCTTTTCCTTTTCATCGGGCTTCTCGAGAGCACCGGTTACATGGCGCGGGCGGCGTTCATCATGGACCGGCTGATGAGCCGCGTGGGCCTGA
>CAZSEH010000069.1:0-5923 GCA_964605835.1 uncultured Opitutaceae bacterium
CGCTTCGACATAGAGCCGGTGGCCGCCGCCTCGTTGGGACAGGTGCATCGCGCGGCGCTGCGCGACGGCAGGGCCGTCGTCGTCAAGGTTCAGCGCCCGAACATCCGGCGGCAGATCGCCGAGGATTTCGACGTGCTGGAGCAAATTGCCGCCTTTCTCGACGGCCACACCGCCCTGGGGCGCCGCCACCGATTTCTCGTCATCCTCCAGGAATTCCGCCTTACGATCCAGCAGGAGCTCAATTACGAGCGCGAGGCGCACAACCTCATCGCGCTCGGCCGAAACCTCAAGGACTTCAAGCTCCTCCAGGTGCCGCAGCCCGTGCCGGACTATTACACGCGGTCGGTTCTCACCATGGAGGAGGTGCAGGGGCAGAAGATTTCCGCGCTCGGCCCGCTGGCCCTGCGCGACCTGAAGGGCGAGGTGCTGGCCGAGGAATTGTTCAGGGCATACCTGCAGCAGGTTCTCCTGGACGGATTGTTCCATGCCGACCCCCATCCCGGCAACGTATTCGTCACAGACGACGGGCGCATCGCCCTCATCGATCTTGGAATGGTCGGTCACACGGGCCCCGCGATGCAGGAAAACCTGCTGAAAATCCTGCTGGCGATCAGCGAGGGGAACGGCGAGATCGCAGCGGATGTGGCCATCCGGATGAGCGAGAAATTGGAGGGCTTTGGGGCGCCGGAGTTTTCCCGGCGCATCACGCAGTTGGTGGCCCTGAGGCGGGACCAGGGATTGGAGCAGCTCAATGTCGGCCGTTCACTCCTCGAGGTGAGCAACATCGCCCAGGAAAACGGCCTTATTGTTCCGAGCGATATGGTTTTGATCGGGAAAACCATGCTGCAACTGGATGAGATCGGCCGCATCCTCGATCCCAACTTTGATGCAGACGCCTCCATCCGCCGCAACGTCGCCGCCCTGATGGCCCGTCGCATGGCCAAGGATGTCACTCAGGGCGGCATCTTCGGCACACTGATCGAGATGAAGGATTTCGCGGTCGGACTGCCCTCCCGGCTCAACCGGATCATGGATGCGGTCACCAACTCCGAGCTGGAGGTGAAAGTGAAGGTCCCCGACGCCAAGATGGTCATGGACGGAATGGACAAGATCGCAAACCGGATCACCATGGGCATCGTGTTCGCGGGCATGGTCGTCGGAGCGTCTTTGCTGGCGCGCGTGGCGACCCGCTTCCAGATCTTCGGCTACCCCGGGCTGGCCATGCTTTTCTTTCTCGCGGCTGCGGCCGGGGGATTCTGGCTCATAGTCAGGATCCTTGTCTCAGACTTCAGAAGCCGTAAGCACGACCTGCATTGAATCGCTGTAGTGAACCGGCGCCCGCACCATGCTCAATGCCGCCAAAGACGCCCTCTCCAGCCGGGTCGCCCAGGTCTGGGTCAACAAACTGATAGCCCGCTATGGCAATGTGCAGGAGCTGAGAATCGACTCCCGCCAAAAGACGGTGGAGGTCTCCTGCCTGCTGGACGGCGAGCCAACGCCCATCACCATCAGGGTTGGGAACTACGTGGTGGAAATCGAAAATGACAGGAAATTCATTCGCGCGTCCGAATTCCAGTGCACGCGCCCCTGGCTGCAAAACTTCCTGACGGACTATGGCCACCTGCAGCGGATCGAGCTGCCGGCATGGGCCGCAGCAGTGTTGTGAACCGATAATTTCCGAACCGGAGACTCCAAGGGCAGCCTTTGCCATCGCCGCGGCTTCTTCTCATCGGTGGGTAAAGACCCCATGGCGACGGTTGCCCCTAACGGATATCTTCCGCACATGGGCTTCTTTCTACTAATCATAGTTCTTCTTCTCCTGTTCGGCGGCGGCGGCTTTTACCTTGGAGGGCCGGCCATCGGCGGCGGCGCACTGGGGCTGATTCTGCTGATCTGTCTGATCGTCTTCCTGATGGGCGGTTTTCGCTCGAAGACGTAGAGGAGCATCGGGTCACTGGCCGCCCGCGCCGGGCGGAGGGAAGTTCCTCGCCGCGTCGTCGAGGACCAGGACCCAGTCGTTCCCGCGGCCGCTGGAAGGCGGCGTGAATTGCCGGGACTCCGTCTTTGCAAACTCCCCGATGTACGTCGAGGTGCCGAGCCGCGGGTCGTACCAATAGGCCTTGATCGAGGTTCCCGACAACTTCTCGTAGATCCGGTCAACCAGCCTTACATCCAGTTTTGCTCCCGTCGCCGTGTAGATGAACGCATAGCTCCCATCCGACGCCCGGCAGGCCTGGATGCGGTCCGACGTCCCCATGGGGTCGTTGACGAGCAGCCACTGATCGGGGATCCGCAGGAGCATGGGCCTCGATTCGATCAGGTCCCGCAGGTACTGCATCTGCGAGGCGGCCGGCAATTGCAGCGCCTGCTTCCAAGGCAGAGCCGGGGCCCTGCTCGGCACCTCCCCGTCCTGGACACCCGGCGAGCCATCGCCAGCCCCGCGACGGCCGGTGGCGTCAGCCTTTGCAGCCCTGCCCGCCGGGTTTCTCCAGCTCTTGCTCGTCGCGCCGAAAACTCCGTTGGCCCCATAGGTGTAGCCCGCGCCGCCGGCGAACACGCCGCAGTACGCAATCCGGCGCACGAGGTAGGCCTCGATTCGGTTGTAGCCCTCGTACCCTCCCTCGCCGTCGATCACCGGTTTTACGGGAATCCGGTCGTAGTCCGCCGCAATCAGGTCGTAGTTGCGGTTCAGGCTCGTGTGGCCGGATTGAAGCATGTTGAAGTCCAGCCAGTCGTCGTTGTGGAAGAACTGGGACGAACTGCGGGGCGATTTCGGGTGATAGGACTTCAGGTGAGCCCCGCCGTCGCCCGCGGCCAAGCCCGCGGCCATCGCCCTCCAGGTGTCCTCCACGCCGGTGGGGAACCAGTCGCCGCCCAGGATCCAGATTATCGGCTTGTCGCGGTATCGGCTCCCGAGAAAGCGGCCGTAGGCGTACGCGCCCGCCTTGTCCACAACCGACGGCCCCTGCGCGCGGATTGCCGATCGGATGGACGGCCCGTAGGCCGGAATGTCCAGGAGCGACCGGTCCTGCTGGACGTACTCCTTGGACCAGATCGGCACCATGCCGATGTAGAGCCCGAGCGACTCGGCCTTGTCCACGACCCAGTCCACGTGCTTGAAATAGGCCTCATTCGGATGCATGGGATCGCCGTTCACAAAAACCGTCTCGCCGTAGGCGTTCGGCCTGTCCAAACCGCCCCAGAACGTGGCAATGGCCTGGATCACCGTGAACTTTTTGGCCGCGCGGTCCTTCAAATAGAACTCGGCATCCTCGCGGGTGAGGTGAAACAGCGCCCATTCCGTGTCGCCCAGATAGAAGAACGGCGAGCCGTCGGCCTTGACGAAGAATCGTTTGTTGTCCGAGACACGCAGGAAAGGCAGGGACCCTGCCTGGGCTGAAAAAGGACTCAACGCCAGAACGGCGATGATCGACAAGATCGCGGCCTTCTTGCGCGGCGTGCTGCTGACAGGAATCTGGGTTTTCATGGGAAGGGTATCAAAGGAAAGGGACGGGCCAGTCACGGCGGCGGTTCTCCATTCAGCATCCGCTTTGCCTTTTCCCGGTCGAACTCGCCCTCCCAGGCCGCGATCGTCACCACCGCCACACCGTTGCCCACGAGATTGGTGAACGTGCGTATCTCCGACATGAAGCGGTCGATCCCGACGATCAAAGCCAATCCCCCGACGGGAACGGTCTGGATCGTCTGGAGGGTGGCCGACAGCGTGATGAATCCGCCGCCCGTCACCGCAGCCGCCCCCTTTGAGGTCAGGAGGAGCACGAGCAGCATGGCGACCTGCTGGCTGAGGCCGAGCGGAGTATCGGTCGCCTGGGCGACAAAGACCGCAGCCATCGTGAGGTAGATGCAGGTGCCGTCCAGGTTGAACGAGTAGCCCGCCGGCACCACCAGGCCCACGACCGGCTTTGAGCACCCGAGTCGCTCCATCTTGATCATAAGTCCGGGAAGGGCGGTCTCCGACGACGAGGTTCCCACGGCCAGCAGGATCTCGTCCCTGAGGTAACGCATGAAGCTCCAGAGCCCGATCCGGTTCAAGCGCAGGATTCCGCCGAGGATGAAGGTCACGAAGACGGCCATCGTCAGCGTCACGCAGAACATCAGCCAGAGGAGCGAGCGGACACTCGACATCCCCAGCGTCCCCACCGTGTAGGCGAGAGCGCCAAAGGCCGCAAGCGGCGCGGCCCACATGATAACCGCGAGCACCCGCATCAGGATCTTGAAGGCGAGCTCGATCGCCCGGCTGACCGGCCGGACCGGCTCCCCGAGCCCCGCCATGGCCACGCCGACTAGAATCGACACCAGCAGGACCTGGAGGATCTCCCCCGATGTCAGGGCGCCGACAAGCGTCTTTGGAATGATGTTGAGGATGTAATCCGTGACGGTCGGCATCCGCGCCGCTCCACCCATCTGCGCCACCGCCGCCGCATCGGCGGCCGCCGCATGGAAATGAATGCCGGCCCCGGGCTTGACGACATTGACGACGACCAGGCCGATGACCAGGGCCGCGGTTGTGACGACCTCAAAATACAGCAGGGCCTTCAGGCCGACCCACCCCACTTTCTTGAGGCTCGTCATGCCGGCAAAGCCAAGGACAATCGTGCAGAAGATCACCGGCCCGATCAGCATCGTCACAAGACTGATGAAACCGGTCGCAAGCGGCTTCATCTGCGCCCCCGCCGCGGGCCAGAAATGTCCGAAAAAACATCCGAGGATCGCCCCGATGAGCACCAGCAGGTACCGGCGGCGGTCGAGGAAAGTCAGGATGCTCACGGGGGGTGGAGTCGGGCCCTCCGAAGCCCAATTGGGTCGGTTGGCTATTCCCAGCACATCAGGACACGCAATGCATTCAACCCTGAAACCGTGCCCCCAATGCGGGCTGGGTTCCACCGTCCGGGCGCCCTCAAGCCGTGTTCATCGTTCAATCCGCCTTCCCGCCGGACCTGGCCAGTTCTGCGCTGATCCGCGCGATCAGGACGCGCTCGTCGTGGAGCTGCTTCGCCTCATCGCTGAGGCTGGCCATGACCTGCGCGGCCTCATCGAGCGAAGCGCGGCGCGCGGCGCCGCCTTCGGGGTCGTCCGGCTCGGCCAGCGCCCGGGCGTAGAGCGAGGCTCCGAAAGCCAATTGCTGGCTCACGGTGTCGTCGCCCTTGTTCTTGCGATCCCGGTAGAACCCCACGGCCGGCTCCACAATTTTCAGCGCCTCGGCACGGCGGTCCTGCCGCACAAGCGCGAAGGCAAGCCATGCGCGCCGCCAGGCATCGGTGCCGTCTTTCGCCGCCTGCATGCCGCCTGCCTTCAGTTCAGGCAGCAAGTCCCGCAGGATCGCCTCGGCCTCGGCGAATTGCCCGAGCATCCCATGGGCCTGGGCGGCATATTGGAGGTCATTTGCGCGGGTGGAATCCAAAAGCTTCCTTTCGGACGCGGTGACGTCCGGCGATTGAACCAGCCGGGCAATTGCCTTCAGGTCCTCCTCGGCGCCGGCGATCACGCCCGCGTAGTCTTCGAGATACCATTTCACGTCCCGTTCGCACGAACGGATCGAGTAAAGCCGGACGTATTCGCGGACGATGTCCGGGCTTCGGCGCTCGCGGTCCATTGTGCCGCGGACGCGAACTGCTTCCGCCAGGGCTTTTTCGGCCGCCTCGCGGTGGCCGCGCTGCGCTTCCAACCGGGCGATCGCCCAGAACGCGGCGGGCACGCTCGCGATTCCCCCGGCGCCCGAGCGCTGCTCAACCCCCACGTCGGCGGCGGCGAGGTATTTCTCCATCGCCTCGCTGATGCGGCCGCGCTCCGCCAGATAGCTCGCAATCCGTTGCCGGGTCTGCGTCTCGCCGCTCCACCCAACGGCGTCGATGGGATTGAAGCGCAGGCATTCCGACATCGTCTGCTCGGCCGACAAGGCGAG
>CAZSEH010000069.1:6023-19916 GCA_964605835.1 uncultured Opitutaceae bacterium
TCAACGCAAGCGCGAGGCCGAAGGTCGTGTTGTCGATGTCGCCCTGGGTGCGGAGTCTTTCGAACTCGGCCACGGCCTCGTTCAGCTGTTTCTCGCCCGCGTCGAACTTGCCCTGGCTGAACACCGCCCAGCCCTGCCGCACAAGCGCGAGCGCGCGGCGGCGCTCCGTCAGCGGCGAGCGCAGCTGCGCCGGCAGGCCGCCATAGTAGGTCACGGTCTGTTCGGCGAGCTGCGCAATGACATCGAAGCGGCCCGTCGGCTCGAGTTCATCGAAGAAGTCTGCGAGCAGGAAACTCACCAAGCCCTCGGCCTGGCCGCGGGCGGTGTCAGCGAGCAGGCGCTCCGATTCGGTCTTCGCCTCGGCGGCGCGGGCGGCCCGCTCGGCTTCATAGGCGCGGCGCCGGCTAAGGGTGGCGAAGACCGCGGCTCCCGCGGCCAGGAGCAGCAGCACGGCGCAGACGGCCGCGACCGTCCGGGCGCGGAACAGGGCGCGGCGCGTCGCCGCCTCCTTCGCGCGGGTTGCCGCGAGCTGCGCCTGCGCGGCCTCCTGCATCTCGCGCTCGCGGCGCGCCGTGCGGCTGGCGGCGACGACGCCGCAAAGAACGTCATGCGTCAGCTCCACGCGGCGGACGTCGAGCCGCTCCTCCACCCGGAGGAGGCGCCTGTCGACGAGTGCTGCGAGCGCCTCCGGCGGGGCGCCAGCGGCGGCGAAGGCTTTCTTGACCCGCTCCTCCGCCATGCTCTCCCGGTAGCCGGAGTCCGTCAGCAATTCGTCCTCGATGAAACGGCGCACGCCGGCGGGCACGTCGGCGAGGCTGCGTTCGTAGAATTCCGAAAGAATCGTGTCGCGTGATCCGGCGAGCAGGTCGGCGGAGATTTCCCCGCGCCCCTGCGCCAGCCGGGCCTCGTTGAGCTCCCGGGAGACGAGGCTCAGGAGCGGCGGCTCGACCTCCGCGTGCGCGAGGTCCGTGGCGCCGGAAACAAAGAGCACGATCGACCGCGCCACGTCGGCGGTCACAAGGCCGGCGCCGGGCTTGAGGACGGCCTCGAGCGCCTGCGTTCCCGTCATCCGCGCCAAACGCACGCGGTTCTGGGTGACGGAGGGCATCGCGCCCTTCAGCCCCTCGAGATGCGGCAGATAGTCCTCCCGAAGCGTGATGAGGATCCGGTAGTCGGCGCGCGCAAAATCGAATCGGGCGGCATCGCCCTCGTCGTTCTCCAGGCGCGCCTCGAGTTCGGCGGGCGGACGGTTTTCCACCAGGTCGGCGAGCTCGGCGAGAAACGCCTGGGCCCGCGCGCGGCCTGTGGCATCGGTCTGCGCGAGGGTGAAGATTTCCTCGAATTGGTCGAAGATGAGCAGCGGAACGAGGGTGCGGCCGCCGGCGTCCCTGAGCACGTCGTCGCGGTGGTGGAGGAATTCCCAGAGCGACTCGCCTTCGGCGGCGGCGCCGGACCGCGTCCATGTGCCGGCCTCCGCCGTGGCGCGAAGCACGGCATCCTTGATCTGCTCGGAGGGCGGCGGCGAGGCGGGCGCGTAGTCCAGCCGGACGTAGACGGGGCAGAAGCCCTCGGGCCGAAGCCGCGGCACGAGGCCTGCCCGCAGGAGGGAGGTCTTGCCGTGGCCGGACTGGCCGAAGAGCACCGTCAGGAGCTTGCGCTGAACCCGGCGGCCGAGTTCGGCGACCTCCGTTTCGCGGCCGTAAAAGAAGCCTCGGGTCTCCTCGGTGAAGGAAACGAGGCCGAGCCAGGGATTTTGGGCGTCGACGGCTGCGGCGGGAGCGGGGGTTTTCATGCGCGGCGGGCGTTGAAGAGTTCCTGCAGGCGGCGCGTGAATTCCGGGGTGGGTTCGCCCCCGGCGAGGCGGGCGAAGTGCATCGCCTTGAATTTCTCGGGCGCAATCGCGTCGGCCTCGGGCGTGCCGTCGATGCAAACGGGCAGGACAAACACCGCGCCGTCGGCCATGCTGCGCGTGCGGTCGACGGCATAACTCCACTCCCGCCGGAAATAGGCCTCGTGCCGGCGCTGGGTGGCGGCGGAGATCACCGGAAGGAAAAACGAGCAGCGGCCGATGTTGCCGCGGATCTTGCGGTCGTAGTCGTCGCCGCTTTCGAGCCGGTCGAGGTCGAACCAGGTGATGATCCCCGCCGCGTCGAGGCCGGCCTTGAGCCTCTGCACCGCAGGCAGGTCCTCGCGGGCATAACTGATGAAGACCGCGTTCGCCGCCATCTCGCGCGCGGGCGGCATGAACCGGACCGGCTCGGCCGGCCCGCCTGGGGGCGCCAGATCGCCGCGGCGTGCGGTCCACCGCCGATGCAGCTCCCCGACGAACGCCGCGGCGCCCGAAAACAGCCGCGTGCGCACGCTGACCTGCTGCAGGAACGACACGAGCCGCACGTCGCGCAGCGAATGGCTGTCGGCCAGGATCTCGCCCACGTCGCGCGGGTCGGAAAGGCGGCGGCGCTTGGTCATCCGCAGGAAAAGGCGCGCGAGCCAGTTTGAAAAATCGCTGCCAATGACAAGCAGGTGGCTGTGCTCCAATGCGTGGAAGAGCTTTTCAGGCGTCAGATGCTCGCTTTGCAGGGCGCAGACGAACTCGAGCGTGTCCTCGTCCGAGATCACGTAGGTGGGCGAGGCGGACAGGCGGCCAAGCAGATGGTAGACCACCGGACGATTGAGATCGTCGCGGTCGACCGGCAGGTCGGCGACCCGGTTCGGGGCGTAGGCAAGCACCTCGGTGTTGGCGGCACCGCCGAACCGGACCTGATTGACCGCCTGCTCGAGCAGCGGATCAAAGGTCATCGTGACGTAGAGGTTGAAATCGGTGATTTCCGCGAGCTGGCGCAGCGGCAGGGGCGGGGCGAAGCTGGCTTCGCGCATGATGCTTCGGAGGCGGGTGTAGGCTTCCTCGCGCCGGCCGTGGCTGGTCAGGTAAGCGCAGACGACATCGTTGAGGGTCAGCGGCTGGGGCAGCGGCGCCGGATCCACACCGAGGCGCGCCGCGAGCTTCTCGGCGAGCCAGGAATAAAGAAGACGCGGTCCCGCGTCGGTCTCCACCGTCAAAAGTTCGGGACCGACGATGGGGATGACGCGCTTTTCCTCGATGTAATTAAGCAGGTCCTCCCAGGCGTCCTCGTCGAAGGGAGGCGCGGAGGGGGAGCCGTCTGCAAGCGGGTCGGGTTGCTGCTGGATCATTGGGGAAAGTCGGTAGTACGGACTGCCAAGCGCGCTTCCTGAAGAGGAGGTGCATCGGCCGCAGTGCCAGCCTCATGCCACAAACTACTCGTCGCCCAACTGGATGAGCTGGCGTGAAATTGCAGCGCGGAATCGTACACAGCAGGTGTCAATTTCGCAAACTTGGGCTCGGTTATTCTGCCCCCCCAGGGCGGCGCTCTCGGGAAAGACCTGCCACTCCTCCCAACGGAAGACGCCGGACTCACGCGCGGGTCCGTCTTCAATTTCACCTTGAATCGGCAGCGGGCGGAAGCGATAAAACCAGTTCCGTGTCTGCCTGGTCGCGCCCCACCCCCGTCCGCCTGCTATTGTTGGCGCTTTTCGTAGGAAGTGGTTGTGCCGCATTAATCTATGAGATCGTGTGGCTCCAGCTCCTGGAATTTGTAGTCGGGTCCACCGCAATTTCCATCGGGGTGCTGCTGGGAACCTACATGGGGGGAATGTGCCTGGGATCTCTCGTGCTGCCGCGCTATTTCGGCCTGAACCGGCATCCGCTCATCTCCTATGCCAGGCTGGAGCTGGGGATCGGTCTCTGCGGACTTTTTGTGCTTTGGGCGATTCCGTGGGCCGGGCGCTTCTACCTGGAATATTTCGGCCACGGATTCGCCGGGGTGATGGCGCGGGAAGCCGTCTGCGCGGCGTGCCTGCTCCCACCCACCCTATTGATGGGCGCCACCCTGCCGGTCATCGCACGCTGGATAGACACCGGCCCGAAGGGTGTTTCCTGGGTCGGTTTCCTCTATGCGGGGAACACCGTCGGAGCGGTGATCGGCTGCCTTCTGGCCGGCTTCTACCTCCTGCGGGTTTACGACATGGAGACGGCGACCCATGCGGCCGTGGCGATCAACCTGGGAGTGGCTTTGATCGCAGCGCTGCTGGCGGGAAACTTGCCGTCCGTGCCCGCGGCCCGCATGGAAACGCCCGCGCGCGCGGTTCCGATTCCAGGGGTGCTGGCAGTTCATGCATCGATAGCCCTGTCGGGATTGTGCGCATTGGGTGCGGAAGTCGTCTGGACCCGTTTGATGGCCCTGAATTTCGGAGGCACGGTCTACACTTTTTCACTGATCCTGGCCGTATTTCTTGCGGGTCTCGGCCTCGGAAGCAGCGGCGGGGCCGCTCTGGCGCGGGGAAAGATGAATCCGCGGGAAGGGCTGGGATGGTGCCAGATCCTGCTGGCAGTCGCCATCGCCTGGGGAGCATTTGTGATGACGCGGTGGCTGCCGTTCTGGCCGGTCAGTCATGCCATCGTCGCCGCGCCGTGGCGGAGGATGGCGCTCGAACTCGGGTGGTGCACTCTTTCGATACTGCCGGCGGCCATCCTTTGGGGCGCAAGTTTTCCACTGGCTCTGGCGGCAGCGGCGGACGGCGGGGATCCCGCGAAACTCGTCGGAAAGGTCTATGCGGCCAATACATTCGGCGCGATTGCGGGATCTCTTGCGTTCAGCCTGGTCGTCATCCCGGGAATCGGCACCCGCGGCGCCCAGCAGCTGATGATCGCGATCGCCGCCCTCGCGGGCCTGATCGCCCTGGCGCCGTCAATTTCGTTCCGAACGGGCGTCGAAACCGCCGGCAGGCGGGCGGCAGTCACGCGGCTGGCCGCGGCCGGTGTGCTTGTCGCGGCCGTGTTGGGATGGCTTCTGCCCGCCGTTCCGCCGACCCTGCTTGCCACCGGCCGCTATTCGGCGGTAAACCGCGACCTCAAGGTCATCTATTCGGGGGAGGGAATGAATGCCTCCGTGGCTGTGTCGGAAAACCCGGATGGCGCCAGGGCCTTCCACGTGAATGGCAAGGTCGAGGCGTCGACCACGACAAACGACATGCAGCTTCAGCGGATGCTCGGGCATATTTCGATGATGAATGCGGCCCGGCCCCGATCCGCGCTCGTCGTAGGATTCGGGGCGGGGGTCACTGCGGGTTCGATCGGGACCTACCCGGAAGTGGAGAGAATTGTGATCTGCGAAATCGAGCCGCTGATTCCCCGCGTTGTCTCCACTTACTTCAAGGGGGCCAACTACGACGTCATGCACGATCCGCGGGTTCAGATTGTCTATGACGACGGCCGGCATTTCATCCAGACGACGAGCGAGAAGTTTGACGTCATAACCTCGGACCCGATCCATCCCTGGGTCAAGGGATCCGCCGTGCTCTACACCCGGGAATACTTTGAGGCGGCCAAGCGGCATTTGAGGGAGGGAGGCGTCGTGAGCCAGTGGGTGCCGCTGTACGAAACCACCGCGGATGCGGTGAAGAGCGAAATCGCCACATTTTTGGAGGTTTTTCCCAGGGGAACCCTCTGGAGCACCGGCATGAAGGCATCCGGCCACGATCTGGCGCTGGTGGGGAGGGCGGAGCCGGCCGACCCGATCAACCTGGACGATGTCCAGGCCCGGTGGCGGCGCCCGGATTACCAGCGCGTTGTCGAATCGCTGCATGAAGTCGGCTTCGCGACGCTGTCCGACTTTCTGGCGACCTATTCCGGGCGAGGCTCCGACCTGCGGCCCTGGCTCCACGACGCCGAGATAAACCGCGACGTCAATCTGCGACTGCAGTATCTGGCCGGCTGGTCCCTGTACCAGTTGGAGGGATTGTCCATCCAGAACCAGATCATGCAGTACTGGAAGATGCCGGAAGATGTCTTCGCCGGCTCTTCGGCGGCAGACAAGGACCTGCTCGAGGCCATGGCACGGCCTGCGGAGGCGGACCGGGCACCGACGGCCCGGGCCGCACGGTTCAGTTACTACCTGGTGGGGGGAGCCAGGCTTTTCAACGACCGGGGACTTGCGCAGGCAAAGGCGGGGCGCGCGGACGAGGCCGTGGCAAGCTTCAAGGAAGCGTTGCGGATGGACCCCTCGAGCCCGGAGGCCCATGCAAACCTGGGGAATGTCTTTATGATGAAACGGCAATACCGGGACGCCACCGCTGAGTTTGAGGCCGCGCTGCGGCTCAGGCCCGACGACAAGGAGCTTCAGTACGACTTCAATTTCGCCAACGGCCTCCGCTAGCGGCTCGCCCTGAACTGGCTTGTGACTTGCGGTTTCCTAACCCTGCACGTAGGAGACAAGGTTTACTCAGGCCCTCTCTAAAATGAACCGAAAAGAATTCATTCGCACCGCGGCAACGGCAGCCCTGGTGGCCAGGCTCGGGGCGAAGCTTGTCCGCGCGGCCCCGGCCGGAAAAATGCCCTATCGTCCGCTCGGCCGAACCGGGGAGAAAGTCTCCCTCCTCGGCATCGGCGGCTATCACATCGGCAAGAGAAACCTGACCGAGGCGACCGCGATCGGGATCGTCCGCGCGGCGCTGGACGGCGGGGCGAACTTCCTGGACAACAGCTGGGACTATAACAACGGCGTGAGCGAAACCCGGATGGGAAAGGCGCTCCAGGACGGGTATCGGGCCAGGGCTTTCCTGATGACCAAGGTGGACGGGCGCACGGCCCGATCAGCCGCCCAGCAGCTGGACGAGTCCCTGAAACGGCTCCAAACCGACCACATCGACCTCATCCAGATCCACGAAGTGATCCGGATGAACGATGCGGAAAAGGTCTTTGCCTCTGGGGGTGCGATCGAGGCCCTGGTGAAGGCCCGGGAGGCGGGAAAGGTCCGCTATATCGGTTTCACCGGCCACAAGGGCCCGGACATCCATCTGCACATGCTCGAAGTGGCCGACCGCCACGGGTTCGTCTTCGATTCGCTGCAAATGCCGCTGAACGTCATGGACGCCCACTTCAACAGCTTCAGCCAGCGCGTGCTGCCCGTGGCGCTCGAGAAGAACATCGGCGTGCTGGGCATGAAGCCCATAGGCGATTCGGTCATCCTGAAGAGCCGGACGGCATCTGCCGTGGAATGCCTCCAGTATGCAATGAACCTCCCGGTCAGCGTCTGCATCACGGGCTGCGACTCGATGAAGATTCTGGAGCAGGGGCTGGATGTTGCGCGCAATTTCAGGCCCCTGAGCGGCGACGAAGTTGCCGCGATTCTCGCCAGGACGGAGCTGGCCGCCGGAAAAGGCGAATTCGAGCTTTACAAGACTACCGACCGGAACGACTCCACGTCGAGGAACCCACAAAACCTGGCCTGACAGCCTGATGCGCGGAAACCTTATCATCGGCCTGCTGGCCTCCACCGCGTTCCATGGCGGCCTGGTCGTGTACTCCGTGTGCGGCGGCGGGCAGCCGGTAAAACGGCCGGTGCGGTCCGCACCGACCTACGCGGCGATCGCCATGCCCAAGATAGAGCCCGACAAACCCGACGAGGATGACTCGGTTTACGACGATCGGGAGCAGAAGCTGCAGCAGCCCCTGGCGCCGCCGGCCCTCGACGAGGTTTTCCAAATCGTGCTCGATACCTCATTTGTCCAGCCGATGCAGCCTCCGAGGCCAACCCGGATGGCAGTCGGCCAGATCACCATTTCGATGCCGCCGACGCCCCGCAGCATGGGCAACCGACTGGACGGTTTCGGGGAGATCTACGAAATGACGAAGGTCGACGAGATCCCGGAAGTCGTCGTGCAGGTGCCTCCAGACTATCCCTATCAGCTGCGCAGCGCAGGGGTCGAGGGAGAGGTGATGGTCGACTGCGTTGTCGATCTGCACGGCGATGTCCGGCATCCGGTCGCCGAGCGAAACGCGAGGCCGGAGTTTGCGTCGGCCGCCGAGCGGGCGATAAGCATGTGGAAGTTCCGGCCGGGCCAGCGGAAAGGCCGGGCCGTCAACACCCGGGTGCTCGTGCCAATCGTTTTTTCAATCAATAAGTCGCCCTTCTCGTCGCATCATTGACAGGGCGGGCTGGCTTGGCTTGGGCCCCATCCGGGTGCAGATCGCCGGAGGCCTGCCTTCCCTTGCGTGGCGGCGCGCAATCGCCAGCTCGCAATCGCGGCGCTTCCCCCTTATTGTGGAAAAATACCCGGTATCCGTTCGCCGCCGGGTGCGTCTTTCACGCCTGACACCCCTTATGAACAAGTACCTCCTCCTGAAAGCAGCGGCTGTTTTCTGCGCCTCCGCATTGTCGATCGCGCCAGCCTCAGCCCAAGTCGGTCACCGTTTCCCTTCCGAGAAGAAAACCGTTATCGATCCGGTGACGGGAACGCCCCTCACTTTTCTTACGAGTTCGCCGGCGGGCGATTCCAAGATCTACCAGACCCATCCGGACTGGACCTCAGACGGCCAGTGGGTGATCTTTCGTTCGAACCGCGTGCCCGGGCAGGTTATGGCGGTCAATGAGACGGCCGGCGACATCGTGCAGGTGACCGAAAAGGGTTACATGGGCATGCTCTGCGTCGCCCGCAAGTCGATGAAGCTTTATTTCATGCGCGACCTGGGCGCGCCCGCGCGACGGGCAGGCGGCGGGCCCGGCGGCTATCAGGACCCGGCGCTGGCGAACACTCCTCCGCCGCCTGAAGGCACGAAGGCTGGCGGACCTTCCGGCCCCCCCGGTGAAGGCCGCAGAAAGGGTGGATTCATGCGCCCCCGCGGCCCGTTTGCCATTGTCGAGGTCGACCTGGCCCGGCTTTTTGCCGACAGCATGGCGGGCACCGTTGGAGCATCCGACAGTTACGAGCGCGTCTGCGGAACGATGCCTGCGGGCATGGGTGCAGGCGGAAACATGGGTCTCGATGCGAATGAGGATTACGTCTATTTCTCGGTCCAGGGCGGCGATGTGGGCAAGGACATGGATCCAAACAATCCGATCTACTCCCAATACGTCGAGCCCGGCACCAATCATGCCAAGCCGTTCGGCCCCCGGGGCATGGGCGGCGGCCCGACAGGACTGCGCTCGATGAATCTGACGACGGGCGAGGTCAAGATGGTCGTAGATGTTCCGTTCCAGATTGGCCACGTCCAAACCAATCCCTGGATGCCCGGCGAGATCGTCTTTTGCTGGGAGACCGGCGGAAAGGCTCCCCAACGCACGTGGGTGGTCAAGTCCGACGGCACGGGACTGCGACCGCTCTATCCCGAGGCGCCCTACGAGTGGATCACCCACGAGGCCGTGATAACCAAGGATGAAGTCGCGATCGCGATCCTGTACACGCATACGCCGGGCGGCGGCAGGCGCGGAAGACGGGGTGCGCAACCGGGGCAACCCGCCGCAGTCGCCGTCCCCAATGCCGACGCCCCTGCACCGCCGCCCCAGCCGCCCCCTACCTGGGGAATTGCAGGCGATGACTCGCATCCGACCGGCGTTGGCATCGTCAACCTTCGCACCCACGAGATGCGGATAGCCGGCCAGGTTCCCCTGGGAAGTTCCGGCAGTTCCATCTGGCACGTCAATGGTTCGGCGGATGGCCGATGGGCTGCAGCCGACGACTTCCAATATCGTCTCTGGATCATCGACCGCCATACTGGCGAGACGGCCCTTTTGGCCTCCATGGGCCAGGTGACTACCGCAGCCGACCACATTCACCCGACATTCAGCGCAGACGGCACGAAGATAGAGATTCAATCGGCCATGCTGTCGGCCAACAAACGCTCGCTGAACATCTGCGTCGTTCCCCTGCCAAAGGCCTGGCTCGACCGGACCTATGACGACAAGAACCGGCTTCTGGCACAGTAATCGAAAGGGCATAGGCTCGCCGCATTGGAGCCGTTAGCTGTGCGCCGGGCGTCTCCAACCCGCCTGATACGGGTTTCCGCTGCGGCCTGTCTCCGCGCCGCCTTAGCGGCCGCGGGGTTCGGCCGCGTCGGATTCATTGCGTTTTGGGCGGCCGTGGCGGCCATGCTTGCCGACCCGGCCTCCGCGCACACGCTCACGATCACGCAGGTTCTGGTCACGTTCGAACAGCCGGGGACGGTGGGGGTGAAGATCGACATCGACCTGACCGCCGCGTTCCAATCGCCCGAGGGCTATTACGCCATTTCGGTGGCGGACCCCGATGCGCAGCGCCAGGCGATCGACCGTGTTCTTCCCAACGTGCTCGAAAGCCTCCAGCTCTTCGTCGGCAGCGAGCGCCTCCGGCCGATCCTCCAGCAATTCAGTTTTCCCCGATTGTCCCAGGAGGACTTCATGGACCCGGCGACGGACCACTTCACGACGCTGAATTTCATCGCGGTTCTGCCGGCCAGCCGCGAAGCGCTGAAGCTCGTGGTGCCGCCCGGGGCGAGGGTCGACTATCCGGTGGCCTTGATCGTCCAGATTCCGTCGGCCCATATTTCGGACACCTGCTGGATCGAGGACACCTCGACCGAAAGCGACCCGTTCGACTGGGCCGGAGTCGCGCCCCAGGCCGGCCCCGGAGGGGTGGCGGCCCAGCCGGCCGCAGGGGCGCCGCCGGTTGGCTCCGCACATTATCCGCAGGCGCAGGACGTCGATTCCATGCCGTGGACGCGGCAGCTGCCGATGTACCTCCACCTCGGGTTCCGCCACATCGTCCCTGAAGGGACGGACCACATCCTGTTTGTGCTGGGGCTTTTCTTCCTCGGAATAACCTGGCGGAAGCTTCTCTTTCAAACGACGACCTTCACCGTGGCCCACGCCACGACCCTGTACCTGTCCACCTGCGGCATCTTCAGCATGCCGAGCAAGTTTGTCGAACCGGCGATCGCGCTCTCGATTGCATTCATCGCGCTGGAAAACGTGATTCGCCCGCGCCTCGGGATCGGGCGGCTGGCCATCGTCTTCGGCTTCGGGCTGATCCACGGACTCGGCTTCGCGAGCAGCCTTCGGGAGGTTCCGTTTCCCAAGCACCAGTTCCTGATCGCGCTCCTCGGATTCAATTTTGGGGTCGATTTCGGCCAGCTCTTCATCATCCTGATCGCGTTCCTGGCAGTCGGCTGGTTCCGGAACCGCCCCTGGTTCCGGGCGCGCGTGGCCATCCCCTGTTCGCTCATGATCACCGCTGTCGGCCTTTTCTGGATGGTTCAGCGAATCGTCTACTATCGTCACCTCTATTGAGCCCCTTTTTCTCCCCCTCCAAATGACGACAAACGCCCTACCCTGTTCCGGTGCCACGCCGTGGCGCCGAGCCTCCCAAACGATCGCCGCAATGCGCACCCTTGCGCTTTTGTCGGCGCTGGCCTTCGCGCCGCCGATGTTCGCACAACCCGCCGCCCCCGTCGCGGCGGCTGCGGCCCCGGGGCAGGCGCCCAATCCCAACCGAATGTCGCCCGCGTATCCCGTCAGCTATGCGACGCCCGCGGAGGCGGACATCAAAGTGGTGCTGGACCGGGTGCTTGCCTACCTGGAGCAGGCCAGCCCCGGCCAGGTCATCAATCTGGACACCAACGAGCCAGTCGCCGATCTCGCCAATCTGCCCGAGCACGCGGGCTTGGCGCGCGGCCCCTTCATGCTCACGGGTTACGAGTGGGGCGTCACCTATTCGGGAATGCTCCGGACCGCGGACGCAACGGGCGACGCGCGCTTCCGCGACTACACGGCCACCCGGCTCCGGTCCATCGCAGCCCTTGCCGCTCATGCCCTGAAACAGCCCAGACAGCCCGCCCCCACCTTTGGCCCGAACGGCCCGGTCGGGGACATGCGCATGTTCTCCGTCCGCGCGGTGATCGACCCCCGGACCCTTGACGACTGCGGATCCATGTGCGCAGCGATGCTCAAGGCGAGCCGCGCGGGGATAAGCCCGCAGGAACTGCAGCCCTGCATCGACCGGTACATGGCGTGGATTGTCTCGGGCCAGTTCCGGTTTGAGGACGGCACGCTCGCGCGCAACCGGCCCCTGCCCCGCACCCTCTGGCTGGACGACCTGTACATGAGCGTTCCCGCGCTGGCCCAGATGGGCGCGGCCACCGGAGAAAAAAAGTATTACGACGATGCCGCGAAACAGATCCTCCAGTTTTCGGCCCGGATGTTCGTGCCCGAGAAGGGCCTGTACCGGCATGGCTGGGTCGACAAGATGGACCCGCATCCGATGTTCCCGTGGGCCCGCGCCAACGGCTGGGCGGTCGTGGCGATGGCCGAACTGCTCGACGTCCTGCCCGCCGATCACCCGGACCGGGCGGCGATCCTCGCCCAATTCCGGGCGCACGTGCAGGGTCTTGCCCCCCTCCAGGACAGCAAGGGGCTCTGGCACCAGCTGCTGGACCGGCCGGACACCTATCTCGAGACCTCGGCCAGCGCAATGTACGTCTACTCAATCGCGCTCGGCATCAACCGCGGGTGGCTCGACGCCTCCGCCTATGCTCCGATGGCCGCGGTCGGCTGGAACGCGGTGGCCGCCCAGGTAAACGGCAAGGGCCAGGTGGAAGGCACGTGCGTTGGGACGGGGATGGGCTTTGACCCGATGTTCTATGCGTACCGGCCGGCCAGTGTCCTAGCCGCGCACGGGTACGGGCCCGTTCTCCTCGCCGGAGCCGAAATGATCAAGCTTCGCGCGGGCCTCGGGAAGGCGCTTTCCAACAATGGCGGCGCCCTGCAGATCGCTCCCGCCCCGCAAGGGCGCATGTAGGCGGCTGCGACGGGACTAAACGAAACGCGACCGCCCGGAGGCGGTCGCGTTGTTCATCGGGGATGAATTCCCCCCGTTTACATCTTGACCGTCATGTCGTTCGTGACGGACTTGACGCCGCGAATGTCCATGGCGAGCTTCGCCACAAGGGACTTCTCGGCATCGGAGCCGGCTTCGCCGGAGACGTCGACCACGCCGTCGGTGGTTGTGACCTTGGTGTTGATCGCGCTGGTGGACTTGTGGGTCAGCAGCGTGTACTTCACCTGGGTCGTGATCGATGCGTCATCGATCTTGTCGCCCACGGTCTCGCCCGTGGCGGGCTGGGCTTTCACGACCATGTTGTTCTTGACCGACTTGACCCAGTCGGTGTCCTTCGCGTAGACCCCGGTCAGTTCCTTTTGCGCGTCGTTCTCGGCCGTGCCCCCGAGGGTGACCACGCCGTCCTGCACCGCGACCGTCGTGTTGGTGGCGCTGACGTTGGCCTTCACGAGCAGCTGGCCGCGGATCTTCCAGGCCATCCAGGCGTCCGAATGCTCGGGATAGGATGATTGGATGCGGATCTCGTTCTTTACGCCCAGGACCCCCGGGATGTTGTTTACGGTGTCCTCGGCGAGGGACTTGGAATCCTTGTCCTGCACCGTGCCGGTGAGGGTGACGATTCCGTCATCCGCCTTCACCGTGACATGGTCCTCAAGGACGGTTTTGTAATTATAGGAAGCCTTGGCGGCGTCCACGATCTTGCTGTCGGTATCCGAGGAGGCGAACAGCGAGGCCGGCAGGGCGACGGCGATTAGCAGCGCGGGGAGCGTGTGTATTTTCATGTATGATATGTTTCTCGGTTAGGACGCCGACGAATAAGGCCGGCCAACGAGCCGTCGAATAAATGGCAGCGGAACTAATGCTGAAACCTCACGCAGGATAGGCCATGGATCGTCCCCGCGCTATGGGGTGTTGCGTGTAGGGGGGGCAGCGCCGGTGGTCCGGACGCCCCCGGCTTCCCAGCGCCCCTGCGAAAATTCGGGTTAAACCCCATACGGTTTCTCCGCGGCTCGGGCTATCATGGGTCCGTGCAAGACAAAGGATAATCATGTCACTCGTCACCGCAGTGCTCACTTTGATCGTGGTCGGCCTCCTCCTCTGGCTCGTCAACCGGTTCATTCCGATGGAAGGGGCGATCAAGACCATCCTCAATCTCGTCGTCGTGATCGCAGTCGTCCTTTGGCTGCTGTACGGTTTCGGAATCCTGAACCATTCCGGAACGATTCA
>CAZSEH010000070.1:0-19542 GCA_964605835.1 uncultured Opitutaceae bacterium
AGGGCTCGTGCATTTTGTGGGTAAACGAGTCGTGCGTCAGTGCACATTGCACGAAAAGCGGAACGCAAATTCCATCGGAATGCGGAAGTGGTAATTTTTACCATCTGATTGACAAACCATTAGGCAACGGAACGCGGCGCTGGCACGAATCGAGGTTTCATCGAAGGCGAAAACTTCAACCCATTCCGCCAACATGAACGTCCTATCCGAAAAAATCGAGACCGTGAAGCCATTGGAAACAACGACCGACATGCAACTCGTCCATCGGTATGTGCACGGCGACGAGTCGGCTTTTGCCGAGATCGTGCGCCGGCATCAGGCCAGGATCTTTGCCGTCGCGGAGAGTTTTCTGCACAACCACGCCGACGCCGAGGAGATCGCGCAGGACACCTTTGTGCGCGCGCACCTCAACCTCCCGCGCTTCCGCGGCGACTCGTCGCTCGCGACCTGGCTGCACCGGATAGCGCTCAACCTGGCCCGGAACCGGTATTGGTACTTCTTCCGGAGGCGGCGCCATGCGACGCTCTCGCTGGACTGCCCGGTCGGCTCGGAAGGCAGCGCCACCGTGGCGGACCTCATCCCCGCCGACTCGCCCGACCCCGCGCGGGAAAGTTCGCGCGGAGAGTTTGCGGCCCTCGTGGCAACCTCGCTGGAAAGGCTGGATCCGGCGCACCGGACTGTCCTCACCCTGCGCGTCCTTCAAAACAGGTCCTACGACGAGATCGCCCGCGAACTCGGCATCAATCCCGGGACCGTCAAAAGCCGGATCGCGCGAGCCCGCGAGAAGCTCCGCGCGCTGCTGGCCGATGCCTGCCCGGAGTTCGATCCAGGCGCATCGCCCGCGGACTGGTTTGAGCCGGCGCGAACCGCCGGCACCCTGAGCCCGGCCTAGTTCGCCGCCTTCTTTCCGCTCCGCTTGAGGAGGTCCCCTCTCAGATAGACATCGGGGGCAGCCTGCCGCCAGGCCGTCAGCCAGAGGGAGCCGAGCATCTCGCCGCCTCTGAGGAGCTGCGCATCGATGAACGCGCGTCCCTCGGCGCTGTCCGGGCCCGGGCCCTCGAGCTTCCTTTCCTTTTCCAGGCGATAGAGCGGCTCCACCCGTTTCCCGGTCTCGACCAGGTAGTCCATCACGGCGACAAAAACCGGATCGCGCCCATCCGGCCGCGGCGCGACGCCGATCGTTTCCGCGGGCACGGTTCTCGCCAGAAGCTCGGCCTCGGTTATGCCCGCCTTCGCGATGAAGCCCCCGTCGATCCAGGAGTGAAAGCCGTACTTGGTCGAATAGCCCTCCGGATTCGGGCCGACCCAGCCGTGGTGATGGATGGTCGCATGCAGGGGCTGCGCGCCGTCGCCGACGTAGTGCCCCATGACCCCCATCATGTAAACGATGTTGGCCCGGGCATTCGCTATCTCCGCCGGCGTGCCCGCCTGCTCAAAGGCCTTCAGGTAGGAGCACGCGGACTGGATCTTGGCATAGTATTCGGCGATCGCCCAAGGCAGGAAACCGGACCACTCGAGGGAGTGATCCTCGTTGCCGGGGTGCCCGGCCGCCTTGTCCTTCTCCGGGTTGGGCTTCGGGAAAAGGTCCAGGTGGGCCGCGCGTCCGGCCGCGAACTGGACAGCGAAATCGTACCGGAACTGCGGGAGCGTGGCGACGTCCATGCCGGCGTAGCCAATCTCCTCGAGGTCGATATAGTGATCGAGCCCGTTGTAATGCTGGAGGAGCTCCTGATGGGTATTGCGCCAGCGATCGGGTTCTCCGGCGAGAAACGCGATCCGCTCCGCGTTCTGGGGTGTGCGGGCCCAGGCGGGGAAGTCGCCCGGAAGCGATGCGAGCGCGATCTGGTTCACGAGCCGGTGGCCAGGATAGTTCCAGGCGCGGAGCGCGCATGGCGCCGCAAGGCAGACTGCGGGAAGGAGGAGAAGGCGGGGGGCGGCGGATAATCTCATGGGATGGAAACCGGTTGAATCAGGACGCGCCGCGGAGCCCGCGGCCGCGTTTCATGGGCGTGTTGGATGGGACTGGGGGGCCGGCGCCGGTTGACTCGGAGGCGCCGGCGCCGGACGGGAAGGGGGGAGCGGCGCCGGCTGCAGCCGGTCCAGTTCGGCCGAGTAGGCGCGTATGCCGGCAAGCAGCGCCTCCGCGAGCTGCCTGCGGAAAGCCGTCGTCGCGACGCGCGCCCCTTCCGAGTCGTTCGACAGGAAGGCCGACTCGACGAGGATCGCCGGGCAGGCGAGTCCGCGGAGCGCCGCCAGATGCTTCGTCTTCCGGCCGCGGTCGTCCGTGTGAAGGGAGCCCAGAACCTGCCGATGAACGCACTGCGCGAGAACCTGGCTCCAGGCGTCGAAACGATTGACGGGGGACGGGGCGGACTCGCGGTCGTCCCCGTGTTCGCTCCACGCCTGGTCGGAACGCTGGGTGGCCAGGGTGAAGGTGAAAACCTCGGTGCCGTGGGTCCGGGAGTCGCCCGGCGCGCTGGCATTGAAATGGATGCTGACGAAAAGATCGGCCCCCTGCGCGTTGGCGATCTCGGCCCGCGCGGGCAATTCGACATGCCTGTCCCTCGTTCGGGTCATGACGACCTGGTAGCCGGCGGCCTCGAGGAGCCGCCCGAGTTCGAGCGCGACGTCGAGCGTGTAGACCTTTTCCTTGAGGCCCAGCCTCGCGTTTTCCATCCCGTTGTCCGACCCGCCGTGGCCGGGATCGATCGCAATCACCCGGGGACGCGGCGGAGCGGCGCCGCACATTTCCGGGCGGATGAGGGGCGTCAGCCGGCGCGCATAGTCGAGGAGACTGATGTAAAAGCGGCCTCCCCGGGTCAGGACCGGTTCCCCAAGGAAGACGCGGAGCCCGTCCGCCTGCGCCTCCCGACTCTCGGCGGTGAGAACCGCGCGATGCGCGGCGTCGAAAAGGGCGAGTCCCGGCCGTCCGCCCGCGCCCCCGCGGGCGATCCAGGTCATGCGCAGACCCAGGCGCGCGGCCGCGTCGACGACGCTGACGTAGCTCGAATTCTCCAGGTGGAAAACCGGAATCGGACCCGCCGCGGCCAGCCGGCCCGCCATGGCAAAAAACAGGCCGATCCCGGCGCAACGGATGCCCGCCCGCTCCATCTGTTGGTTTTCCTCAGGCGCCCGAAGGCTGATCGGGGGGCGCGGCGCCGGACGCGGCCTCGTCGGATATGAACCTTGCCTTGCGCTTGTTCGGCGGCAGCGGAGTCAGCATCACGTGGATGTTGCGTCCGATGAGCTTCGCGTCCGCGTCGGGATGGCCCATGTTCGCGAGTTCCGCGACGGCCTTCTTGATGACGGCGAAGCCGATCTCCGTGTGAGCCATCTCGCGGCCGCGGAACTTGAGCCGCAGCTTCACCTTGTTTCCGTGGTCCAGGAATTCCTCGGCGTGGCGGAGCTTCGTGTTGAAATCGTTCACCTCGATGCGCGCGCTGAACTCGATCTCCTTAATCTTGCTGGCGGTCGTCTTCGCGTGCGAATGCTTCTTCTGCTCCTCGTAGACGTACTTGCCGAAGTCCATGATCCGGCAGACGGGGGGCTGCGCGTTGGGCGCCACCTCGACCAGGTCCAGACCGACTTCAAGCGCGAGATTGACCGCCTTGGGCGTATCCAGTATTCCGAGCTGCTTGCCCTCGGGCGAGATGACGCGCACCTGGGGCACCTTTATGCGGTGATTGCGCCGGATGGCCGCGAAGGGATCGAGGTTGCGACGCTGGTATTGTCCGGGACGGTTGCCGCCGCCAGTGGCGGGAGAGAACGAATTTGCCATCAATTTGCTTTTGTAATGGTGATTGGGCGAGAGGGGATATCATCCCAAACAAAAGGGATGACAACCCTGAATTATAGCAAGGCTTGCGGTGTATGCAGCAAAGCGGGACCGGCGCGGAATTGCAACAGCCTCCGGGCGACGGCGACCGCGTTTGCGAAGCTGCGCGGATTCGCCCGGCCGCGGCCGGCGATCGAAAACGCCGTTCCGTGGTCGGGGCTCGTCCGGACAAAGGGCAGGTTGAGCGTCACGTTCACGGACTCGTCGAAGTCGATCGTCTTCAGGGGCGCGAGCCCCTGGTCGTGGTAAAGCGCGACCGCGACGTCGAACTCCCCGCGCAACTGGCGGGCGAAAAGGGTGTCGCCGGGCTCGGCCCGGGAAAGCCCCGGAAACCGCGGCCTCAGCGAATCGAGGATGGGGTTGATCCGCTCGATCTCCTCCCGGCCGATGAGCCCCGCCTCGCCGGCGTGCGGGTTGAGGCCGCAAACGCCGATCCGAACGGGAGCTCCCGCGGGCCGGGCGCGCCCGGCCCCTTCATCCGCCCGGACCAGCTCGTCGGCCGCGCCGACCGCGCGGGCGAAGTTTTCCGGGCTCAATTCCGCCGCGACCGCGACCAGGGGTATGTGCCATGTCAAAAGGACGACCCTGAGCCGTCCCCCGCAGAACGCCATGACCGGTTTGCCCCCCCACCTTGCGGCAAAGAACTCCGTCTGACCCGGAAACGTCCACCCGATCGAGGCGAGCCGCTCCTTGCTCACCGGTCCGGTGACGACGCCGTCGAACGAGCCGGCGCGGCATCCCTCAGCCGCCCTCTCCAGGGCGGCCCAGGCGACTAGGGCGCCCTCCCCGTCCGGACGGCCCGGCGCCGATTCGTATTCGGGAAGTCCGACGGCGATCTTCTCAGCCGCCCCCGGCAGGCCGTCCAGCCACAGCGCGGGGCCGATGACGGCGACTTCCCGCGCTTCGGCTTGATTTGCGGCAAGCCAGGCCGCGACGATTTCAGGCCCCACCCCGGCCGGATCGCCGCACGTGATTGCGAGTCGGTTCTTCATTCCCCCCGCTCTTCCGAGGCCGCCTCCTGGCGGCACCGGACGAAGCCCCGGGTGCCGCTGCTGAAGAATTCGAGGAAACGCCGCGCAGCTGCCGTTTCAAAGCCGCCGCTGGAAAGCGCGGCGGCCGCCGCCTCGCGCCGGTTCGCCAGGCGGCCGTACACGGCGCGATACGCCTTCTTGATTTCGCGGATCGCGTCCCTTGAAAACCCGCTTCGCTTCAGGCCGACGAGGTTCAGCCCGATCATCTCGCTTCGCTCGGCCGCCATCGTGAAGGGCGGGATGTCCATGCTCATGCGGCTTCCGCCGCTGACGATCGTCCTCTCCCCCACGCGGATGAACTGGTGGAATCCCGCGCCGCCCCCGAGGACGGCGTGATCGCCCACGGTCACGTGGCCCGCGAGAAGGACATCGTTTGCGATGACGACACCGTTGCCGACCGTGCAGTCGTGGGCGACGTGGCTTCCCGCCATCAGAAGGCAGTCCTCGCCGACCGCCGTCACGGACCCGCGGTGCGTCCCCCGGTTGATGGTCACGTTTTCCCGGATCCGCGTGCGGGCCCCGACGCGCACGTAGGAGGGCGAGACGCCGTCAAACTTGAGGTCCTGCGGGTCGCCGCCCAGGACGGCGAAGGGGTGAACGACGACCTCGTCTCCGAGCGTCGCCCAGCGCCGCACGATGGCATAGGCGTGAATCTGGCAGCCGGCCCCGAGGCGGGCTCCCTCTTCGACGATGGCAGTGGGATGGATGGAGGTCGGCATTGAGGAATCCTCAAAATGGAGAGGGAAAGGCCGGTCGGATCGCGGCCTGGATCGGGACTCCGTGCGAAAGCTGGAATCGATCCATGTCAGACTGCGGGCGCGTCCGCGGGCCGCACCGCCTCGGCGCGCGGCCGCCCGGAGCGGCTTCCCGTCGGCAGGTCGAGCTGGGTGTCCTTGAGCAGGTCGTAGTTCTTCAGGATGCGAATCACCTGGAGGGCGTCGCTCTTGCCATAACTGCGGTTGGTTTCCACCTTGTCGACCAGGTCGAGGAGCATCGCCCGGAAGGAGATGATCGCATCCACGCCCCGGGCCTTCAGAAGCTCGACGCTCTGGGAACGGAATGGCTCAGCCGTCGGCAGGGCAGGCAGGACGAGCACCTTCATCGGCGCGTCCTCGCCCGCCTCGCCAGCCTCCGCCGCAAACAGCCGGCTCACTTCCCGAAGCACATTCTCCTCGAGAAAACTGAATATCTTCTCGGGCGATCCCCGCAGAAGGGCCGGCGTGAAAACGTCCGTGTGCCACGGCTTGACCGCGACGATCGCCCGGTGGACGAAGGGCATCTCGTTGGCGAAAAGGAAAAAGTCCGGCCGGCGTCCGCCGGGCCTCCACGCGGGGTTGTGGACAAGCAGGTCGATCTCCTCGTCGCTCGTCTTCTTGCGGGCCTGCACCTGGTACTTGCGCACCTGCCGCACGAAGAAGCCGTTCTGCTCGAAATATTCGCGGACTATGCCTTCGTCGACTGCTGACATGGAATTTGGCGGGTTGGAAGCGGGGGTTGCGTGCGAGGGATGATGCTGAAGGAAAAATCCGCCTTACACAACTGATTCTGCCTTCAAAGGGCCCCGATCTCCCCCAGGACGGCCTCCACAAGCGCGCGGTCGATCCCGCCCCGGGCCTCCGCACGGCCGAGCGAGGTCATGACGATGAATCGCTGCGCTCCGGCGCGCGCCTTCTTGTCCTTGCCCATGGCCTCCAGCAGGGCGCCGACCGGCAGGGGGCTCCGCAGCCGGATCGGGAGCGCATGCCGGGCCAGGAGCGCCTCGACGAGGGCAGCGTCCTCCGCCTTCAAAAGGCCCAGTTTTTGCGAAAGCCGGGCCGCCGCGCAGAGGCCGATCGCGACCGCCTCGCCATGCAGGTAGGCGCCGTACCCCGCGGCGTTCTCGACGGCGTGGGCAAAGGTGTGTCCGAGATTGAGGAGCGCCCGCCCTCCCTCGGGAGCGAGCTCCCGCTCGTCCGCCTCGACGATTCGCGCCTTTGCCGCGCAGCAGCGGCGGATCACGGAGGCCAGGTTTGCGCTGGCGGGCGTCAGCGTCGCGGACTCGAGCTCGGACAAAAGCGCCGGATCGCCGAGAAGACCGTACTTGATCACCTCGGCCATCCCCGCCGCAAATTCCCGCGGGGGAAGCGTGGCTAGGAAACCGGTCGAGACAAAGACGCCCCTTGGCTGATGGAAGGCCCCCGCGAGGTTTTTCCCCGCCCGAAGATTGATTCCGGTCTTTCCCCCGACCGAACTGTCAACCATGGCCAGAAGCGTCGTCGGCACCTGAAAATAGTCGATGCCGCGCAGGTAGCTCGCGGCCGCAAATCCGGCCAGGTCCCCGACAACCCCTCCGCCGACGGCGAAAACGGCGCCCCCGCGGTCCAGCCGAAGTCCGGCCAGAAAATCGAGGATTCGGCCAAGCTCCGCGAGCGACTTCGACTCCTCGCCCGGCGCGACCGCCCAGGTCGGCGCGCCGCCAAAGAGGGAGTCGAGAACGGCTCCGTGGCCGCCCTGGACGTTTCTGTCGGTCACTATGGCAAACCGCCGCCCCGCCGAGCCCAATTCGGCAATCTTCACCCGGATTGTCGCGCCCAGGTCCGACCCGAAGAGAATCGGATACGCGCGCTCAGCAAGGCTGACGGTCAGGACGTCGGGCATGAAGGGTGATCCAATCCGGCCGCCGGGTGAGTTCAAGCCGCAACGTCGGCCGGCTTCTTTCGCGCAGCCCTCGCCCGCCAGGCGCGGCAGACCGGCCCGCGGACACCGTAATGATACACCGCGAGAAACACGAGTACTCCGGCGAGCGCGTAGAAGAGCCCTTCAAGGGTTGTCGGCAGGGCCGGCTTGAAAATTGACCATGTTGCGCGGGCTATCTCCGGATCGAGGCGTCGCATGAATACAAAAGGCCGCGTCAGAATCGAGGCGTGCCGGATGGCGCTCTCGGCCGCCGCCAGCGCATCGACCCGGGCGGCTGTGTCCGCGAGGACTGCGCCGAGGCGCGCCACCGCCGGATCGCTAGCGGCCGCGGTGTGCGCGGTCAGCTGCTCAAGCGTGAGCCCGGACCTGGCCGCCGCAGCCTCAATCTGGTCCAGCTGCCGCCGGGCCTCGTCGAGGTGCCCGCCAAGCCTCTGCAGGTACTGCTGCATGAACTCGGGAACCTGCGAAAAAACCACCGCCCCGAGGACGCACAGAAGGCGGTCGACGAGCCCCTCGCCCCAGGCAATGGCGGATCGGATGGGGCCTGTTGGGGACATGCAGGGCCATACTGACAGCCATTCTCCCGTGCGGGCAAGCACGGCGTCGGGCTTGCGCCTGGGGGAACCGATTGCCTTGATCGTGCGTCCAGCCGTACCTTCATCAAAACGTAATGTTGGTCCGTATAGGATGACCCAATTCAGCCCCATGCTCCCGGCGACCACCAGGCGACCAAATACGCTCATTTCATACGCGGGGGCAATTCTGCTCGCCTGCGGCATTGCCGGCGGATGCGCCCATTTTCAGCCCGAACCCCTCGCACCCAGGAAAACCGCGGACGCCTTTGAATCCCGCGGCCTCGATGATCCCGGCCTCCAGGCATTCCTGCGGCAGAACGGCGTGCCCGGAACGGAGGTTCCGCGCCGATGGGATCTCAATTCGCTCACTTGGGCGGCCTTCTATTATCAGCCCGATCTGGCCGTGGCCCGCGCGCAATGGTCGTCGGCCAGCGCGGGCGAGATCACCGCCGGCCAGCGTCCCAACCCGTCGGTGTCGCTGACCCCGGCCTACGACCGGGGAATCCCGGACAATCCCAGCCCCTGGTCGGTGCTCGTGCCGCTGGATGTGCCGATCGAGACCGCCGGCAAGCGCGACTACCGCATGGCCCAGGCCCGCGCCCTGTCGGATGCGGCCCACTGGACCCTCGTCGAGGCGATCTGGAAGGCAAGGGGACGCGTGCGCGACGCTCTTCTCGCGCTTCAAGGGACCGGGCGCACGCAGGGCCTTCTGGACGGCCAGGAGCAGGCCCAGGCGCGCCTCGTCGGCTTGATGGAGGGGCAGCTCAAGGCCGGCAATGTGTCCGCCTACGAAGTCGCGCAGGCGCGGATCGTCCTCGAGACGGACCAACTCGCGCTTCAGGATGCGCAGCGCCAGTCGACGGAGGCGGGGACGCAGCTTGCCGAGGCGCTCGGTGTGCCCAGGAAGGCGCTGGAAGGCGTGCAATTCCGATTCGAACCCCTCGAGGTATCTCCCACCGAGTTGACCCAGCCCGAAGCGAGGCGGGCCGCCCTGCTCGACCGGGCCGACGTCCGCGAAGCCCTGGCCCAGTACGCCGCCAAACAGGCGGCCCTTCAGCTGGAGATTGCCAACCAGTATCCGGATGTCCACCTCGGCCCCGGTTATGGCTGGAATCCGGGGAGCGCCGGCGACAGCCAATGGCAATTGGGGCTGACGCTGACCCTGCCCGTGCTGAACAGGAACGAGGGACCGATCGCGGAGGCCCTTGCGGGCCGCAAAGAGGCCGCCGCCCGATTCCTGGCGGTTCAGGCGCAGGCCATGGGCGATGTGGACGGCGCCCTCGCCTCCTACGAGGAGGCACGCAGCCAATCTGCCACGTCGTCCGCCCTGGCGGAAGACCTGAGGCGGAACCTCGATTCGGTTCGCGCCATGCAGAAAGCCGGCGAAGCCGACCCGCTGGCTGTTGCAGGCGAGGAGGCGCAGTACTACGGCAGCGCGGTGGCGCTGGTGGGAACGCTTGTGCGGGCCCGGCAGGCCCTCGGTGCGCTGGAGGACGCCACCGAAAGCCCCCTCGTCCTGCAGGACTCCGCCGTGAAGAGCGCCGAGCAAGTTCCAACCCCCACCGCTTCCACAAAATGAGCCGAACCAAAATCATTGCAGGAGCCGCCGTTCTGTTCTGCGGCGCAGCCCTGTTTGCCTTTTTCAAATTCAGGGGCGGCTCCGCCCCCGGCGGCGACAGTGCAGACGAGGCCGTGCCGACCGTCGTGAGCGTGCAGACCGCGCAGCTCAAGCGCGCCACATTGCATGACTATTTGGACGGTTTCGGTACCGTGATGCCCGCCCCAGCCGGCGAGGGCCAGCCGGCCGCGTCGGCTCGCGTCGCCGCGCCGGTCTCCGGCACGCTCGCGGCCTCCCATGTGGCGGAAGGGCAGCGCGTGAAACGCGGCGACCTGCTCTTCGAGCTGGACGCCCGGTCGGCCGCGGTCGCCGTCGACGCCGCGAAACTGGCCGCGAACCGCCAGGAAACCCTCTACTCCCAGAACAACACGTCGCTTCGCAGCCTTGAGGAGGCCCGCTCCCAGCTCGCCACAGCCGAGGCCCAGCTCTCGCTGCTTCGAATCGCCGCCCCGATTTCGGGGACTGTGACCCGCGTCGGCGTGAGGCCGGGCGAAGCCGTCGACCTGCCAACCGTCCTCGCTGAGATCGCCGATTTGGATCACCTCGTGGTGGCGTCGGACATCCCCTCCCCCCAGGTCAAGGCCCTGGCCTTGGATGCGCCCGTCGAATTGGTGGGGGAGCAACCCGTGCGGGCCACCCTGTCCTTCATCGGAAAGGCGGTCGATCCGGCCGCGGGCACGGTGTCCGTTCGGGCCGCAATTCCGGCGGGCAGCGGACTCCTGCCGGGACAGTTCGTGCGCTTCAGAATCGTTGTCGCCGAACACGCCGACGTCCTGGCGGCGCCGGCGGCGAGTGTCATCACGGACGACGACGGACACAGCGTCGTGTCCGTCGTGAACGGCGACGATGCGGCACAGGTTCCGGTCATGGTCGGCCTGGCCGACGACGGGTGGGTGGAAGTCTCCGGCGCCGGCCTGAAGGCCGGCGCGGCCGTGGTGACGGTGGGTGCCTACGGGTTGCCTGCCAAGACCAAGGTGCGGGTTGCGAGTCCTTGAAAGCCACACCGCGACCCGCATGAATCCAGGCCCGGACTCCTTTTTCGGCCGCTTCGCCACCCGGCACGCGCTGGCCACGATCTTTGTCACGGTGGCGCTGTGCCTGGCCGGAATTTATGCGGCGCTGCACACGTCCTCCTCGGTTTTTCCAACAACGGATTTCCCCCGGGTCGTCATCCTGGTGGACAATGGCATCGTGCCCGCCGACCAGATGATGGCGACGGTCACCCGCCCGATCGAGGAGGCGGTCAAGGAGATCCCAGGCAGCCTCACCGTGCGTTCGGCGACCACCCGCGGCTCGGCCCAGATCAACGTCTTCTTCAACTGGCACGTGGACATGGTGCAGGCCGAACTCTACGTCCTCGGGCGCCTCGCCGAGGTCAAGGGCAGTCTCCCCCCCGGAGTCACCACAAGCGTGACCCGGGTGACCTTTTCGGCCTTCCCCATCATTGGGGTGAGCCTGACCAGCCCGACCCGCGACCTCATGTCCCTTTGGGAGACCGGCGAATACAACCTGAAGCCCCGTTTCCTGCAGATTCCGGGCATCGCCAGCGTGGACATCGTGGGCGGACACACGCCCGAATACGACGTGACCGTGGACCCGGAGCGCCTGCAGGCGGCGGGGCTGGGCCTGGCCGACGTGACCGATGCGCTCACCAAAAACAACCTGCTCTCGCCGGCCGGCATGATCGAGGAGAACTATCACCTTTACCTGGCGACGGTCGACGGCCGGGCCAGGTCGCCCGAGGACATCGGGCAGAGCGTCATCGCCGTTCGGGGCGCCCATCCCATCCGGGTTTCGGATGTGGCCCGGGTCCAGAGGGCCCCGGAACCCTCCTACACCGTCGTCACGGCCGAAGGGCGCAACGCCGTCCTGCTGAACATCAACAGCCAGCCCGACGGAAGCACGCTCGACATCGCCGCGGCGGTCAAGGAACAGCTCGCCCAGCTGCGCAGGGAGCTTCCGCCGGACATGAAGCTGGCGTTCTTCTACGACCAGTCCTCGTTCGTGAAGGAGTCGGTCGGGAGCGTTTGGGAGGCGATCGTTTTCGGCCTGATCCTTTCGGTCGCGATCCTCTTCTTCTTCCTCAAGAACTGGGGCACGGTTCTCACCGCGATTGTGACGATTCCGGTCACGGTCCTGGTCACCTTCATTTCGATCCATGCCTCGGGCATGAGCTTCAACATGATGACCCTGGGCGGCATTGCCGCGGCCATCGGCCTGGTCATCGATGACGCGATCGTGGTCGTGGAGGCCATGTATACAAAGATCGCCTCCGGCCGGCCCCGCCTGGAAGGCATCCAGGAGGGCATATCCGAAATCCTCCGCCCGCTGGTGGCCTCGACGCTGACGCCGGTGGTCGTGTTCCTTCCGCTGGCCTTTCTGGTCGGAATCACCGGGGTCTTCTTCCGGGCGCTCGCGCTCACGATGGTGGTGTCGCTGCTCACCTCCCTTGTCCTCGCCGTCACCCTGACTCCCTCGCTCGCCTCCTGGTTCGTCCGCGACCGGAAACATGGGGAGGCTGCGGCGCCGGAGAACCATGACGGCGGGTTTCTCCTGCGGCGGCTGGTCCGGGTATATGAGAGCTCGGTCCGCGCCGCCCTGCGCCACTCGTGGCTCACCATGGGGGCGTGCGCCATCGTCGCGGTCGCCGGGATTCTCATCTACCAGCATCTCGACTCGGACTTTCTGCCGACCTTCGACGAGGGAGGGTTCGTGATCGACTACAACGCCCCTGCGGGAACGAGCCTCACCGAGACCTCCCGCATGCTGGACCAGGCGGAGAAGCTGATCCGCGCCGATCCGGACGTGGAGAGCTACTCGCGGCGGCTCGGCACGCAGCTGGGACTCTTCATCACCGAGCCGTACAGCGGCGATTTTCTGGTCAAACTGAAGGCCGGCCGGGAAAGATCGACCGACGACGTCATCGCGGACTTCCGGCATTCCTTCAACGAGCAGCTTCCAGCCGTGCGCTGGGACTTTCACGGGATCCTCGGGGACCTGGTCGGCGACCTGGAACTCGCGCCGGACCCGATCGGGATCAAGCTCTTCTCGCCGGACCTCGGCTGGCTCAAGAAGACCGCCCCCCGCGTCGAGGAGATGATCAAGGCGGTCCCCGGGGTGGTGGACACCTTCGACGGGCTTACCGAGACCGGACCGTCCATCGTCGTGCGGGTGCGGCCTGTCGACGCAGCGCGCTTCGGCCTTTCGACCGATGCAATCGGCACGGCGGTCAACACGGCCATGCTCGGCCAGGTGGCCTCCACGGTGCAGGAGGCCGACAGGATCCTGGATGTGCGCGTGCGCCTGAACCGGAGGGATGTGAACTCGGTCGCGACGCTTCGCGACCTGCCGATGCGCACGCCGGCCGGGACGACGGTCCGCCTGAGCCAGGTCGCCGACGTGGTCCAGGAGCCGAGCCAGGTTGAACTGGACCGCGAGGACCTGCGCCAGAATGTGGTCGTCTCCGGCCGCCTGGAGGGCCGCGACCTGGGCAGCGCAATGAAGCAGATCCAGGCCCTGGTCGCCGCCGATCCCTCCCTCCCGAAAGCCTCCATCGAGTATGGGGGCCTTTTTCAGGAGCAGCAGGAGTCCTTCAAGAATCTGCTGATCGTCCTGCTGATGGCGCTCTTCCTAGTGTTCACCGTTCTCCTGATCGAGTTCCGCTCGTTCCTCGAGCCGATCTCCATTGTTTTCGGGGCCGTGCTCGCGCTTTTTGGCACGGTGACCGGCCTGTGGCTGACCGGGACGACGCTCAATGTCGTTTCGTTCCTGGGCGCAATCATCGGCGTCGGACTGGTGGCCAAGAACGGGATCCTGATGCTTGATTTTGTGGACCACCTGCGGGCCGATGGATGCAGCCTCGAGGAGGCCCTGATCCGCTCCGGCCATCGCCGGCTGAGGCCCGTGCTGATGACAACCCTAGCCGCCGCGCTGGGCATGCTCCCCCTGGCATGGGGGATCGGAAGCGGGGCGGACATGCTGCGTCCCCTGGCCATCGCAGTGATCGGCGCCCTGTGCATTTCCGTCCTTCTGTCGCTTGTGGCCACGCCAACCCTGTACTACCTGCTTCAGAGGCTCTTCAATCCGGCTTCGTCCAAGTCGCCGAACGCGCCGGCGGCCTGAGGAATGGGAGCGGGCCGACACAGCGCCGAGCAAGCCCCTTTTGAGCGCAGCTTGCGGCCAGCCATTGATTTCAACTACCGTATTCGCCCTTCATGAGCGACCAGCCCATCCTCAAGGCCGAGCGCCTGACCAAGACCTACCCCACGGCGGCGGGGCCCCTCACCGTCCTTCACGAGGTGAGCTTTGGGCTCGACTCAGGCTCTAGCCTTGCAGTCGTCGGGCCGAGCGGCAGCGGCAAGACGACGCTTCTCGGCCTTTGCGCGGGGCTCGATCGCGCGACGAGCGGCTCGGTCGTCCTCGCAGGCGAGGTGCTTGACCGGCTCGACGAGGATGGGCGCGCCCGGGTGCGCAACGCCCATGTGGGTTTCGTCTTCCAGAACTTCCAGCTCATCCCCACCCTGACCGCCCTCGAAAACGTCCTCGTGCCGATGGAGCTTCGGCCGGCTTCCAGCCGGGACCCCTCGCGTGTTCTTGAGAGGGAGGGGCTCGACCTGCTCGCCCGCGTCGGGCTCGGCGAGCGATCCGGCCACTACCCGGTCCAGCTTTCCGGAGGCGAGCAGCAGCGGGTTGCCCTCGCCCGGGCCTTCATCAACCGGCCGAAGATCCTCTTCTGCGACGAGCCCACCGGCAACCTCGACGGCGACACGGCGCACGCGATGGTCGACCTGATCTTCGGGCTGAACCGCGAACGGGGGACTACGCTCGTTCTTGTTACCCACGATATCGAAATCGCGCAGCGCTGCGGCCGGGTCATTCGCTTCCGAAACGGCAAGATCGCGCACGACAGCGCCCAGGGCGAAAGACTTTGACCGTGCCCATGGCCCTTGAACTGTCCTCCGTCGGACGCCTGCCGGCCCCGGCCGACAACGCGGCGATCGCGATTCGCCGGATTGAAGCCGGCGCCGTGGTCGCGATCGGGGGCGCTCCGCGGACATTCCGCCACACCATTCTCGAAGGGCACAGGTTTGCCGTGAGCCGGATCCCGCGCGGGTCCGATCTTCTTTCGTGGGGCCTGCCGTTCGGGGTCGCGCTTCAGGACATCGAGCCCGGGGACGCCGTCTGCAATCCTCTGACCCTCGAAATTCTTTCCCATCGAGATCTCGGGGGGGCCGTGCTGCCGCCGCAGGCCAATTTCGAGAGCAAGGTCGCCCCGTTTTCCTTTTCCGAAGCCTCGTTCAGGCCCGGCCGGCAGGTGGACCCGGCGCCGGACGCCGCTGGGCGGACGTTCGCCGGCTACCGCCGGCCGGGAGGGCGGGGGTTCGGCACGCGCAATTACATCGTGATCTTGGGCACGACTTCGCGCACAGCGAGTTTCGCCCGCCGGCTTGCCGATCACCTGGCGCCGCTTTCAAAGGCGCATCCGGGCTTCGACGGGATTGTCGCCGTGGCCCACACCGAAGGCGACGGAACCGGGTCCCCGAACAACCGTGCCGAGCTTTTGCGCGCGCTGGCCGGGTTCATGGTCCACCCCAACGTCGGTGCGGTGCTCGCCGTCGACTGCGGCACCGAGCCCGTCAACAATTCCGTCCTCGGCGAGTTCATGCGGGAGGCGGGATATCCCCTCGATTCCCTCCTCCACCGGTTTTTCACCGTGAAGGGTGGGATCGGCCATGCGCTCTCCGAATGCGAGGCGATCGTCCGGGCATGGGTGCCCGCTGTTTCAAGTCAGCGGCGGGAGCCGGCGCCCCTTTCCGGGATTCGCATGGGCCTGCAGTGCGGCGGCTCCGATGCGTTCTCGGGCCTGTCGGCAAATCCGCTCGTCGGAGCGGTGGGCCGCGAGGTCATCCGATACGGCGGCTGCGTGAACCTTGCGGAGACCGACGAACTCGTCGGCGCGGAAAACTACGTTCTGGCAAACGTCCGGGACGCCGCGACGGTCCGCCGTTTTCTTGAAAAGCAGGCCCGCTTCAAGGAGCGGCTGGGCTGGCACGGGGCCTCGGTCGAGGGAAATCCCTCGAGCGGCAACCGCCTTCGCGGCCTGTACAACATCTTTCTCAAGTCGCTCGGGGCGGCGATGAAGAAGGACCCGTCGCTGAGGATCGACCATGTGATCGACTACGCCGAGCGAATGGATCCGCCGGGGTTCTACTTCATGAACAGCCCCGGCAACGACCTCGAGAGCGTGGCGGGGCAGGTGGCGGCCGGCTGCACGGTCATCTGCTTTACGACCGGCAGCGGATCGATCACCAACTTCCCCTTCGTCCCGACGATCAAGGTCACGTCCACGACCCGCAGGCATGAGCTTCTCATAAATGAGATGGATGTGAACGCGGGGGCCTATCTCGACGGGACGCCCATGGCGGATCTCTGCGCCCGGACCTTCGCCTTGCTGCAGGAAGTCGCCTCCGGGCGCCGCACAAAGGGAGAAGGCGCCGGGCATTCCCAGGTCTCGATCTGGCGGAACTGGAGGCAGTCGGACACCTCCCAGCTCGAAGCGCTCCGATCCCGCCCCGTCCCGGACGGAAAGCCGCTCGCCCTGGCTCGGTCGGGGCCGCCACCGGACCGCACATTCCCGGCCTTTCAAACCGCAGATGGCCGGCGGGCTTGCGATCGCGTGGGCCTTGTCGTCGCCACCAGCATGTGTTCGAGCCAGATCGCGCGCCTGGCCGCCGAGCGCCTCAACGCCGCCGGGATCGGGCGCTCGCAAGGCCTGTCGCGGTTCGCCGCTCTCTCCCACACTGAGGGCTGCGGCTTCACCGGGGAGTCGATGTACGCCCGTCTCCGCCGCACCTACGGCGGGTATGGCCTTCATCCGTCCGTCGCCACGGCCCTGTTTTTGGAGCATGGCTGCGAGAAGATTCCAAACGATGTCATGCGCCGGCACTTCGCCGACGCGAGCGTCGATCCGGCCCGCTTTGGCTGGGCGAGCGTCCAGCTCGACGGCGGGATTGAAAAGGTCCTCGCCAAGATCGAGTCGTGGTTCTCCGCGCGGCTGGCGGAGATGCCCCCTGCATTCCGCGAGCCCGCAGGACTCGGCTCGCTCTCCGTCGGCCTTCTCGCTGACACGCCGCCGAAGGCCCCGACGGCCGCCGCCCTCGGCGAACTGGCCCGATGGATCGTTGCGGACGGAGGCAGCATTCTTCTGCCCGAGGGCAGCCTGCTTTTGCGCGCCCCTGATTTTCTTTCGCGCACGATTGGCGCCTCGCCGCCCCGCCCCACCCTGGCCTATGGGCAGCCGATCGCCTCTCCGGGATTCCACATCGTGGCCACCGAAACGGACAACCGGATTGAGAACCTGTCAGGACTCGGCGGCTGCGGGGCCCAGGTCTTCCTTTCGATCGTCGACCGAAGCGCACAGCCGGGTCATCCCTTCATCCCCACCCTGCAGTTCGTCGAGGCGGACCGAAGCGGCGCGATCCCAGCCGATGAAATCGACGGATCCCTTTCAGGAATTGCCGAACAGGATACAGCCGCGATTCTCGACCTATTGATCGCAACCGCGGCGGGACGCCGGACCCCGGCGTCCATGGCCCAGGGAAACGCCGACTTCCAGATCACGCGCGGCCTTTTGGGCGTTTCGACCTAGCCAGCCAGGGCCTCCCCGGTCGCCGCGTCGAAAAGGCGCACCCGGCCCGGGTCAAATGCCAGCCGGACGGATTGGTTGATCCTGTAGGCCTGGTCGGAACGGACGCGGGCCACGAAACCAGACTGGCCGCCGCGCAGGTGCAGATACGTCTCGGCGCCCATGGGCTCGAAAAGCTCCACCGTTGCCTCGACCTGCACGTTCGCCGCGGATCCCCCGTCCGCAGCCTCATTCAGGTCCTCGGGCCTGATCCCCAGGACGACCGGTCCCTCCGCGGCCCGCACCTTTGCAGGCAGTTCCAGCCGCAGCGAACCCGGATCTCCGCCGTCCTCTTCGAATGAGAACCGGTCCCCTGTGCGGCGGATCCGGCCCCGGAAGAGATTCATCGGCGGGCTGCCGATGAATCCCGCGACGAACAGGTTCCGGGGTTGGTTGTAAAGTGCCAGCGGCGCATCGACCTGCATGATGTTCCCGTCCCTCATGACGCAAATGCGGTCGCCCATCGTCATCGCCTCGACCTGGTCGTGCGTGACATAGATCATCGTGGCCCCGAGGCGGGCATGCAGGCGCGAAAGCTCCATCCGCATCGCGACCCGCATCTTTGCGTCGAGATTGGAGAGCGGCTCGTCGAAAAGGAACACCTTCGGCTTGCGCACGATCGCGCGGCCGACCGCCACGCGCTGGCGCTGCCCGCCGGAGAGGGCCTTCGGCTTTCGGTCGAGGTACGCTTCGAGCCCCAGAAGGGAGGCCGCCTCGCGCACCCGCTCCTCGATCTCCGGTTTCGGCAGTTTCCTAAGCTTCAGGCCGAAGGCCATGTTCTCATGGACGGACATGTGCGGGTACAGGGCGTAATTCTGGAAGACCATCGCAATGTCCCGGTCCTTCGGGGGCACGTCGTTGACGACACGCCCGTCGATCGAAACCGAGCCCGACGAGATTTCCTCCAGCCCGGCGATCATCCGGAGCGTGGTCGACTTTCCGCAGCCCGAGGGACCCACAAGCACCATGAGTTCGCGATCCTCGACCGCCAGGCTGACGCCGTTCACGGCCCTCACCTCCTGCCCGTTCTTCTCCGGAAAGGTCTTGACGAGGTTTTCGAGTACGACTTTGGCCATACCACTCGATCGAGCTTATATTATCCGAGATGGCCAGTACGAACCCAATTAATGTCTCCATCGTCGTCCTTGACGGCCACACCCTGAATCCAGGGGACCTTTCCTGGTCGGCCCTTGAGGCGCTGGGCCCCCTCGCCTGTTATCCGCGCACCCAGTCCTCGGACATTGTCAGCCGCTCGGCGCCCGCCGAAATCCTGCTCACGAACAAGACGCCCCTAAACGCCGCGACCCTGGCCGAACTGCCCCGGCTCCGGTACATCGGGGTCCTGGCGACGGGACACAACGTCGTCGATTCCCCCGCCGCCAGGGCCCGCGGGATCCCGGTGACCAACGTGCCTGGATACGGGACGGACGCCGTCGCGCAGCACACGATCGGTCTCCTCCTCGAATTCACCCAGAATATCGGCCGCCATTCGGACACCGTGCGGGCTGGCCGCTGGTCCGCCGCGCCCGACTTCTGCTACTGGGACCGTCCCCTCCTTGAACTCGCTGGCCGTCGCCTGGGCATCGTCGGCGCGGGCCAGATCGGCTCGACAGTCGCCCGGATCGCGGAGTCCTTCGGCATGGCGGTCGCCTTCGCAACGCGGTCGGGGGGCCGCGCGGAGCTGGAGAAAGTGTTCCGCTCAAGCGACGTGATCAGCCTCCACTGTCCCCTGACGCCTGACACCCGCGAACTCATCAACGCCGAGACGATCGGCTGGATGAAGCCGACCGCGATTCTCCTCAACACAAGCCGGGGCGGCCTTGTCAACGAGGCCGACCTCGCCGCTGCGCTCAACAGCGGACGGATTGCGGGAGCCGGACTCGACGTTCTGTCGACCGAGCCGCCCGCGCCCGGCAACCCGCTCCTCTCGGCACCAAACTGCATCGTCACACCTCACCTGGCCTGGGCCACCCGCGAAGCCCGCGCCCGCCTGATCGAGATCGCGGCTGGCAGCATCCGGGCGTTTCTTGCCGGCCGGCCGGTCAATGTGGTCAACTAACTGGGTGTGTTCGACTTGGGCGGCAGTCCCGAGGCGCTTGCATTCGCCGCATCCAGGAGGCACA
>CAZSEH010000071.1:0-18996 GCA_964605835.1 uncultured Opitutaceae bacterium
AGGTCCCGCGGACGTTCCCGAACAGCTCGATGTGCAACCGATTCGCGTAGCGATAGCCGCGCATCTTGCACAGGCCGGCAAGCCAGCCGGATCGCGCCTGAATGGCCGCGGCCGTCACGCCCTCGGGCATGAGCAGCACCTTGTGCCGCGGTATGTCGCGCTTGAGAGACGCGATCATCCCCTCGATTTCATCGACGTCGCGCGGGCCCGTCACGACGAACTTGAGCTGGAAGGCGTAGCCTCCGTCGATCCACGCTCGCACGGCCTCCGGGCGCCAGCGCAGCGCCTCATGCTTCTTCCGCCAGGCCGCGTGCTTCTCGCCGTCGGGCGCGGAGTTGAGGAGCTTTGGGGAAAGGGAGGCCAGGTCGCAGGCGATTCCATCCGGCGGAAGGGTCGCCGCAGTTTCGATCGTGATGTGGTAGCCGAGGCCCTTCAATTCGGAGGCGAGGGAGCGGATATCCTTGGCTATCATCGGTTCGCCCCCGGTCAGGACGACGTGGCGGGCGGCCGCATGCCGCTGCACCTCCGAGACGATCTCGGACACGCTGCGGTTCTCCCCTTCCGGCTCCCACGAGGAGTAGGGCGTGTCGCACCAGGCGCAGCGAAGATTGCACCCGCTCGTGCGCACGAAGACCGAGGGGACGCCCGTCAGCTCGCCCTCGCCCTGGATCGAATGGAAAATCTCGCAGATCAGCATTCCAGCCTCCTCAATCGCGGGTCATGGCCCTGCCGGAAGCGGATCCAGGGCCTCGTAGACGGTCGGATCCCGGACGCCGGCCTGGACAAAAGCCTCGCGGCGCTCGACGCATGTGCCGCACCGGCCGCAATGGATGGCCCCTCCCTTGTAGCAGGACCAGGTGCTCCCGTAGTCGACGCCGAGGCGGGTTCCCTCGGCGACTATGCCCGCCTTGTCGATCGCGATGAAAGGGCGCAGAAGCCGGATGCCTGCGAACGTCCCGCGCCGGATCGCGTCGCCCATCGCAAGCATGAACTCCTCCCGGCAGTCCGGATATATGACGTGGTCGCCCGTGTGCGCCGCGATGACCAGGCCCTCGCCTCCGATGCTTTCCGCCCAGCCGGCGGCGATCGAAAGCAGGATCGCGTTTCGGAAGGGGACGACGGTCTGGCGCATCGTCTCAGCCTGGTAGTGGCCCTCGGGGATTTCGCCGCCGCTTTTCAGGAGGGCCGAGGAGAACAGTTCGTTCACGAAGGGAAGCGCGATCGTTCGGTGGCGGATCCCGAGCGCCGCAGCATGGGCTTCAGCGCAGGGAATCTCCCGAGCGTTGTGTTTTGCCCCGTAGTCGAAACTGAGCGCCGCAAGCGGATCGTGATCCCGCCGCGCCCAATGGAGCGCGGTCACGGAATCCATCCCCCCGGAACACAGCACGACGACCTTCATGATTTGAAATTTAGGTCTGTCTCAAAACTAAATTTTGGATCAGACCATCCCCATCGCCGCAAATATGGCCGAAAATCGCAAGAGGTGAACGATGCTGATTCTTCATGACCCCCGGTGCGCCGACTACGGCGATCCCGCGCGCCCGGAACGGGGCGACCGGGTCCAGCGGGCGGCAAGGCACCTGCGAGCCGCGCACCCGGGGTGGAAGTGGATGTCCCCCCTGACCTCGGTGTCGGACGAGGCGCTCCTTCTGGCCCACACCCCCGCCCACCTCGCGCGACTGTCGGAAGCCCGCGACTTTGACTCGGATACGCCGTTTTTCCCCGGCATCGCCGGCCATGCGCGCCGGTCCGTCGCCGCGGCGATCGAGGCAGTCAGCCACTCGCTCGACCGCAATACCCCCGTTTTCTCGCTCATGCGGCCGCCCGGGCACCACGCGACCGCCAACACGGCCATGGGATTCTGCTATCTGAACCAGGTCGCGGTTGCGGCGCTCGTGGCGCAGCGCGATTTCGGGGCGGTCCGCATCGCCGTCTGGGATTTTGACGCCCATCACGGGAACGGGACCGAGGCGATCCTCATGAACCGGCCCGGGTTCCTGTACTGCTCTGTCCACGAATTCCCGGCCTATCCGGGGACAGGCACCTGCGACGTCGGCAATTCCCGCAATTGGCCGGTCCATCCGCTGACGCCCCGGCCCGGGCACATGGCGGCCCTGCGGGCGTCCTGGGATGCCATTGTCGGCTTTCGGCCTGACCTGGTCCTCGTATCGGCCGGATTCGACGCATACGCCCGGGATCCGATCACGTCGATGACCCTCGAAAAGGAGGATTTCGCGGAACTGGGGGCCTGGCTTCATTCGAGCGGGTTTGCGGTCGCCGCGATCCTTGAAGGCGGCTACAGCGAGGAATTGCCGGTTCTGATCGACGCCTTCCTGGCCGCATGGACGCACGAATAGGCGGACTGGCCCCGGAAAATGCGCTCCGTTTAAGAATCGCCCTTCCCGGGTCGATTGTCCAACTTGACGGTTTGTCTCAATGATTTCCCGATTCTTGCCGAATCCGGTCCGCCGCCTGCTCGGCGTGAAGACTCCCGGACGCCCTCCCTCCTACGAGCTTATCGACCAGCCAGGTCAGCTCGGCCCGTTTCTGTCCTCAATCGATGGCGTGAACGAGGTCGCCCTGGATACGGAAGCCGACAACATGTTCCATTACCGGGTGCGCGTCTGCCTCCTCCAGTTCCTGGTGGCCGGCGATGTCTATCTCATTGATGTCCTGTCGAACATCGACCTCAAGCCGCTGTGGGCGCGCCTGGCGCGCAAGCACCTGGTCATGCACGGCAGTGACTTCGACCTCAGGCTGCTCCATGACCTCTGCGGCTTCCAGGCGCAGAGCCTTTTCGACACGATGCTGGCCGCGCAGCTCCTGGGACGCCAGCGGATCGGGCTCGCCTCCCTTCTTGAGGACCATTTCGGAGTCCAGCTCGACAAGAACGGCCAGAAGGCGAACTGGTCGCGGCGGCCGCTGACTCCCAAGCTCCTCGATTACGCGTCCCTGGACGTCTGGCACCTGCCGGCGCTGCGCGACCTCCTGACCCGGGACCTCGTGCGGCTGGGGCGGCTGGACTGGCTCGAGCAGCAGTGCCGCGCCCAGATCAAGGCAGGGACCGACGGGTTCTCCGAGCCCGGCGAGAACGACTGGCGAATCGGCAAGTCCGAGGGGCTCCGCGGGCGCGGCCTGACGGTGCTGCACGCCGTCTGGCATTGGCGCGAACAGCAGGCCCAGCGCATTGACACGCCGCCCTTCAAGGTCTGTTCGAACGACACGCTCGTGAGGATCGCGGCGGCGGCCGAGGGAAAGACTTCCCCGGAGGCCGTCCTCGGCGGAATCAATCTCGGCAAGCGCCACGGCCGGCTGCTCGAGTCGCTCGAGGCGGCCGTTCGGAAGGGCCTCGAGCGGGATCCTCAAACGCTTCCCCGCCGCCCGGGACGCGATCCGAACCACTCGCCGCTCTCCCAGGCGGAAATCGCCCGCATGGAGAGGATCAAGACCGAGCGCGACACGCTGGCTGGGCGCCTGGGAATCGAATCCACCCTGATCGCCAACCGTTCGCAGCTCGCCCAGATTGCGCGGGACCCGGGCAATCTCGACGCCATCCTCCTCCCCTGGCAGGCCGGCCTCCTGCGCGGACAGCCGTCGATCGAGGCGGAGTGAACCGCGACCTGCAGCCCGATTCCAATGTCGCCCGCCACCTGGGCGCGATGGCGGCGGCGCAGGCGCAGGCTACCGCCCTCAAGGTGCCGCGGGGAAGGACGCGTTCCGGAGAGATCGACTATCTCCCGCTCAATTTCGCCGAACTCGATTCCGAGGTTTCGGCCTGGGTCGCCCGGCTCGCCTCGCGCGGACTCAGGCGCGGCGACCGCACGCTGCTCATGGTGCGCCCCGGCCTTCCGCTGATTGCTTGCTCGTTCGCCCTGTTTCGCATGGGGGCCGTGCCCGTCGTCATCGATCCCGGGATGGGGCTTGCGGGGTTCCTGCGTTGCGTCGCGCAGACGCGGCCCCGCGCCCTTGTCGGAATACCGATCGCCCAGGTCCTGAGCCGCGTCGTCCGGGGAGCCTTCCGAAGCGTCGATATCCGCATTCCGGTGAGCTCTTCCCTGACGGCCAGGCTCCTCCGGGGAGGCTGTCCCTCGGAACCCGCAGGCCCGGAACCCGCTCGGAGCGCACCCGGCGACCTCGCCGCGATCTTGTTCACAAGCGGCTCCACGGGAGCACCCAAGGGTGTCCGCTATGAGCACGGGATGTTCGACGCCCAGGTGCGCCTGATCCGCGAGACCTATGGGATCGAGCCCGGCGAAATCGACCTGCCGCTCCTGCCGATCTTCGCCCTTTTCAATCCGGCGCTCGGCATGACCACCGTCGTCCCGGAGATCGATCCCCGCCGGCCCGCCTCAGCCGACCCCGCCCGGATTGTCCAGGCGATCCGGCAGGAAAAAGTCACCAACTCATTCGGCTCCCCCACCCTTTGGCGGATCGTGTCCGACCACTGCCGGGAGCGGAAAACGAGCCTGCCCACCCTCAGGCGGGTCCTGTGTGCCGGCGCTCCGGTGCCCGCAGCGCTGTGGACCGCCTCGCGGCATTTTCTTCCGAATGGAAGGCTGCACAGCCCTTACGGAGCTACGGAGGCCCTGCCCGTCACCACCCTGGATGCCGATGAGCAGGAGGCGCTTGATCCGTGCCCCGGAGCCTGCGTGGGAAGGCCGCTCGCCGGGATCGGCGTCAAGGTCATCGCAATCGCCGAGGGCCCTGTTCCGACCCTGGCGTCGGCCGGAGAGGTTCCCGCCGGCACAATTGGCGAAATCATTGTCAGCGGCCCGGTTGTCACCCGGGAATACGACGGGCCGCCCGGGGCGACGGCAGCGGCAAAGATCATGGACGGCGGCACCTGCTGGCACCGCATGGGCGATTGCGGCTACCTCGATCCTTCCGGGAGGTTGTGGTTCTGCGGCAGGAAGGCGGAACGGGTAGAATCGCCCTGGGGAACCCTTTTCACCGAGCCCTGCGAGCAGGTTTTCAGGAAGCATCCGCGCGCGGCCCGCTGCGCCCTGATCGGCCTCGGCGCCCCCGGCAGTCAGGAGCCCGCGATCGTCGTCGAGGCATCGCCCCGGAACCGCGTCGAGGCGAAATCGATCGCCCGGGATTTGCGCCAGCTTGGCGATGAGAACCCGCTGACCGCCAGGATCCGAAAGTTCTATTTTCGCGCGCAATTCCCGGTCGATGTCCGCCACAACGCGAAGATTCACAGGCTCGCCCTGGCGCGCTGGGCCGCCCGGAAAACGCCGATGACGCCCGACGAATGAACCCGCCTTCGCCAGCAGCCCATTCCAGGCAGCCGGCCCTTGTGACCGGGGGAACGGGGTTTCTCGGCCTGCGAATCGTCGAGCGCCTCCTCGCCCAGGGCCGCCCCGTAAGCGTCCTCGCGAGGACCCCGGCCCCCGACCTCGAGGCGCGCGGAGTCCGTTTCTTCCGCGGCTCGATCGATGACCCGAAAATTGTCGAATCCGCTTGCGCGGGGACAGGCACCGTTTTCCACGTCGCAGCGAAAGTCGGGGTCTGGGGCCGGTACGCCGACTATTTTTCTGTGAATATCCTGGGAACCCGGGCTGTTTTGGAAGGGTGCCGGAAGGCGGGCGTTCCGAGGCTCATCCACACGAGCACCCCGAGCGTCGTCTACAATGGGCTGGACCTCGCCGGGGCGGACGAGTCGCTGCCGCTGACGACGGGGTGTCCGTGCGCCTATCCCCTGACGAAGGCGGTCGCCGAGCGGGAGGTGCTCGCGGCCAATTCGCCAGGGCTCAGGACTGTGTCCCTGCGCCCTCATCTCATCTGGGGGCCCGGCGATCCCCATCTGATTCCCCGCATCCTTGAGCGGGCGCGCTCCGGGCGCCTTCGAATCGTCGGCTCCGGTGAGAACCGCGTCGACATGGTCCATGTCGAGAATGTCGTGGACGCCCACCTCCTGGCCGAAGCTTCACTCGCCGGAGTCCGGCCTGCCGGCCAGGGTTTGGATACCCAGCCGGCCGCCTGCGGCCGGGCCTACTTCATCACAAATGGCCAGCCCGTATCGCTTTGGGGCTGGATCAACGAACTGCTCGCCTCCCTTGGCCGACCGCGGGTGACCCGCCGGATTTCGCTCCCTGCGGCGACCGTGATCGGCGCCGCCTGCGAGGCGGCCTGGCGCATCCTGCCCCTGTCCGGCGAACCCCCGCTCACGCGTTTTGTCGCCGCCGAGCTCGCAAAGGACCACTGGTTCGACATTTCCGCGGCCCGGCGGGATCTCGGGTACTCCCCCCGCATCACCATGGCGGCCGGCACCGCCGAACTCGTGGAATGGATCAAGTCCGCTGGGCTTTGACAACTGCCCGCTGCCGCACCGCTTCGAATAGGGCGATGATCGTCGCCATGGCGACGTTGAGCGAGTCGGCCTGTCCGGCCATCGGGATCCGGATGCAAAGGTCGGCGTTCTTCAGCCAGAATTCGCTCAGCCCGTACTGCTCGCTGCCCATCACCAGGGCGAGCGCGCCGCGCAGGTCGGATTCGGTGTAGAGCAGCGCCGCCCCCGGCGTCGTCGCCGCGATCCGGACCCTCCGCTCGCGCAGCCAGGCAAGGACTTCGGGCCCCCCGGCGACGGCGCAGGGCACCGAGAAGAGGACGCCCGTCGATGCCCGAACGACGTTCGGATTGAAAAGGTCGGTCACCGGGTCGCAGACGATGATTCCGTGGCACCCGGCGGCGTCCGCGCTCCGGAGGATCGTGCCGAGGTTGCCGGGCTTTTCGATCGCCTCGACGACCAGGAGAAAAGGGGCCGCCCCCGCGGCCGGAGGCAGCGACTCGCCGAAGTCGGCGAGCGTCGTCTTCCACTGGGGCGCGACCGCGAGCAGCCCGTCCGGCCGCTCCCGGTAGGCCACTTTCGCAAACGCCTCCTTCGACAGTTCGATGACCTCCACCCCGGCCGCCTCGGCCCGGGATATCAGTTCCGGCTCATTCGCGCCCAGAAACCAGTCCGGCGAATAGTACAGTTCGCTCAGCTTCGCGCCCTTTTCCATCGCCCGGCGGACCTCCCGATAGCCCTCGACCAGGAACACTCCCGCCTCATCGCGCGGCCGCCGGTCGCGCAGCTTCACGAGCTGCTTCACCCGTGGATTTTGCAGGCTGGAGATCTTCTCAACGGGCATGGCGTCCCATTTGATCACAGCGGGCGCGGAGAGCACGGTCAAAATCGCCGCCGTCACAGCCCTGGGTTGGCAGCGCCCAACCCGGAGCACCTCCGCAAATCAACCCCGGTGACCCCGTTTCTTGATGACAATCCAGCGGATGAAGTTGAACAACACCCAGGCGAGGGCGAAGTAGCCGACTATTTTGAGAATCGTCACGTTGGAAACTTTTGGGCCAGGGCCGCCATGTCAGTATGACTTTGGGTCCCGCCCATCAAGAACGGAAACCGACGCGCCTTCTGCAAGTGTCGACTTCGAACGCGGGGATGGTATGCAGGACAGCTCCCAGCCCGTGTCCCGAAACAAGAAATTCAACGACCAGCCCTTCGCCTATCATCAGGAGATCGAGCTGGAGATTTCAACGCTCACAAATCTCGGCCTGGGGCTGGGGCGGGTTTCCCTTTCGGGCTCGGAGACCGAAGCAAGGCCGTGGGTTGTCATGGTGCCCTTCACCCTCCCGGGCGAGCGCGTGCGGGCGCGCGTATTCCGAAACCACAAGAACTATTCCGAGGCCGACCTCGCCGAGGTGCTCTCGCCCTCGCCGGAGCGGGTCGCCCCTTCCTGCCCGCTCTTCGGCCGCTGCGGCGGATGCCAATATCAGCACTTGAACTACAAGGGTCAGCTCGCCTGGAAGCGCCGGCAGGTGGCCGAGCTTCTCGAGCACATGGCCGGGATTTCGTTCCCCGTCGATCCCCTCATCGGTTCGCCCCGGGAGTACGGCTACCGGTCAAAGATCACCCCCCATTTCAACGCGCCAAAGCCGGATCAGGCGGCCGGGTTCCCCATAGGCTTCCTGCGCCAGGGCACCCGCTTCGACCTCGTCGACGTGCCCCGCTGCCCGATAGCGACCGACGCCATCAATGAGAGACTTGGCGGTCTGCGCTCCGAGATCCGGGCCCGGGCCGCGGAGGGAGGGTTCGAGCGCGGAGCAACCCTTATCCTGCGCGAAGCGGGCGGCGCCGTCGCCACTGACTTCGAGGCCCAGGTGACCGAGGAGATCGCCCTTGCCTCGTCGCCAAGGATCCGGCTCCGCTTCCTTGCGCGCGATTTCTTCCAGAACAACCCCTTCATCCTGCCCGCATTCATCGAGCACGTGCGCTCGGAGGCGGCGGCCAGCGGAGCGCGATACCTGGTCGACGCCTATTGCGGGAGTGGGCTGTTCGCCCTGAGCGCGGCCGGGGCGTTCACCCGCGTCACCGGCGTCGAAATCAGCGGGACCAGCATCGCCTGCGCACGCGACAACGCCTCGGCCAATGGAATTTCCAACGCCACCTTCGTCGCGGGCGACGCGGCGCACATCTTCTCCGGGCTCGATTTTCCGGCCGATGAAACGGTGGTCGTCATCGATCCGCCGCGCAAAGGCTGCGATGAGGCGTTCCTGAACCAGCTCTTCTCATTCGGGCCGCGGGCTGTCGTCTATGTGAGCTGCGATCCGGCGACACAGATGCGCGACCTGCGCCCGTTTCTCTCCGCCGGCTACCGGCCGACCCGGATACAGCCCTTCGATTTGTTCCCGCAGACCCGCCACCTCGAGTGCGTCATCACGCTCGGCCGGAATCCGCCTTAGCGAAACTCAATCCACTCCGGGGAGGAATACTTCTCCACAAGCCCCCCCAGCTCGTCCTCATTCAGATCCGGCCACGGCGCAGCCCCGGCCGGGCAGTTGAGCGCGGCTCCGAGGCGCGCGGCAAAATCCTCGAAGAAACCGTCCCAATCGAGCCCGGCCGGTCCGGCGGCCGCGCGCGCGATCGAGCCCTGAAAAAGAAGCCCGTGGGTATTTCGCTTCTGGGCGGCTCCCGCGATCTTTGCCCCGGTCATTGTGTTGATGACATCGAAGGTCTCCGGCTTCTGAAAGCAGATGCCGGGCGCCGAATCGCCCCCCGGATCCGCAACCCCCGCCGGTTTCAGCCCGGCCGGAACGCCCCGGCCCCGGAGCGATTCGGCGATGCAATCGTGGATCGCCCGGTAACTCTGGATCGCCCGGTCCTCCTCGAGCGGATGGCCGCGCGGGATCACGACCGAATAGGTCCAGTCGTCGCGGTGATCGACAATCCCGCCGCCTGTCGGGCGCCGGCAAAGGTCAAAATGCCCCCCGGGCAGCTGGGCGCGCACCCACGCGATCTTCTGGCTGTATCCGAACGTGAAGGACGGGCCCCGCCAGTCGTAATGGCGCAGGCGCGGCGCCCCGCCCCGCGGGCATCGCTGCAACAGCAGGAAATCGACCGCCATGTTTTCGGCGGCGCCGGCCGTCCGCACCGGCAGCACCTCGAGGGCGCTCATCCCAGGAGCTCGGGCGCGAGCTGCCAGGCAGCCGCCCATTGGCCGATTCCCGGCCCGCGGACGGGCGCGAGCGCGAGGATCGCGCATTTTCGAAACACAAAGGCGCACGGCTGCGGCTCCCCGGTCGCAAGGAGGGTGGCAAGCGACTCCAGGTGCGGATTGTGGCCGACAAGCGCGATGGGGAGTTCGGCATCGCGCAGCACCGAAGCCAGCATCCCGGGCGGATCGTCGGACAGAAGGCCCTTCATTTCACGAAGCCTGGCCCTCCAGCCCGCCTCCTTTGCCAGTTCCTCGGCGGTTTGCCGCGCCCGCACGAGCGGACTGTGCCAGACTTCGCGGACCTCCACGGCCCTCGACTCCTTCAGAAACTGAGCCAGATGCCTGACCTGCCTGCTCCCCTTGGGGCTCAACGGCCGCCCGGCGTCGACATCCCCGTCGAGGGCGTCGGCATGGCGGATCAGGTACAGCATGGGCCGTTGCGGAAGGCGCGCGGCACAATCAGGGGGACAGGCGCTCCACCGTCCAGCCATCCTTCGTGCGGCGGTACCGCAGCCGGTCGTGCATGCGGCTGCGCCGGCCCTGCCAGAACTCAACCGTTTCGGGAGACAGCCGGTAGCCGCCCCAGTGCGGCGGAATGGGAACTTCCCGGCCCGCGTACTTGCCCTCCACGGCCTTGAGGCTCTCGTCGAGGGCGGCCCGCGCCGAAACGATCGAACTCTGGTGCGAGGCCCACGCGGCGAGCTGGCTCGGCCGGGGCCTGCTTTGGAAATACGACTCGCTTTCCTCGCGCGAGATCCTCGAAACCGGACCCTCCGCGATCACCTGGCGCTCGAAGCCGATCCACGGGAACAGAAGCGAGGCCGCCGGATTGAGTTCGAGCTCGCGCCCCTTGCGGCTTTCGTAGTTGGCGTAGAAAACGAATCCGCGGCCGTCGAGCCCCTTGAGGAGCACCGTGCGGGACGAGGGCCGGCCGTCCTTCCCCGCGGTCGAGAGGACCATCGCATTGGGCTCCGGGACCTTGGCCCCCTCCGCCTCCTGGAACCACTTCTCGAACTGACGGAAGGGATCCCGCGCCAGATCCTTCTCGGACAGGCCCGCCAGCGAATAGTCTTTTCTCAGGTCGGCCAGGGTCATATTTCGATGCGCGGCACAGTGTTGCTTTCTTTGGGCGGGGTTCCAGCCTTTTCCCCTCACCCATCATGTCCACCGCCGCCTACATCGACCGCCATGCGGGAGACCTGCTGAAGTTCCTCCGGGAAATCGTCGGCCTGGCGACCGTGAACCCCCCGGGCGAGCATTACGACGCGATCACGCGGCGCCTCCGCGCGGAATTGGAGTCCTCGGGCCTGGCGGCCCGCCGTTTTGCGATTCCCAAGGCGCTCCTCAAACGGTCGCTCCCCCCCGAACAGCAGGGCTATCCCCGCTACAATGTCCTCGGAAAGTGGCGCGTGCCCGGCGCCCGAAAAACCATCCATTTCAACGCCCATTACGATGTCGTCCCGGTCTCGGGACACTGGCGCCACGGAGGGCCGTTCAGCGGAAAGGTCGCCGGAGGCTGGATCTACGGCCGCGGAACGGCGGACATGAAGGGTTCGATTGCGAGCCTGATCCTTGCGCTGAAGGCGCTCCGGGCGACGGGCACCCCGCCCCGGGCAAACGTCGAGGTTTCCTTCACGGCGGATGAGGAGACCGACTCTCTGCTCGGCACGGGCTGGCTTGTGCGCCATGCCCCGATCCGCCCGGACGCGGCCGTCGTCATGGAAGGCGGCGAGGGCGCCGCGATCTGCTGCGGCCACAACGGCGTCGTCTGGCTGGAGGTCGCCGTGCATGGCCGAGCCGCCCACGGCTCCCTGCCGGAGCTCGGCGTCAACGCGCTGGAAAAGATGTCCTCCCTTGTCCTGGCCCTGGGGGATTACAAGAAGAAGCTCGCGCGGACGACTTTCGTGACACCCGAGGGAAAGACCATGCGTCCGACCATCAATGTCGGCGGCGTCTTCGATTGCGGCAAGGGCGCCAAGGTCAACACCGTGCCGGCCTACGCCTCGTTCACAATCGACAGGCGCGTCCTGCCGGTGGAAAGCCACGCTGCGGCCGAGCGCGACCTGCGCGACTTCCTCGCCGCAGCCGCCCGCAGGATTCCCGAATGCCGGATCAGCATCCGGAAGATCTCCGAGAACTTCGCCTGCTTCCATCCGCCCAAGGGGCCGTTCTTCGCGGCGATGGCCTCAAGCGTGCGGCGCGTCCGCGGGACCCCGACGGTTTTCAGCGTTTCGACCGGCTTCAACGACATGCATTTCTTCGGCAACGAGCTCAAAATCCCGACCGTGGGTTATGGGCCCGTCGGAGAGGACATCCACGCCGTCGATGAGCGGGCCTCCGTCCGCGAACTGGTCTCGACTGCCAAGATCTATGCGGATCTCCTGACGAGTTTCACCGGCTAACGGAGCAGCGGGCGGAGGCAATAAAGGCCGAAGGCGAGGATGGTCGCCCCCGAAATCCGGTTGATGGCGCGCATCCAGTTCGGGGTCGCCAGCAACCTGAGCGATCCGACGCTAGCGCTCAGGAGCAGCCACCAAAGGGCCGAGCCGCCGAAGACGCCGGCGACCAGTGCCGTCGCTGCGGCATAGTTGGGCGACGCTCCGAGCCCAAGACCGGCAAAGATCGCCACGAAGGAAAGGATGGTCATCGGATTGGTTAGCGTGAGGGCCAGCGTGGACAGGTAGGCCGCAGCCAGGCTCCTGTCGCGCACCTCAGCGGCCTGCTCCGCCGGCCTGCTGACAAATGTGCGGATCCCAAGATAGCACAGGAACAGGCCTCCGACCGCGCTCAGCCACAATCTCTGGTCGACCAGGAATCGGGAAATCGCCGTGACCCCAAATCCGGCGATGCAGCCGTAGACCGCATCGGCGGTCGCAGCGCCAAGGCCTGTGGCCAGTCCCACGCGCCTGCCCTGCGCCAGCGACCGGCGGATGCACAGGATCGCGATCGGGCCGACCGGCGCCGCAATCGAAAAGCCGATGATCACCCCCTTAAGAAGGAAGCTCGCCATGATGAAGGACTCTCCGCCGCCCCGGCCCGGTCATTTCTTCCGCACGACAACAGCGGTGCCGTAGCACAGGACCTCGACGGCCCCGCCCTTGGTCTCGACCGACGAGGCATCGTAGCGCACCCCGACAACCGCATTCGCGCCCAGCTCGGCTGCATGCCGCTCCAGCTCCTCGAATGCCTGGCCGCGGGCCTGCTCGCACATCGTCGTGTAGGCGGCGATCCGCCCCCCGAATATGTTCTGCAGGCCCCCGAAGAATCCCTGCGGAATGGTCGGCGAGCGGACAACGATGCCGCGAACCATGCCCTTGTGCTCCATGATTTCGTATCCCGGAATGTCGAATGTCGTCGATGATTGCATGATAATCCTTCGAGGCCTCGACCCTTCACCGGTCGCGGCTGCCGGTTGACCGGCCTACTTGTCGCTCCAAATGGAGAATTCGCTGCCCCCGGGCTCCGCGAAATGGAACCGCCGGCCGCCCGGGAAGCTGAAGGTGTCCCGCGTTATTGTCGCGCCCAGCTTGAGCGCCTTTTCGCGGAGCCGCTCGAGCTCCGGCGAGTACATCACCGCGAGCGTCGCTCCGGAGGCTGCGCTTGAGACCTTGTCCGAGGTGAAGAAGCCGCCGTTGATGCGTCCGTCCTCGAACGCCACGTAGTCCGGGCCATAGTCGGTGAACCGCCATCCGACCAAAGCCTCGAAGAACGCCTTGCTCTTTTGAACATCCCTCGACGGGATCTCCACGTAGTCGATTGTGTTGGGTATTGATGCTGGCATGGGAAAATGGCCGGGCGGGATCCGCCAACCGGCATCGGCGGATCACCCTTCGGCGCCCGCGCGCTCGGCAAGTGTTCGCTCTATTCGCTTGTCGGGCACAAGCCAAATCAGCGCGACGCAAACGTAAAGCAATTGCGCGACGACAACGCTCATGAAGGCGCATCCTATCGCGATTGCGTACAGGATCGGCGAAATCTTCCCCTTCAAATCCCGTCCGACCGCCCTGGCGAGGAGAGAACCCCCGCCGTTCTGGGCGATGATCACGGTCTGCAGGATAAAGTAGGCGATGGCGGCCATGAAAAGAATCACCCCGTACAGGGCCGTGGGAACCGCCGCAAAGTGGTTCTCGCCCATCCAGTCCGTCACAAACGGAAAAAGCGACAGCCAGAACAGTAGGTGAAGATTCGCCCAGAGCACCGCCCCTCCCACCCGGTTCGTCGCCTGGAACATGTGATGATGGTTGTTCCAGTAGATCCCGATGTAGACAAAGCTCAGGACATAGCTGAAGAAGATGGGCATCAACGGGCCGAGGGCCGAGACCCCGGCGCCGTGCGGCGCCCTGAGCTCGAGCACCATGATCGTGATGATGATCGCCAGAACCCCGTCGCTGAAGGCCTCGAGCCGTCCCTTGTGCATGGTCCCAGAGTGGTTGCGCGTATTCTTGCCTGCCCAGCAGGTAGCACACGGTCCACGGGTCCGCAACTATCGCCCCCTCAATCCCCTGCGGCCGTCATTTCAGCGTGAGCAGGTCCAGGCGCCGCCCGTTTTCGGAGGCCCCGATGATCCTCGCCAGCCGGCTCAGGCGGGTCTCCTCCCTGACCGCGCTGCTCGCCCACCAGGTCAGGGTCCGGCGGTAACCCGGCGGCTGCAGCTCCCAGTGAGTCCAAGCCTTCCGATTCGCCCGGAAGACCTGTTCGAGCGCGTCAGGCAATCTTTCCGGGCGCTTCTCAAACGAATAAATCCCGGTCTTCTCCGGGTCCCGGGCCTTGAATTCCCTGAGACCCGCCGGATGCATTCGCCCCCCGGCGATCAGCCGCTTGGCATGCCTGACATTGACCAGGCTCCACGTGCTGCCGGGTTTTCTCGGCGTAAACCGAATCGTGTAGCTGGCTGCGTCCACCCTGCGGCGAACGCTGTCAATCCAGCCGAAACAGAGGGCCTCGTCCAACGCCTCCGGATAGGTGACGCCGCCTTTCCCGGATGCCTTGTAGTGGAAACCCACCAACAGTTCCGTCACGGAAGAATGGTGGGCTGCCAGCCATCTGCGAAATTCGGCCGCCGAATTAAAGTGTGTCGCCTCCATGGCCTGCCTTCACGCGCGCCTACCGCATCGCCCGCCGGCCCGGTTTCATCGCCTCATCCTTCCAGTTCCACCATTTGAGCAGCCGGGGGCTGTGCCGTTTGTTCTCAGCGTAATAGACGGCGCACCGGAAGACGTACAGGGCGCATCGGTCGACCGGCGCCCCCTCGTGCGCCTCCAGGCGCCGGTACAAGGTCTCCGGGCTCCTTCCCTTCAGATGCGCGATCCGGCGAACGCCGAGGGCATAAAGATTGCGGGCTATGCTGGGGCCCACACCGGGAATCTCCTGCAGTTCCCGCAGTGCGTTCGCTCGGGCGTCAAGGGGTGATATCATGGAAGGATTGTTGTCTGACGAGTTTTCGGCCGCTTTCGAGCCGCTTTTCGAAGTTCAGAACATCGTCCTGAACAAAACCGGTCGCAGCATAAAACCCCGCGGCCAGGTTCAGTGCGCAGGCGCCCCAGGATGGGCGTCGGTGCCCCGGACGTTCTCCTTCACCAAACCGGTCACCCGGACCGTCTGGATCAACGGCCCGAATTGAGGCGGTGGGTTCGGCGCCCAGCGGACCTCGCAGTTGCGCAGAGTGATGCCCTGTACGTCCTGCAGGTCAAAACCGGCGACGACGACGCCCTTTGTCACCAGACCGCGCCATCCCCCGTTCGGTCGCAGGTCGATCCGGCTCGGCCAGGAGGTCAACTTGGCGATATCGAGGGTTAACCCTTCGATCCGGACATCCTCGATCGGCGAGCCGGGCGTGCCGCGGATAAAAACTCCAGCTTCGCCGCTGGCGGTGATGCCGGACACGAGCACGTGCCGGACATGGCCGAGCCTGGTCATGGCCGAGCGCGGGACGGCCGTTATGTAGACCGCCTCCGAGGCTCCCCACCAGGGTTCGGCGAAAAGATGGGTGCGCATCTCGATGTTGCGGAAGGTGATGTTCTCCACGTCGCCGCCGTCGCGCGCCATGATGTCCACGCCGCGGAGGGCGAGTTTGACCACGCAGTCGGCAAAGACGATGTTGCGGACATTGCCCTCCGTTCCGCTGCCGATCTTGAGGGCGCTGTCCTGCGTCGTCAGGACGCAGTGGGAGACCGTGATGTCTTCGGACGGCCCCAGGGTCGCCCCTTCGGATCCGCTGGAGACCGCGACGCAATCGTCGCCGGTCTGGATCGTGCAGCCGGTGATCCGGACGCGGCGGGAACTGACCGGATCGATGCCGTCGCAATTGGGAATCTCGAGGTTGTTCTCGATCGTGATTCCCCGGATGTCCACGTCCTCGCAGCCCCGCAGCTGCACGGTGAACCGGGGCGCGTCGTGGAGGGTGAAGCCGCTCAGGCGGGCGCGGCGGCACCCATCGAACATGACGAGTTTCGGCCGCCAATTCTTGGCCTGATAGATGTAGGGCCCCTTGGACACCATGAAGGCTTCGCCCTGCCCCTCGATCGTCCCCGCGCCCTCGATCGCGATGTCCTCCGCATTTCGCGCCAAAAGCAGCACCTGTTCGCTGTAGTCGCCCGGATTGACGCTGGCCACGATGCGGGAACCGCCATCCAGCCGGAGCGTCACGCGGGACTTTAACTCGAACGTGCCGCACAGAAAGCTGCGGCCCCCGGGCACCACGACCGTGCCGCCGCCGGAGTGCGAGGCGGCGTCAATCGCCTTCTGCAGCGCCGCAGTGTCGTTGGTCTTGCCATCGCCGGTCGCTCCGAACGTCATGGGCGAGTACGTCGCGGCGGGCGCCGCGGAATAGGCTGCGGCCCCCCAAGCCAGGCCCAGGCCCGCCAGCACGGAACGCAGGATTGCCCGCACAGTTGTGCCGGCAATGGGAAAGGGGATGGGCGGGCACAGCGGATGTTTCATCTTTGGGCAGTCTGGCTTGTTTTAGAAATTTCCCTGACAAAAATGAGTGCTTTGCCCCAGGGCGCCTTGTATTTCTTCATTTTCGCATGAGGAAGATGCCGAATGGCGCCGCAGCTACGGCTGGCGCGGCGGCTCGGTCGAATGGTTCGGCCCTTTTTTTCTCCAAGCCTGGTCGATTGCAAGCATGAGTGCGCTACAGTCCACCTCGCAGTCCGTTTGCGCCTTCACGACGCAGCCGACACCCAACGGGCCAAGCGACGCATCCTGGGTGAAGCGGGTGAGCAGTTCCGCGTAAGACCACCGGCTGTCGAGGTGTCCGGGATGCCGCCGTCGCTCGACAAAGCGCTTTGCCGCAATGCCTGGGCTACAACAACAGTGAACTTCCACACGCAGGCCAGGCAACGAGGCCAGCCAACCGGTTGGCGTGCCTGAATCGACGGACGACAAGGGGTGCTTCCACCAAGACGCGATGATCGCACCATTGGACAGCTCCGCTTGGTTCCGCAGCTCCTGATCCGCGATCCGGCTAAACCTCTTTCGCAGTTCCGCATCGCCCAGGCAGCTGTCCTCAAACTTCGATTCCAGGAAGTCGTCTTTGTCGAGCACCGGAAGGGCAAGCTCTTGGGCGATCAATCGCGCCACCGTTGATTTGCCGCTCGCAGGCACTCCACTGACGATGATGTAGCGGTTCATCTTTCCTTCCGAATGTTGCGCGCTTCCGTGCTGCAATCGAGCACATGAAACACAACCGCCTCACCGTGGATTATTGTGGGTCTGATTCCACCGATCCTGAGTCTGCCAAAAATAGTCGGCGGCATCGCTGGATGTGTCCTTTTCATAGGATGTGGAGCGCCGGCCGGTAGCGCAACCCGCCACTGATGCCGCAAGCACGGCGCCCGCAAGGAACAAACTCCACCGCTCGACCGCTTTCGCGGCGTTGGCCGGGCCGGGAGTCTGCCGCATGCGCTCCATCATCGCCGATCGAAATCCTTTCGTCTCACCAAAGCGAGTCGAACGTTGCAACGAGTCGCGGCTGGTTGGTTCGGCATTTCTAACCTACGATTCGCCCCTTGCCGCCTTCCGATCGCAATAGTTTTTCTCGGCGCCACGCTTCAACCGCATAAGCGAATCCGCGGGGCCTTCCTTCAACCTCAGACTGAGTAAGGCGCGTGTGAGCCGACCTCGCCAACCGCCTGGAAAACCAAAATTGCAGTGGTAGTTGACGCGGCATCGCTCGCCTTCAAGCGGAACACAATCCATCGCCTCGTGAACCGTGATGCCAATTGGAAACCTTGCATCCAACTCAAGCTTGTAATTCGTCGCATCAACCAGCGTGTATTGGAACGATACACCAAGATGCAGCCAGCGCGGGCCCGCCTCACCGAGCATGCGCTGACCCTTGACCGCCGGGCCCGGCGGCTCGACGCTAATGACGCGAACGTTGAAGAAGCTGCCCCAGCCGGAGATATTCGTTAGCATCATCCACACGATGCCGACGGGCGCCTCGACAATCCCGGTGGGGCAGGCTGCGTAGTTTGTCGTCGTAATGGGGATGGAATCTATTGGATGGGTTGCCGCCCGTTGCGATGAGCCGCGGCTATAGCCGGCGCGGCGGGTGCCCCGCGGGACGCGTGACAGACGGAGGCATCGGCCCGGTCGGATGGTTCGGCCACTTCACCGGAGACCTTTGCCTGCGGGAATAATCCACGCAGATTGATGAGCATCAAACCCGATCTTTGGATAATATCCCTCCGCCTTGGGCGCCGCGAGAAGGATAATCTTTGCTCTTGGACCCAACTTGGACTGAGTGAGCGCGATCAATCGCCGCCCGATCCCTCGCTTCTGATAACTGGCATCGACAGCTAAGTCGGACAGATAGCAGCAGTACCCGAAGTCAGTCACAGACCGCGCAACTCCGACGAGCTTCTGGTGGTCCCACGCGGAGCAAAGCAGATTTGCATGCCGAAGCATTGCCTGGATGCAGTGCAAGTCATCGACGGGTCTCCGTTCCGCGAGAGTCGACCGGCGCAACAAATCGATGAACTGATCTGCCGAGATCTTCTGCGAGGAGTCGTACCGGATGTCCATTTCTTGCCGAACGTTGCGATGAGCCGCCGTGTCAGCCGGAGACTTCGGCTCGGTCGGATGGTTCGGCAAATTCTTTTGGCGGCCAATCGACGCCTTCCAACTCCTTCGGCAACCGCTTTGGATCAGTCGGCCAAAAGAGCTTTATATCGAAGTTCTCCCCTGGTCCGAATTCATTTTCTGGCGCGCCGATAATAAGCCAGAGAACCTCGGCATCCGAATCGTTGAAAACCTGGCGCATCATCTGCGGCCCGACAAGCACTCCGCCGTGCTTCGGTACCGTAAGCGTCTCCTCACCGACGCGAATACGCCCAACCCCTTCGAGCACAAAATAGAACTCCTCGGCTTTGACGTGCTTGTGCAACGTGTTTGCGCTCTTTGGAGGGAACCGCCACAGCCTCGCTCCGAGAATCTCGCTCTTGGTGCGCTCCAGAAGATCCGCGTTGGGAATCTTCATGGGATTCGCGAGCTTCCACGAGAG
>CAZSEH010000072.1:0-18690 GCA_964605835.1 uncultured Opitutaceae bacterium
CGCCCTGGATCGCCGCGCCGACGGCGACGACCTCGTCCGGATTGACGCCCTGGTGAGGCTGCTTGCCGCCGAGCCCCTTGGCGATGTCGACCACCTTGGGCATGCGGGTCATGCCGCCCACCAGCACGAGCTCGTCGATCTGCGCCGGAGTCAATTCCGCGTCCTTCAGGCAGTTCTTGAACGGCTGGACGCACCGCTCGAAAAGTGAGTCGCAGATCTGCTCCATCTTCGCCCGCGTGATCTGGACGTTGAGATGCTTCGGGCCGGAGGCGTCCGCCGTGATGAAGGGAAGGTTGATGTCCACGGACTGGGTCGAGGAGAGGGCGATCTTGGCCTTCTCCGCCTCCTCCTTGAGGCGCTGAAGCGCCATCGGGTCCTTGCGCAGGTCGATGCCGTGCTCCTTGCGGAAGCCCTCGACAAGCCAGGTGATGATGGCCTCGTCCCAATTGTCGCCGCCAAGATGGGTGTCGCCGTTGGTCGACTTGACCTCAAAGACGCCGTCCCCGATCTCCAGGACGGACACGTCGAAGGTGCCCCCGCCCAGGTCGAAAACGGAGATCTTCTCGTCCTTCTTCTTGTCCAGACCATAGGCGAGCGAGGCGGCCGTGGGCTCATTGATGATGCGCAGGACGTCGAGCCCCGCGATCTTGCCCGCGTCCTTGGTTGCCTGGCGCTGCGAGTCGTTGAAGTAGGCCGGAACGGTGATGACGGCCTGGGCAATCTTTTCGCCGAGATACGTCTCCGCGTCGGCCTTCATTTTTGCCAGGACGAAGGCGGAAATCTGCTGGGGCGCGAACTGCTCGGTCTTGTCGTTGACCTGGACCTCGATGTAGGCGTCGCCATTCTTGCCCTCGACGACCTTGAAAGGCATGTTCTTTGCCTCCTCCCGGACTTCGGTAAACTTGCGCCCGATGAAGCGCTTTGCGGAGAACACCGTGTTGCGCGGATTGGTGACCGCCTGCCGTTTGGCCGCCTGGCCGACCAGGCGTTCGCCATTCTTGGCAAAGGCCACGACCGAAGGGGTGGTTCGCCCGCCCTCTGCGTTTGGAACGACTACCGGCTCCCCGCCTTCCATAACGGCCATGCAAGAGTTCGTGGTTCCCAAGTCTATTCCCAGAATGCGGCTCATGCGGCCTTACCAAGCACCGCCCGTGCCTGTTTGGTAGAGGTATTGTTACTTATTTGAATATCAATAGTTAGAAAATTTTCGATGACCTTTGTGCGGCTCCGGCAGAGCCGGAATTAAGGTCATCGTGTCACAGTTCAAGGCGTCTGTGTGCCAGGCCGTGTCACAGTGCCCGATTCTGGTTTTTGCCCGCCGGGCGGCTTGACCTTTTGGTCTGTAGAACGCTGTCTGACGCCAGAATGAAGCCCCGCCATTACGCGTGTATCCTCGCCGGGGGAAGCGGCGAGCGCTTCTGGCCCATGAGCCGGGTGCGGACGCCGAAACACCTGCTCAAGCTTTTTTCCGATCGAACGCTGATCGAGGAGACGGCCCGCCGGCTCGAGGGCGTGGTGCCGCCCGGGAACATCTTTGTCCTCACGAATGAGGCGCAGCTTGAAGGCGTCCGTTCGGCCCTTCCCTTTGTGCCCGCCTCGCAGATTGTGGCCGAGCCCGCGAGGAGGGACACGGGTCCTGCGGCCGCATTGGCAACCGCCCTGGTTCGCGCGCGCGATCCCGACGGGATCGTCGCGCTTCTGCCCGCGGACGCATTCATCCGGGATTCCGCCCGGTTTGCGGCGCAGCTGGATGCGGCTTTCGAGCTGGCATCGGGAAAAGGCTGGAGCCCCGACGGCCCGGTCCTTCTGACATTCGCGGTCAAGGCGGCCTTTCCCTCCACCGGATTCGGCTACCTTGAATTGGGAGATCCGATCCGGGCCGAGCCGCCGCCCGGAGATTTCCGAAGGGTGGTCCGATTCGTCGAGAAACCGGACGCTGCGACCGCCAGATCGTACGTCGACAGCGGCCGATACGCCTGGAACGCGGGAATGTTCCTGTGGCGGGCGGGCGCTTTTCTGGAGGAGGCCGACCGCCTCGAACCGGCGCTCGGCCGGTTCATCCGGGAGTTTCCGGCGGGCGATGCGCAAACCTACATCGCCTCGCGCTTTCCCGGATTGCCGAAGATCTCGGTCGATTACGCAATTCTGGAAAAGGCCCGGACGGTTGTGACCCTGGTCGCCGAATTCGACTGGGACGACGTGGGCACCTGGACAGCCCTGCTGAGGCACCTGCCCGCGGACGCTGCCGGGAATGCCATTCGCGGCCCGGTGGTCGCGGCCGACGCGGGCGGCAACATCGCCGTCAGCAACGGACGCCTGATCGCGCTTTGCGGCGTGAATGACCTCGTTGTCGTGGAAACGGCCGACGCGGTCCTGGTTTGCCACAAGGATTCCGTCCAGAGCCTGAAGAAACTGCAGCCGCTTTTGCCGAAGAACGTGGTCTGAAGGCCGGGGCCCATGAGTACGGCGATGCAGCCTCCAGGGCACAGCGGTGCCGGCCCCCGCGGGGTGCCGCGCGACCTGGACTGCCGCGGCCTGAAGGTCGAATTTGGGGCGAGGACGGTCATCGTCGGGATCCTGAATGCAACCCCCGATTCCTTTTCCGACGGCGGGCTCTGGAAGACTCCGGCCGATGCTGCGGCGCGGGCCCGGCGGATGGTTGAGGAGGGCGCAGGAATCATCGATATCGGCGGCCAGTCCACCCGCCCCGGCCACGCCGAGATTTCGCCCGAAGAGGAGATTGCCCGTGTGCGGCCGATACTGGAGCGGCTGGCTCCGAATCCGCCCGCTCCGATTTCAATCGACACCTACAAGCCGCGGGTCGCCCGGGCGGCCCTTGGTTCCGGGGCCCATCTGATCAATGACGAGCACGGATTCCAGGGGGATCCGGAGATGGCCGTCGTCGCAGCCGAGTTCGGCTGTCCCGTGATTCTCATGCATTGCGAATCCGGTTTTGCCGCGGCGCCCGGTGATGCGCTCGACAGGATCCGGCGATTCTTTGCGCGTTCGCTCGAAATCGCCGCCAGGGCCGGCGTACGGGAAGGGCGGTTGATCCTCGATCCGGGCATCGGCTTCCACAAGACCCAGCCCCAGAATCTGGAAATTCTCGCCCGCATTTCCGAGTTGGGGTCATTTGGCCTGCCCCTGCTCCTCGGTGTGTCGCGCAAATCCGTCATCGGCCACGTGCTTGGCGGGACGCCCCAGGAGCGGCTCGAGGGGACCCTGGCGACGACGGCGCTCGCGGTGAGCCAGGGTGTGGCGTTCATTCGCGTCCATGACGTTCTCGCCAACGTCCGCGCCGCGCGCATGGCCGAGGCCATTCTGGCCGGAGGTTAGGATATATTGCCAAAGAGCGCCGGCAGGTGTTGGCTGCATTGAGCATGACCGGCCGCATCCACATGAAGAACATGGCGTTTTACGGTTACCACGGGCACCATCCGGAGGAAACCGCGCGGGGTCAGCGTTTTCTTGTCGATGTGGCGCTGACCCTGGACATGACGGCGGCGGCGGCGAGCGACCGGCTGTCCGACACCATCGATTACAGCCGGGTCTATGAGGCATGCCGGAAGATCCTGGAAACCGATCGGGTCAAGCTGCTTGAAACGCTTTGCGACCGCCTCCTGACGGCTGTGATGCGGGAGTGCGAACGCGCCATTCGGGTCGAGATCACGATCAAGAAGCCGTCCGCCCCGATTCCCGGGGTGCTCGATTATGTCGCCATCGAAGCGAGCCGTGACCGCGTTCCTGGCGCTGGGAAGTAATCTCGGGGACCGCGCCGGCCTGATGGCGAAGGCGGCGGAACGCCTGAATGGGGACCCGGGCACGCGGGTGACGGCGGTTTCCTCGCTTTATGCGACGGAGCCGGTCGGCCTGCCGGGCGCCCCGGAGTTCTTCAACGCAGCCGTGGCGATTCGCACCTTGCGCGATCCGGAGTCCCTCCTCGACTTTTGCCTGTCAATCGAGGCGGATCTCGGCCGAGTGCGCACGGGGGGTCCGGCCTCCCGCACGGTGGACGTCGACATTTTGCTTTTCGACAGCTTGCGAACTTCGGGCCCCAGGCTTTTCCTGCCCCATCCCCGCATGAAGGAAAGAGCCTTTGTCCTCGTCCCGCTCGCCGAAATCGCCCCCGACCTGCTCATCGACGGACGCACGGCAGCGGATTGGGCCGCCGGCGCGGACAGGACGGGGATCCGCCGGCTTGAAGCTCTGCGGCGGTGGCCGCCCGCGTTTGACTTATGAGCCTCGCGATCGGAATCGATTCCGGAACCCAGAGCACAAAGGCGGTGGTCCTCGATCTCGAGGAACGGCGGATCGTGGCGCGGGCCCGCGCCCCGCATCGCCTGATCGGGGGCCTGCCCCCCGGGCACGCCGAGCAGCACCCGAGCGACTGGATGGCATCCCTCGATGCCGTAATGCTGGAAGTGTGCGCGCAGGTGGACCGCAGCCGCGTGCGGGCGATCGGCGTTTCGGGCCAGCAGCACGGTTTTGTGCCGCTGGACGAGGGTGGGGAGGTGATCCGGCCGGCCAAGCTCTGGTGCGACACGAGCACGGCCGGGGAGTGCGCCTATCTCACGCGGAAACTCGGGGGCGGCGCGGCCGTCATTCGGAAGGCGGGGCTTCCCTTCCTTCCGGGCTACACCGCGCCGAAGATACTCTGGCTCAAGCGGCACGAGCCTGAGAACTTCAGGCGCCTCCGCCATGTGCTCCTGCCGCACGATTATCTCAATTTCCAGCTGACGGGAAATTACTCGATGGAGCCCGGCGACGCATCGGGCACGGCGCTCATGGACATCCGCCGAAGGGTGTGGTCGCGGGCGGTCGTTTCGGCGATTGATTCGAGGCTCGAAGGATGGCTGCCGCCGCTCAGGCCGTCCAGCGAGGCGGCGGGAAGCCTTCTGCCTGCGCGGGCGCGGGCCTATGGACTGCCGGCCGGGGTCATTGTGAGCGCGGGAGGGGGCGACAACATGATGGGGGCGATTGGCACGGGAAACGTGAAGCCGGGGATGGTCACTGCGAGCTTTGGCACGAGCGGCACGATTTACGCGTGCGCCTCGCGGCCGGTCGTGGATCCCCGGGGGGAGATTGCGGCCTTCTGCTCCTCGACCGGGACATGGCTCCCGCTTCTTTGCACGATGAACGTCACGACCGTCACCGAGCGCGTGCGGGCGCTTTTCGGGATGGACCACGCGGCGCTCGACGCCGCGGCGGCGTCGGTTCCGGCGGGGTGCGGCGGCATGGTGCTCCTGCCGTACCTTTCGGGCGAACGGACTCCGAATGTTCCGGACGGATCCGGGGTCGTGATGGGCTTGAACGAAGGCTCGTTTGCCGCGGCGTACTGGGCGCGAGCGGCGATGGAGGGGGTGACCCTCGGCATGAATTACGGGCTGCGCCGGCTGGCCGCGCTGGGAATCCGCGCGCGAGAGATTCGCGTGACCGGCGGGGGCGCCCGTTCGGCGGCCTGGCGCCAAATCATGGCCGACATCTTTGGCGTGCCTGTCGTCGCAATGGTCGAGGACGAGGGGGCGGCGCTCGGGGCCGCTCTCCAGGCGGCCTGGTGCGCGGCGAGGCGGAGCGGGCGGGGAAATGCGAAGATAGCGGAGTTCACGGAGGGTGTGGTCGCACCCGACGAATCGACGCGCTGCAGGCCCGATGCAGCCAACGTCGCCTGCTACCGGGAAATGCAGTCCGTCCAGGACGGCTTGAGCCTGGCTCTCCGCGGGCTGTTCGCCCGGCACGCAAGGATCGCGGCGCGCAGGCGGATCACTTCCCCGGCGCCGGCTTGAGGAAGCGCATCCGGTTCGCGATGTCTATCAGGCGCTCCTTCAACAGGTCGTTTTCCTGATCCGCGCTCTGCTTGTAACTGCTCCCTTCCGTCACGCGCTCGACGAGTTCGGTGCTGATCACGATAACGTTGCCGTTCTTCACAAAAAGCATGTTTCCCCTCTTGGCGACCGGCGGCTTGTCATCGTCAACCAGGCGGGGGCTGCGGCTTGCAAACATGGAGCCCCCGGGGATCAGGGTGTAGGCGATGAGGGCCCCGTCGAAATTCGGAATGAAGCGCCCGCTCTTTTCCAATTGGATCTTCGGAAAGGACTGGGCGAAATCCGGCACGACGAATGTGGTCAGGAAATACTGCAGATAGTCCTTGGTTCCCATGACGGACTGCTGCCAGCGCTGGGTGGCGTCCTGGGGAAAGGCCGCGATGCTGATGTGTGTGTTGAACTCGTCCTGGAAAGTGACGACGTTACCCGTGTCCGTGATCATGCCCCCCAGCCCGGGAAGCACCGGTATGGGCACCCTGAAAGTGCCGGTGGGGGAGACGTAACTGTCGCCTTCGATCGTCCCACGCAGCACAGCGGCCTCCGGGCCGGGACCGCCCGCGGGCGGGGCCGCCGGGTCGGCTTGCTGGGCGCGAAGGGCGAGGGCCATCACGGCAAGAAAAGGGGCAAGGGCGGCGAATCGCATGGTCTCAGCGGAATTAATAGTAAGGCTGTTGTCAGTTCGCTTTCAAGCTGGGTCTTGAGAATCCAGGAGACCGGCCTCCCCCAAAACCGGCTCTGCAAGCTTTGCGCAAAGTTGAATCCAAATCGGGACCGGAATGGACTCCGGGCGGCTCCTGGATGAGAGTCCCGCGGCGGCGAGTTGTTCCTGCCATCCTCCGGGATCGCGTTGAAGGAGTCCCTTGAGGATGGCGCCGATCTGCTTGCGTCTCTGCCGAAAGCAGGCGCGGATCAGGGACTTGGCCGCTTCGGGAAAAACGACGGGCTCGGCCTTTCGAACGAGATTGAGCAGGCGGGACTCGATCTCCGGGCTGGGATAAAAGCACGCGGCGGCGACCTTGTGCCCGGGGGCGCCCGCATACGCAGCCTGCAGGAAAATGGATATTGCGCCGAACGTCTTGCTCCCCGGCTGGGCTGTGTAGCGCTGGGCGGCTTCCTGCTGGAGCATGAGCACCAGCTGCCCGGGCAGAGGGCCTTCCAGGACGGCGTCGAGCCACGGTGTCGCGATGGCGTAGGGAAGATTTGCGACGACCTTGAAGGCCGCCTGTTTGCCTCCGGATCCGGGCCAGCCCGCAAGGGGATGCTCGACCGCATCGCCCAGAAGGAGATGGAGCGTTTGGGGAAAGCGCGGAAGCAGCTCCTGCGCAAGGAACGCATGGAGCGCCGGATCCTTTTCGACGGCCCACACCTGTGCGCCGGCGCCGAGGAGCGCGGATGTCAGGGTTCCCAGCCCGGGTCCGACCTCGACCACCGCCTCCCCCGGACGGATTTCAGCCATGGCGACCGATTTTCGGACGATGTTTCCATCGACGAGGAAATTCTGGCCGAGGAAGTGCCTGGGCCGGTGGTCGAGGCGTTGCAGCAGCGCGCGAGTAGCGGTTGGAGAAAGCGGCGCGTTTTCTGGCATGGATCGCGTCGATGCTGCGGGCTGGACTCGGAAGCGGCAAGGTCAACCCTTCGGGTCCGTCCGTCAGGGTCAACCCCTCGATTCCGTCCCTCGGGGCAAACCCGTCCAACAGTCTGCAAGTTGCCCCCTTGGGGCCCGATGGGCCATCAGTTTTCTTGCTCCGGGCCGGGGTTTGAGCGTATGGCTCTTTTTTGATGAGCGCGATCGACGAACTCAGAGCCACCATGGCCCGGCTCCGCGGCAAGGACGGCTGCCCCTGGGACCAGGAACAGACGCACCAGAGCCTCGCGCGCTGCCTGATCGATGAGTGCAGCGAGCTCCTTGAAACCATAGACCGGCAGGACATGCCGCACATGCGGGAGGAATTGGGCGATGTGCTGATCCAGATCGTGTTCCACTCTGTGCTCGCCGAGGAGGCCGGCCACTTCAACTTCGATGATGTCGCCCGGGAAATAAACGAGAAGCTGATCCGGCGCCACCCGCACGTCTTCGGATCCGATCGCCTGCAGACCTCGGACCAGGTCCTCGCGCAATGGGACAGGATCAAGGCCACGGAGAAGAAGAACGGTCCGCCGGTCGCCGGCGATTCGCTGTTCAAGCCCCTTCCGCCGCGCCTGCCCGCCCTCATGCTTGCCGAGGCCGTCTGGAAGCAGATCCGGAAGAAGGGCCTCGACGCCGGGGGCATCGTCGACTCGGCGCGGGTCCGGGCGATCGCCGGGGAGCTGGATGACGGATCTCTCGGACGATGCCTTTTCGAACTCGCCGCGGCGGCCCGGGAGCGCGGACTCGATTCCGAGGGGGCCCTGCGCAGGCACACGGACCGGATAACGGCTGATCTTGGCAAACGTGCCGAAAAAACAGCCACTTGAAACCGTTCCCGCCGCGGTCGTCGCGGAGTGGTGGACGCCCTTTGCGGAGCACCTCTCGATGGAGCGGCGCTGCTCGGCCTACACGGTGCGCAACTACCGGCAGGCCTTTGAGGACCTTTATCGCTGGCTCTCGGGCTGCGGGCTGTGGTCGCGCGGACCCGGCGGGCTTGGCTCCCGGGAGGTCAGGGATTTCGTCATCGAGGCCCAGCGCCGCTTTGACCGCCGCACCCTCCACAATCACGTCTCGGGCCTTCGCACCTTTTTCCGCTACTGGCAGCGCAAGGGCCGCCTCGGGCGCAATCCGTTCGCGGGAGCCGCGCTTCCCAAGCTCGAAAAGCGCCTTCCGAAATTCCTGACGGAAGAACAGACGCTTCTCCTGCTTTCGGGTCCCCAGCGCCTGCTCGAGAACGGGTCGATCGATGGGTTCACGGCCTGGCGGGACCGGCTTGCGATGGAGCTGCTTTACGGCGGGGGTCTGCGCGTCAGCGAGCTGGTCGGGCTCGATCACGGATCGGTCGACGAATCGACGGGTGTTGCGAGGGTGCTCGGCAAGGGGAGGAAGGAGCGGCTTTGTCCGCTGGGCCGGACGGCCCTGGCTGTCTACGGGCGGTTCAGGGCCGGGTTTTTCTCCCAGGGCGGCCCCGCCGACCCCGTCCTTGTGACCCGGAGCGGCCGCCGCCTCGGCCCGCGCGCCGTGCAGCTCATGCTGAAGCGTTACCTTGCGCTCGCCGGACTCCCGCTCGACATGTCGCCCCACAAGCTGAGGCATGCCTATGCCACGCACCTTCTGAACGGAGGCGCCGATCTGCGCGTCGTGCAGGAGCTCCTGGGACACGCCCGGCTCGCGACAACCCAGGTCTACACGCACGTCGGGGTCGCGAGGCTCAGGGACGTCTACAACAAGGCGCATCCGAGGGCCTGATACCACCCGGCCCGGGGTTGGGGTGTATTCCCTATTTGAGCGATTCGGCTTGAGCGGTCGCGCGCGGATCGCGATACGAACGAAAAGTCCATGAACGCCATCCCCGCTGTTCCGAGCGCGCCCGCCGCATCCCGCCGGATCCTGATCGTCGAGGACCAGGCTGCGATCCGGGAGATGATGAAGGGCGCCGTCGAATCCATGGAGGGATACCGGGTGATCGGCGGTGCGGGCGACATCGACGAGGCGGGGCGGCTTTGCCGCCAGCAGCAGCCGGACGTCCTGGTGGTTGACCTTGCCCTGCCGTCCGGGTCGGGTTTCGAATTGATTTCCAGCGTCAGGGCGGCGTGCCCTCGCACGCGCGTGGTCATTTTCTCGGGGCACCTGCGCCCGGGAATCATCCGAAGGGCGCTCCTTTCAGGGGCCCACGGATTCGTCGAAAAGACGGCGGCCCTCGAGGAGTTTCACCTGGCGCTGCAGGCCGCGGCCTCGGGGCAGGTCTATTTCAGCCGGTTTGCGAGCGAGCAGGTGCGCCAGCTCGTGCGGAGCGATTCGAGGGGTCCGCGCACCATCCGCATCACCGAACGCGAGAAGGACGTCCTGCGCCTGATCGCCGAGGGCCTGGGTTCAAAGCAGATCTCGGACAAGCTTGGCCTCAGCAGCCATACGATCGGCAATGTCCGCGCCCGGCTTGCGCGCAAGACGGGCCTGCGCGGCGTGGCCCGTCTTGCCCGCTACGCGGTTCAGATCGGCATCATCCCGGAAGCCGTCGAGGGCGTTGCCGACCCGGTCTGGGAGGGTTCGCGCGAAATCGCCCGGCGGGGCCCCTCAACAGGGGGGCTTGGTTAGCCCGAATGTTTCACGAATCACGAGGGATCTCACACAAAATACCGGGCATAAAAACCCTCATGCTCCTTCGATGGCCTGATAGGCCACCTTCAGTCGCCTTCGGCTTTTTCTGCTCCGGTGTTTTGTGTGATCTTCCCCCGTGTTCATGAAATATTCGGGCTGTCCCTTTTCCGTTCTGGATTTCCGGCGGCTTTTGTGAAAGCTTTTGGGCATGCACTTCAACGCCCTGGGGGCTTACGGGTATGGCGCGCGCCATATCTGGCCGCCGGCTGTGTCCTCCCGTCCGGTTTTCATGCACACCCTGGATTCCGCTGACGAGGGCGCTCCCCCGGGGGACGCCGACGCGGAGGTCTATTCGCACCAGCGGATGATCAGCGTGGCCTCGTACGCCATGCGCCAGGTCGAGGAGCTGGAACGGTCGCTTCAGCCGGTCGAATAGGCGGCTGACGGACGCCCAGGGCCCGGGTGGCTGCAGCCCGCTCCGCGTCACCGGTCCGTCGATGGGGGCCGGGCCCCGGGTTCAGGATAGTTTTTCAAGGCATCGTCGAGGACGAGGACCCAGTCCTGGCCCCCGGCTGGCGGCGTGAACTTGCGCATGCGAATCCGGTTCGGTCCCGGCGCCCCATCCATCGACCGCGTGATGGTTTCGATCGCCTGGGCCTTGCCCGTGCGGGGATCATACCACCATGCCTTGATCACCGATCCGGTGATCGATTCCAGGGCGACGGCGACCGGCTTGCCCTGCTGCGTGTATACGAAGGCGTAGCTGCCGTCGGAGGCCCGCATGGCGCAGGTGCGCTCGGTCGCCTTGTCGCCAATCTCGCCGAGGATCATCGAGGAATTCGGCTCCCGCAACAGCTGCGGACGCGACTCGATCAGGTATCGCAGGTACTGCATCTGGCCGGAGCCGGGAAGCTTGAGCGACTGGCGGAAGGGAAGCTTGGCCGCCCAGCCGGGTGCCTCGACACCCTGTTCGGGCGACCAGAATTCATAGACTTCGCCATTTCCGTAGGTGTGGCCGGCGGCGCCGGCGAACACCGCCAGATACGCCGAGCGGCGCACGTCGTCGGCCTTGATGCGGGGGGCATCGGGCTTGTCGCGGATGAGGTTATTCGTGATGTTCTCGTAGCCCGGCTCCATGTCCAGGGTCGGCTTGACGGGTGTCCTGGCGTAATCGTCCCCAACGAGCCGGAAATTCGAAGTCTCTATGGAATGTCCCGATTGGATCGAATTATACGAGAGCCAGGGACGGTCATGGTACCAGAAAGAGGAGCTTTCCCGGCCGGTGGGGTGATAGCTGATCAGGATCTGGTCCACGCCGGCGTCCTTTGCGCCTTCGAGCAGGCCCTCGGCCATCATGTCGGTCACCTGTTGAACCCTGGTATCCAGGGCGCCGGCGTCGCCTCCAAGGACCCAGAATACGTGCCGCGCGGCGTACCGGCGGGCCAGGAACCGGCAGTATGCCTTTATCTTTTGCGGATTTTCTCCGGTGGAGAGCATGTTCCCTGCGTTTTTGACCCAGAAGGGTAGTATGGCCATGTACAGACCGCGGGCCTCGGCCTTGTCGACGATCGCGTCTGCATTCTTGTAGAAGGCCTCGTTGATTTGGCCAAGGTCTGCCCTCCGGAAAGGAGGCCTGCCGGCGGGACCTGGCCGTGAATTGGCGTCACCGGCCTGGACGGGAAGAAGGCCGAAGGGCATCTGGCCGTCGGGATTGGCCCGGTAGCTGTAGTCCCAGAGCGCCATAACGCCCTGAATCACCGTGAACCCCTTGGCCGCGCGATCGTCGAGATAGACATCGACCTCCGCGGGGGTGGGGTGATTGAAGATGCTCCAGGCCGTGTCGCCGAGCCAGAAGAACGGCGTCCCGTCGGCCTTGACGAAAAAGCGGTGATTGTCCGCGACTCTGATTGCTGGGAGCGGCGCGGCGGCGAGGCCGGCTGCCGTGAGCATCCACAGACAGGTTCTCATTGCGATCGTTCGCAGCTTGAATCGAGCAGGCATGGGGGTGTCCTTTGCTGGCTTGGGGGTAACAGTTCGTGGCTTTCCTGCCGAGCCGGCCCGGGCCGGCTCGTCGGTTGATGCTGGCTGAATCGGCGCCTGTTGTCGATCCAAACGGAATCGTCACTCCGGCGCGCGCTCGCCGTAATTGCGCGCAATCCAGCTGCGCGGCATCGGCACGACGACGATGTTCAGCGAGTGGCCGTTGGGAGAGATCATGGCCGACTGGATCTCGATCTTGGTTCCGTCCGCGCTGAAGGTGGGATGGATATGGTCCGCCGGCATTCCCGTTGCCACCGTCCGCTTCATGCTCGCAAGCAGGAGCATTTCGCCGGTGTGGCGGTCGATGACCCACAGCCGGTACTGAAAATCGTCGGCGGCTGCCCAGCGGCCGTCGGCTGAGCCGTTCACGTGCCAGATCGAGTGGCCGGGATCGCCGATCGGCACCTGGCCGATGATGCGCATTTCGTGCGTGCGAAGGTTGACGATGCCGACGCCACTCGGGTGCTCACCGGTGCTCGCCTGGTTGCCCCAGGGGGCGTCCGGCGGGAGGCCCGGATGGCGGTGGGCGAGGATTGCGATGGCGACCTCATCCTTGGTGATGGCGGCCTCGTGGGTGACCCAGTCGAAGTCCGCCTCGGGGAAGAGCGGTCGCAGTCCCGTGCCGTCGGCCATCACAACCCAGGTGCGCTGGGGCGCCTTGCCGCCGGTCTCCCAGCAGAAGATGATCTCCCTCGGAACCCACGGATTGGTCTGCACGTGCCCGATATTGAATGGCACATCGACGACCTTCCTGACCTCGCCTGTCTTCAGATTCATCGAGGCGAGGCCGGTCGGGCCGCCGCCCATGCCCCTTGGGCCAAAGGCCTTGGCATGATTGGTCCCGGATTCGACGTACTGGCTGAACACGGGATTTTTCACATCCAGGTCCTTCCCGACGTCGTTGCCCGCGACCTTGAAGTAAACGTAGTCCTCGCTGGCATCGAGGCCCATGTCGCCGTAGGCCCTGAGTCCCTGCGGCAGGGTGCCGCACACGCGCTCATAGGAGTCGGACGGCCCCATGGTCCCTTTCGCGCTGTCGGCAAAGATCCTGCCCAGGTTGACCTCGATGACCTGGAACGGTCCCTTCGGGGGCATGAATCCGCCTTTCTTCCTCGCTCCAGGGGGAGGGCCTCCGGGTCCGCCGGGGCCGGGGCCTTCGGGTGGCGGCGCATCGGGGGGAGGGACCATGGCCGGTCTGGCCGGAGCGCCCAAATCGCGCAGAAGATAGAGGTTCATCGAGTGGCGCGCGACGCAGAGCATGCCGAAGTAGCCCTTTTCCGTCACCTGCACGATGTCACCGGACGCCTCGTTGACGGCCATCACACCCCCGGGCACGCGCCCGGAACGGAAGATCACCCACTGGCCGTCCGAGGTCCAATCCGGGTGTGTCTGGTAGATCTTGGAATCCCCGACCGCCGCCGAGGTGAGAAAGGTCAGGGGAGTGCCGGTCACCGGATCGATGACGAGCTTCTTCTCGGAGGGAAAACGCCGGCCGACCTGGGCGGAGCCGTGGGATGCGAGCAAGGTGCACGCGCAAAGGGCCACGGCCACTCGGATGAGGGGGTATTGATTCATGGTTGGTCTGGGATTCGGGGTATCATGAGGAAAGACGCAGCCGCGCCCGCGAAGGAGCACTAATTTCCGCCGGCCTCGGCCGGAAGGGATTGGGAAAATCATCCGACGACGGTCCGGCTTCGGGTTCATGGCCAAGTACAATTTTTCATAGCCGGTCGCTTCGGCCGTCATAGTGTCCATTGGGCCCGGGTTCGCGCTTCCCAAGGGCATCATTCATGTCCTCTCTGGCAAAAAGGCCCATGACCAAAGACTTGCAGGTGCTTACGATCGGTCAGGCGACCGGATCGGTCGTGCGCACCCGGCCGGCTGTCTCGCGCAGGACCTGCGGCGGGGTCTTCATCGGGGCTTTTGTCCTGTTCGCACCTCTTCTTCAGACCGTCTCGGCGGCGGGGCAGGGACCAAGACCCTTCATCCAGGCGCAGGCTGTGGCGCAACCGCCGGTGATCGACGGTAAGCTGGATGATCCCTGCTGGCAGACGGCCCAGGCCCTTGCGAATTTCACCCAGGTCCTGCCGGTCGAAGGGGCGGCGCCGACCGAGCGGACGGAAGTGCGCATCGTCTACGACCGCGAAAACCTCTATATCGGCGTGCGCTGCTTCGACAGGGAGCCGGCCAAGATCATCGCGAAGCAGATGCAGCACGACACCTTTTTCCAGTCTGATGATACCGTCAAAATCGCCTTTGACACATTCGACCGTCAGCGCGACGGCTATTTTTTCGCCATCAACCCCGCGGGAGCGCGCACCGAGGGCCTGATCGAGAATTTCAACGACGAGGACCCGCTCTGGGACGCGGTGTGGAGTGCCCGCGCACGCGTTGACGCGCAGGGCTGGACGGCGGAAATCGTCATCCCTTTCTCCAGCCTTTCGTTCGACCCCGGACACGACCGCTGGGGCTTCAACATCGAGCGCGTCATTCGACGCAAGCAGGAGATCGTGCGCTGGACCTCTCTGGCCCGGGCAAAGTGGATGGATTCCCTCGCGGATTTCGGCGAGCTGCGCGGTCTGCATGTCGAGCGCCACGGCGTGGGACTCGAGCTGAAGCCCTTTGCCAGCGTCGGGTATCTCGACAACGTGGGGGCCGGCGGTCCGGCGTGGAGAATCAAGCCGGGTTTTGACCTGACTGACCGCATCACTCCTTCGCTGACCGCCAACGCGACGATCCACACTGATTTTGCTGAGGCCGAGGTGGACCAGCGGGTCGTGAACCTGACCCCTTACCCACAGTTCTACCCGGAAAAGCGCGATTTCTTCCTGCAGGATTCCTCGCTGTTCACGTTCGGCAGCCCCAGTGAGTCGCTCTCGCCGTACTATTCGCGAAACATCGGGCTCGGCGCGAGCGGTCAGCCCGTGAACATCCTCGCCGGCGGGAGGCTCACGGGCCGCATTGGCGACACAAGCGTGGCCCTGCTCGACGTGCAGCAGGACGCTTACACCGATGCCGGCAGCGGCAGCCGGATCGGCTCGAAGAACCTCTTTGTCGGGCGCGTATCCACCCTGGTGCTGGACGAATCGAACGCCGGCCTCCTGGTGACGCACGGCAACCCGTTGTCGCCGGGTGACAACGCCATGGCGGGGCCGGATTTCAACTACCTGAACAACCGGCTGCCCGACGGGAAGCAGCTCGTCGGGCATTTCTGGCTGCTCGGCAGCTCATCGACGGGCGAAGCCGGCAGCGACACGGCCTACGGCGGGGACATCGAGTACCCGAACGAGCCGTTCATAGCGCGATTGAGCTACCAGCGGATCGGAGAGGATTTCAATCCGGCCCTCGGTTTCATTGAGAGGAGCGGGACCAACGAGATTGTCGCGCATGCGGGCTATGTCTGGCGCCCGAACACGGAATGGATTCGCAGCGTCCAGATCGATCTGCGGCCCTATGTCACCACCGACCTGGGAAACCGCATTGTCTCGGAGGACGACGACCTGCCCAGGGTCAATCTGGCGGACGCTGCCGGCGACCACTTCTTCTTCAGCTACACCCTGCACCGCGACACGCTCGATTCGCCCTTTGCGATCGTGCCGGGGATCGTGGTCCCGACCGGCGACTATCCCCACGGCCACGTCAAGCCGATGATCATGACGAGCAGCGCGAGGCCGCTGAGCGCAAGCGTGGCTCTGGACGCGGGGCATTTCTACACGGGAACGAGCCGCGATTACAAAGGCACCCTCGACTGGCGGCCTTCGCGATTCGTGACGGCCAACCTCTCTTATGAGGTGCAGCAGTTCAAGCTGCCGCAGGGCCGGTTCGATGTGCGCATAGGCAGCGCCCAGCTGACCCTGGCCGCCACGCCGGATCTGACGTGGAGCACAATCGCGCAGTACGACGACATCTCCGACAACCTCGGGATGAACAGCCGTGTCCGGTGGACCTACCGGCCCGGCTGCGACATCTTTTTCGTCGTCGACCAGGGCTACCAGTTTGCCGGATGGAAGGCGACGCGGCTCACGAGCACGATCACCCTGAAGTGGGGGGCGACCTTCCGGTTCTGATCATTCGGAGGCTGTCCCGTGAGATTGGTGTTGATCGAACCGCGTCGCGCCGGATAAATCGGGCGCCATGCGGCTCCAAAGCGCGCCCGGCGCCCTTCGCATCCGGCCATGGCACGTGGGTGCCCTGTTTGCGGGCCTGGCCCTTTGGTGCTATTGGCCCGCCCTGCGGGGTGGCCTCGTATGGGACGACCAGGCCCACGTCACGCGCCCGGACCTCCAATCCGGGGCCGGATTGGCGCGCATCTGGTTCGACCTGCACGCCACCCAGCAGTATTATCCAGCCCTCCACAGCGCATTTTGGTTCGAGCACCGGTTGTGGGGCGACGCGACCCTGGGCTACCATCTGGCCAATCTTGCGCTGCATGTCGCCTGCGCCTGCCTCATGGTCCTGGTTCTGCGGCGGCTCAACATTCCCGGTGCTGTCCTGGCCGGAACAATCTTCGTGGTCCACCCGGTCTGCGTGGAGTCTGTCGCGTGGATTTCGGAGCAGAAGAACACCCTCTCGTTGGTGTTCTACCTGGGGTCGATGCTGACATACCTGCGTTTCGACCGTGAGCGCGGCCACGCCCCGGCCGCACGGGCCTACGCGCTGGCCTCGGCCCTGTTTGTCCTGGCCATTCTGACCAAGTCCGTGAGCGCAACCCTGCCTGCCGCACTGCTTGTCGCCCTATGGTTGCAGCGGGGCCGGCTGTCTTGGCGGCGCGATGTCGTTTGCCTCCTTCCCTGGTTTGCCCTGGCGATTGGCAGCGGGCTTTTCACCGCCTGGGTGGAGCGCCGGTACAATGGCGCGGTTGGACCGGATTTTGAGCTGACGCTGGCGCAGCGCTTCCTGCTTTCCGGGCGCATCCTCTGGTTTTACCTGGGAAAACTTTTCTGGCCGGCCCGGCTTGTGTTCATCTACCCGCGATGGGACGTGAAATCCGCAGCGGCGGGATGGGCGGGGTATATGGCCGCCGCACTGGCGTTGACTACGTTTCTTTGGTGGTGGCGCGGCCGGTCACGGGGACCGCTGGCCGGCTGGCTGTTTTTTACGGGCTCGCTCTTTCCCGCCCTCGGATTCTTCAACGTTTACCCGTTTCTCTACTCGTACACGGCCGATCATTTTCAGTACCTGGCGAGCCTCGGAGTGATCGCGACGTGCGCGGCCTGCGCCGCGGCGTGGCTCCCCCGCCGACCGCCGGTCGTCCGGGTCTTCGGATGGAGCCTCTGCGGAGTGGTGGTGGCCGTCCTCGCCCTTCTCAGCCGCGGGCAGAGCGCAAACTACCGGGACCTGACGGCGCTTTACACCGCGACGATCCGGGACAATCCGGCCTGTTTTCTGGCCCACAACAATCTGGGCATCGAATTCGAGCGCACGGCCCGCTACCGTGAGGCGGAGGCGGAATACCGCGCGGCGATCGCGGGCAAACCGGACCTTGCCGAGGGGCACTACAATTTGGGCCACCTTTGTCTGCGGCTTCCGGGCCGTGCGGCGGAGGCCATAGCCGAGTTTCAGGAGGCCCTGCGCCTGAAGCCGGATTATCCCGAGGCGCACGACAACCTTGGCAATGCCCTGTCGCTGGTGCCGGGCAGATTGGACGAGGCGATCGCCCAGTATGAGGAGGCGCTGCGGCTGCGGCCAAGATATTTCGAGGGGCAAAGCAACCTTGGAATCATCCTTATTCGCGACGGAAGGCCGTCCGAGGCAATCCCCCATTTGGAGGAGGCGCTGCGGATGCGACCGAACGATTTCCTGATTCACTGGAACCTTGGCCGCGCGCTTTTCAAGGAGCCCGGGCGCTTGGAGGACTCGGTCGCCCAGCTAAAGGCGGCGCTGCGGATCCGCCCTGCTGCGGCGGAGGTCCATCTGGACCTCGCCGTGGCCCTCCTCATGGCCCCGGGCCGCGCCGGGGAGGCGGTGGCGCACCTGGAGGAGGCCTTGCGGCTGCAGCCATCGCTGGAGCCCGCGCGCAGGCTGCTGGCTCGGGTGCGCGAATCGGCTTATCCTTAGCCGGCGCGCCGGCGTTTTGCCTCAACGTTACGGGACGTTGTAGACTTCGACGAGGGCGAGGCCTGTCGTGGAGTCGGCGCTGCTAACCTGGGCGGTGTAACCCGCGGCGCTGCCCCCCGTCGGAAGCGTCACGACCATCGCGCAGTCGTTGGAACCTGCGGCAATGGCGCTGGCGTAGACGCTGTTCATGATCGCCGTGGATGCCGGCAGGATCCCGGCCGCCACAGTCGAGTTGCCCGCGGTGGTGGAATTGCTCCACCCGATGTTGGTTGCGATTGTGTTTCCTGCTGAATCGAAAAGGGTCAGCGTGGGCTTGGCCAGGGTCAGGCCGCTATAGGCCGGAGTGCCTGCCAGACCCGGACCCACCGCCCGGATCAGCAGGGTTTGGGAGGTGCCGCCTATGACATAGAATCCGGCGACAAGCGACTTGGCGCCCGTTCCCACCACGGCGCGGGACGAGATGTTGATCAGGCGCGAGGCGGGCGTTGCGGCATACGAGTCGTAGTCGTACACCTCGACGAGCGCCACCCCGCTCCCGTTGTTCAG